>NZ_QQAI01000002.1:0-273643 GCF_021023115.1 Psychrobacter sp. CCUG 69069
TGTGTTTGCTCGCGCTATTGTGGGCTGGAAAGTATCTAATCGTATGAACACAGATATGGTGATGGCGGCGTTAAATCAAGCAATAGCAGATAGAAACTATCCCAAAGATGTGATTCATCACAGTGATCGAGGGGTTCAGTATTTATCCATTCGCTATACTGATAAAATGGCTACATGCGGTGTTATAGCTTCTGTCGGTACGACAGGCGATTCATACGATAATGCATTAGCTGAAACGGTCAACGGGCTTTATAAGTCTGAGGTGATTCATTATTTAAAACAGAACTGGACTGGTGTGAACGATGTTGAACTAGCAACCCTTGAATGGGTGGATTGGTTTAATAGAACACGATTGCATAGCACGATTGGATATGTGTCACCCTTTGAGTTTGAAAAGCGGTATTATGATAATTTAACCCTGTCAGGCATCGCTGCCTGACTCAAGTAAATCACTCTCCGATAAAGTCGGGGCGGTTCACTACCTTAACGTTAGGGGCTGTTGTTGTACCCATCATATAAGCACCTGACTCTGCCAAAGCATGAGCTGTTGGCGTTCCACCAGTCGCTTGTAAAGCCTGAACTTGCTTGATCAACTTCACACGCTGCTCAGCAGTTAGTTCCATTGTCGGTACTAAAACGACTCCTGTTCTACCATCTCCGTTATAGCTATAATTACCTAGACCTATCGCGTAATCATCAGGTAAAGAACCTGTGTCTTTTTCATTTGTATTATTGTCATAAACTTTATCTGCTAATAACTCGATGAGAGCGATCTGTAATCGAGTTAGTCTAGAATAACGGACTGCTTTAGAAGCTGTACACCCTTTAGGAGTGAAACTTATTGTTTCTTTAACATTATTAAGATCTAAAACTTTAACTGTCTTGCCATCGTTATCTTTGAAAACTTCTCCTGAAGGCGTCATCTTAAGCTTGCGTTCATAGACCACTGCACTAATCTTTTCTGAATTTATTGAGTTTTCAGTGCAAGTAGCACTAAAAGACGTTCCGTAATCATTTCTAATACTTCTCCTATCCATACTCCCTGAAGTATCCAGCATCATAAAGATAGATGCAGTTCCTGGCTTAGCTGCTTTATAAATTTCTAAGTCACCTATAGCTTTTCTACCAAGAGTGTTTGTAGCACTGTTTGCAGTCGTTAAACTTCCCATTATTCCTATTGCTATAGATGCTGTTAGTACTCTCATAGGCCATGACTGTTTGTTAGACCCTTTGCTATATAAACGTTTCATGACCTATTCCTTGTATGGTTCAATTAGATTTGCCAACCACATTTCAACTTAAGTTAAATCGTCATTTACACAGATTTTGCTGTCTATAAAATGATCAATAGTTTCAGCATTAGTTAGAAGGAAGCGTACAACGTAACCCACTACCTTTACCAAAGTCCACACATTGAGTACGCTGGGATTTATTTTCTACATTAGCTTTTTCATACAGTACCGTACTGGGAACACCAGCTTTTGCCATACAACCGCCAATAGTATCTTCTTTATTGCTAACGCTATCTACTTTACTGGTTTTTTCGAAGCAATCCTTTGTATCGGCATAAGCAGGCAATACAGCTGTACTATTAATATCAAACATAAACGCTTGACTAGCAATTGTGCCAGTGTCTTGACCAATAGTATAACTACCAAATGCTTCATTACTTGCACTTGGCGGTGTCAATGAGATATTTACTTGTGTCATACTGGCATTGCGTTCGCTGATATAGTCAGCAGACTTAGCAGGGTTGCAATAACCACTACTTGCTCCTAAAACAGTGCCGCCGCCAGGTACTGTAATCGTCGTTTTATTTATGTCAAAAAATTGGTTACGAGGGCGAAAGCAAAAAATATATTCGTGATTGGTGCTACTGGTGTCTAAAATAAAGTGTCCAAACGGACCACTACGCGATATCATGTCATTGTAGATAGTAGAACTACTGCTACCATTGATGCTTTGTTCAATATTCTGATTGGCATTATCTGCTGACTGCAACAGCAACGCATTGATTTGATCGCCCGTTGCTAATCGTAAGTCGGTAGTGCTTTGTCTAACAGCGATAGCACCAGCCAATATAATCAAAACTAAAAACAGTAATACCACAATCAGTACCGCGCCTTGCTGACTAGACACTGGCATTCTTGAATAATAAGATTGCTGAGTATTTGACATATTGTTCTCTTCTTATGATGTTACTGAAACGCCTGTCAAAGCCATTATACGAGCATTACGTAACAAGACGGTTGACTCATAACTGCGACGATAATATTTCTTACCTGTGCTGTCAGTCTTTAATATCTGCTCTTTACCAAAAATATTAAATTTCTCTTTATCCCCATCCGTTATTAAGGGTGTGTTACTGCGGACGATGATACCTATTTTTACAGTAGTAATAGGTGGCTTATCGGTCAACTCTAAATACGTCTTGGCTGGTAGATAAGTTAACTCATTTACACCAGTCTGAGTGCCTAATAACACATTAAACTGATCAACTGCAGGTACAATAACTTCACCATCCCCATTGAAAGCTGATGTAACAAGACCACTGGCATCGACTCGACCAGCATCACATGCTAGCGCAAGCTCCGTAGTTGTACTGCTAGATAAACGTATAAAATAACGCTCAACAACCCAGTCGCTGCTATTGGCATCAATTTTGCCACCCTTACAATCATACAACGTATTTGGAGTAATATTTTTATATTGAATGGTCAATTGATCACTGCTAATATCTTTAATATTTGACAGTCCACTCCAACCTGTACTACCAGTACTAGCAGTAAAATATTTAGCTTCAGTATTATTACTACTTCCTAGGTTGCTTTTAGTCAATACCACACCACCGTGGTTGGTTTTATCATTTATACTAACTATAGGATTACCTAAATTAGCAATACGGATATGTTCTTCTAACGCTTGCATCGCAAAAATGGTGCTATCTTGTACTTCTGAAGCGCTTTGCTGTACAGTAATCGTACGCGTGTTGATTAAATATACTTGCATTATTGCGGCTGAAATGAGCAAACCTAGTACTAATGAAATCATAAGCTCAATAAGTGTGAAGCCTGTAACAGTCGAAGGGTAGTGCATAAACTGAGGCCGCTTTTCACTGTTCTTAATCATTAATAAGCCTCCGATATCAAGCAGTGGCTACCTGTTTTATAGACTCCATTACTTGTCGTGCAAGCTTTTGCGTCACTATCACTCATAATCGGACTTGTATCGTTCCATGCAGTAATAATACACATCTGCTGCTGGATAGCGTGCGTTGATGTACCTGGACAGGTTGTAATTCCAAGTTTTATATCTTCGTCGGCTGCTATTTTTTTAACCATCAATGTATCTCTAGCAGCTAATTGATCCATGCTACAAGGTTGTTTTGGTATCTTCTTACCATCCACAGTTTCAACCTCAGTAGATAAACAGTTGGCACCCGTGGCAAGAATACTGATTGTTTTACCAGAAACGGTAACAGTTTCAATAGCTGAACTACTTATCACGGCCTGTATAGTTGGTACCGCATTCAGGGTACTCGCAGCAGCACTAGTGAAAGCTGTACCACTACCAGTCACATATGCCTCGGGATAAGCACGCATTATCTCAGCTAGATTTCGGACTATAGTCAAGGACTTTGTTCGTACTAGACTTTCATCCGTTGCACTGATCGCGCGTACTTGCAACGCACTAAAACCTAATACGGCAATGGATAATAATAACAATGCAACTAATACCTCTATTAGACCAACGCCGTGCTGATGATTAAATCTGTTCATTAGCATGATCCTCCCGTCCGAATATCTATGTTAGCAAGTTTACTGACGTTAACTTGTTTAGGTACAATCGATGTATTGGTATCACATATAGTATAAATAGCTATAGCGTCAACGCGTTTACTAGGTTCAAAAACAATACTCGTTTTAGAAGATTTGATAACGCTCTTACTATCGTAAGAGTAGCTTGCTATAGTACTTGTATCCGCCTTTACTATTTTTATTATTTTGGGTTTGCTACTATCATCATAACTCAAAGTAATATTCTGACGGCGGATAATACTTTCACTTTTGGCTTCTTTTAACGCATTAGCAAGCGTAGCAGCCGTCGACTTGACCCGTTGATCGGCCAATTGCGTACTAATATTAGGCGCGGCAATACTGACAATAATAGCCATTACAGCAATCGTTACCATTAGCTCTATGAGGGTAAACCCTGAGCTGGTCATGTGTCGCTTGGGTGGTAAGTTATTCACAGATGCGTTCACATCAGATTCCTATTTATAACGAGCTATAACGGCACTTGCTCACCTAAGACCAATATCGCTTTAAAACATAACGGTGAACAAAAATTTCTATTGTTTTTTTGCAACTTATCTTTGTCTATTCAATATTTATGATGCAATTTTTATTCCATAATATTTATAATGACATTTATATAAAATTGATATTTATTTTAGTGAGACAAACTAACTAATACGTGTCTTTTCCACACCTAGTTTTCGGTATAACCGTTAATAGGTTGTTGAAATATAAAGAAATAATATATTTTCTTTTTATAATATAGCGTCTAGACCGTACATTAGCAACAAAATAGTATTCATATAAAATCTAAATGAGTTATTAAGACTGACTACCATGTGCTAAAGCATATGCATAGATATGATAGGAATTGGGGATCGAAGGATCATCGACGGTTAATGGCTGATTTTGTGAAGGCCGTTTTTGTGAAGGATTGGTTTGATCATATATGGCTCGTCCCAGTGCCTGTAGGCTTGCACCTGTGGTCGCCACATCATCAAACAATAAAAGACGCTTAACTGGCGGCTTTTCAATCAAAGCAAAAGCATTGTCTACATTGCTCAAGCGTTCAGCGCGGGTTAACCCCTGCTGGCTAACTGTATTATCGACACGCTCTACACCTTGCCATAGCGGTATTTGCCAATGCTTGGATAACTGCGCAGCCAAGATCATAACAGGATCGAACCCACGCTTGACCAATCGCTGCTCAGTCGTTGGCATAGCGACGATTACGCTATTGCTTTGATGACAACCATGAGGACGTGGTAGTTGACGTAAGGTATGTAGCAGCAAGGGCAGCTTGATCATATCTTCATGGTGTTTGAATGATCTGATGGCTTGACGTATTGGGTAGTCGTAATAAGTAGCGGCTTGGATAGGTAGCGTAGCAGCAGCCGCAATGTCCAAATCAAACGGCTTTGGCAGCCAAGCAATACTATGATGACACTGCTCGCAAAGTAGCCCGCTATGAAAACGTTGTGCTATTCTTTGGCGACATTTAGCCATTAAGGAGTGATGGCTTGATAAAAATTTGTCATCCTTAGCGCTGTTATCGCTACTAGATCCTACCTCACCTTGAGATAAATCAGCGCGTAAAAGCTGAGCTTGCGGGGTGCTACGATAGACACGGCATAGCTGGCAGCGTATATCAACATACTCTGCCAGCCATAATCCGGTTTGATAAGGAGCTAAGCGGTGCATTATTTACTCTATGGGCTGGGACTGTAGTCGATCCATTTTAAAAAGAGTACGGTTCTACTGGGGTGACTGTTGCAAACTATCTGTCACGCTTGCGCATAGCCAGTGAGGAACATTTGTACCAATAGAACCCAGTAGAACATTGTGACTGTATGTACCACTTTTATTTTGATTGGCTATGTTAAAAACCTTTCCAGTCATTTAGTACAATACCGAAGCCAATAGAGGTGTTTTCGTAGTTATAATCCACGATGGACTCACCATAACCTTGGAATAGCTGCACATAACCGTTGATATTTTCTGTTAACGGATACACATAATCGATTTGCGCGGCGCCTTTATTGGTACTAGGATTATAGCGCAACGTACCGCTCAGGCTCTTCTGATCAGGCAAGTCGTACAAGAACTTGATATCACCGTAGCCCATATAGTCTTCAATATCTGGATTATCGTCATCACTAGCGCTCTCATTATTTACTCGCACCCACAACCGCGGTATCACCGACAGCTTGCCCCACTCTGCGCCTGCCATCAGATAAGCGCGATTCCATGAGCGGGATAACGGGTCATCTTGACCGTTAGAGTGATGAATAGCCCCCGCTCCCAACATGCGCAAGCGACCCCCAAAAGGCAAGTCGGCTGTCACAGGCTGCGTCAAAAATATCTCGGGCTGATAGTCGGTGGCACGAAATGGACGTGAGGTGTCTTCATTATAGACCTGCCAGTGCGACTCTTGCGTATAACCAAACCACAAATCAGCATTGGTATCGAACAAATCTTCAGCGACTTTACTCTTTAAAGACAACTGAAATTTTAACTCAGTATTACGTGTGTCATTAGAGGTAAAAGGCTCTACAGGCTGAGAGGGAGTATTAGGCCCTAAGTTCGGATCAAAGGTATAAAACAACGGTAATATATAAGTCGGGCGGTATGGCCGTACTGTCCACGTACCACGCTCACTGTTTTTATCAAGATCATAAGACAAACTGAGCGGCGTATACTTCTCAATGTCTGTCTGAGTAACCCCTATCTCTTCCAACGTCTGCGCTTCTTTTTGCGTCAAACCAGCCGTTTCTAAACTGTCGGTGGCAGCTGCCTCATTAGCGACTGCATCAGCCGCTGTATTATCAGCACCAACAATAGTGGTATTTTCTTCTACAAAGACAACTTGCGGATTGCCTGTGATAGTTGTTTTAAATGTTTTTGCCAGATCGACCGACTGCTTGGTCGAGGTGTAACTTGGTGTCTTGCCTTCCTCAGCGACTTTGTCGAAGCAAGCCAAGCGCGCGGCACTAATCTGAACTTGCGTACACTCAAAAAACAACTTTGCTTGTTGGCCAATAAACTCTTTACTGACTATTTTGCGCTCTTGGGCAGTGCTATTCGCACTTGTTGACGGCGCATCAGTGCCCTCGGGCAACTCATAATCTTCATACTCAAACGCCGCCTCTGGTGCGGGCAACTCATTGTAAGTTTGCGTACTATCAGCAGCCTGTACTTGTACCGTAAGACAGGTCAGCGCCATGCCAACGGCTATATTTAAATAATGCTTATTCATTTTCGGTAAGGGGGTTTTGTGTGCTTTGATAAGATCCATAGACTGACGCTGTGACGTAATATGGGAAAACATAAGTGTCCTTTATCTAACTGACATGATCGTCAGCAGAGTACATGAGATAACGAATATGACCGTCAAAACCTTATTAGGGTAGAGTCAATGAATTCGGCCATAAACAGAAGCCATTACCGTTGGTAACGCTCCTGCAGCATTGTTGCTTTATTGTAGTGAAAAGAGGGGCACTATACTAGCGTTATCGCTACTGAGTATTAGTGTAAACTAATAGAATTACTGTTAAAACAAATACTTATAAAAATACCATAAGTAGAATTTAACAAAAATAAAAAGGCCAACCCACTGTCACCACAGTATGTTGGCCTTTTTTAAATTATTAAGCACTAAGCAACAACCTTATCATTGCATTAAGTATTAGTTAAGTCTAGTCAGCGTCTGCTCGAACTCCAAGCGGCCAATTTCCCCCACTTGTTGATTGACCAATTGACCCTCTTGGTAATACAGCAAGGCTGGCGGCCCAAACAACTGATAGCGGGCTAAGATGGCTTTGGAGTCAGCACTGGTCTCTGTGATATCCAGCCTCACCAGTTGCCAATCTTGCATTTGTGCCGGACGATTGTGAAATAAGTTTTTATCCATAATTCGGCATTCAACGCACCAATCCGCTGTCAAATCCACGAGCACTTTAGGGTTGGCCGCGATAATGGTGTCTAATTCTGCAAGTGTCGTGATGGTTTCATCTGTTGTGTTACTATTGGTTGTTGCCTGACCAGTAGCCGACTGCACCATCGGTGCTGCGCTCAATGACGCGAGCGGATGCAGACTGTCGTCATTACCCAATGCCGCCCCCACTATCAAACAAGCCGCCCAAATACCGGCAATTAATCCTAGCGCTTGGGTGAGCATACGACCTTTGCCCAGCCAGCTCCACGCCCAAGTTGCTACGACCATAAACCATAGGGCCCATACCATCAGCATCACGGGTGAGATAAAGACCCGTTCAATCAATAATAACGCCACAGCAAAGAGCAATAAGGCAAAACCTTGCTTGACCCAATTCATCCACTCGCCCGCTTTTGGCATGATTTTACCTTGGGTAGCGCCAATTAGGATCAGCGGCGCTGATAAACCAAAACCAAGCATAAATAAGGCGGCAAAACCCAATAGCGGACTACCAATCGTCGACACTGCCAGTAGCGCCCCAAACAATGGCGCAGAGACACAAGGCGACACCACCAACGCTGACAAGAAACCAGCCAGTAAGCTCCCGCCTGTACTACCAAGCTTGCTATCGCCCGCTTGGCTTAACCCCTGCATTTTACTACTAATGGCTCTTGGTAAACGGACACTAAACACACCCAGCATGTATAACGCCAATAGGACAAAAACAATGGCAAAGCTAATAAGAATAATGGGATTTTGCAACCAGCCAATAATCCCTAACGACTCACCAAACACGGCAATGACAGCGCCCAAAATACCGTAAGCGGTTGCCACACCGATGGCGTAGCTAGTGGTTAAGATAACGCCGCGTTTTACCGTTGGGTTTTTCTCACGAGCGACGATATTGGCAACGATCGGCAGCATCGGTAGTACGCATGGTGTCAACGCCAAGCCCAAACCAGCTAAAAACAACAACACCAGTGCCAGCCATGGATGAGACGCCAAGCCAAACGGGTCGCTATCAACCCCATTACTAGTAGCAGCCGTATCTTCATTGGGCGCAGCACTACTCATGACCTCGCCATCTGCCCCAGAGATTGTGTTGGTAGCCGTGAGCTCATCATCTACTAACGCATAATCAATCACGTCGTCATCTGACTCTACTTGTCCTGCTTCAGCATTGGAGCTACTGCCGTCAGTGATAGTAGACGCTGTTGCTGTTGAGGTCGTTACCGCACTAGCAGACAGCTGATCATTCTCCCCCAGAGTATCGTTGTTTATGGAATCATTGGCCGCACGACTGGCGTTACCGCTTGCCGACTGCTGTGAGGTTGCAGCGATATCGACCGTGGTTTTAATCTTTTCGGGCGGATAACAAAGCCCTGCTTTGGCACAGCCTTGCCAACCAATCACCACAGCGGCATTGTCCAAGCGTTTGCCACTATTATTGGACAAAGTGGTGGTGGCGACCATATTCGCTTGGTCAAACACCGGTACTTGCCCAAAGGTTGGATCTTCTACTGAGACCGGTGACTGGCTAAAGGTAAAAGGGGCGGCAGTCACGCCAGCAGGCAAAGTCAGCTTAATTTGGTCTTTATAAACATAGTGCTTAGGGGTGATGTCAAAGTTAATGGCCAAGCGCGTACCAGACTTGGTAGGTGTACTGCTACTACTGACTTGAAACGCTTCATCAACAGGCAAAAACTTCGATGGCGCGGCACTTTGATTGTTACCAAAGAGATCGCCCAACCCTGCCGCTTGCGTGGTCATTGGCATGGCTGACACGCCCGCCAACAACGTGCTACTGGTTAAAGCAATTGCCAATAGATAAGACTGTTTAGAAGTACGTTTGACCGTTCGCGATGAGGGGGTTTCTATTGGCTGAATGGACATGAAGGGCTACCTATTTATTGCTAACATTCTTGTATGACTATCATCTGAGACGACCTGCTCGCTATCTATTTGCGTGCCACGCCGATGTTGACCGTGGTTTTGATCTTCTCTGGCGGATAGCATAAACCCGCTTTGGCGCAGCCTTGCCAACCGATCACAATCGGTGCATTCCTTGCCCCTTTACCATTTGTAGTCATCAGCGTGGTGGTTGCGACCACGCTTTTTTGCGTAAATACAGGCACTTGCCCAAAGGTGGGATCGTTAATGGAGACTGGCGACTGACTAAAAGTAAATGGGGTGGCACTCAACCCTTTTGGGAAACGTAAAGTGAGCTGGTCTTTGTAAACGTAATGACCTGGCGTGATGTCAAAAACGATCGATAAACGCGTACCCTTAGCCGTCGCTTTGGTGATGGGGCTGACTTGAAAGGCTTTATCGACTGGCAAAAACTTCGATTGCCCAGCACTGTTACTCCCAAATAACTCACCCAATCCTGCCGCCTGAGCACTCATAGACAGCCCCGTCATTACAGAAGTACTCATCACGGCAACAGCAAGCACATAAGACTTTTTAGCAGTGCGATTATTGACAGCAGCTGATTTTGCGATTGGCATTTTAATTAACATAAATAATGACCTTTAATAACCTTTAATGACGGCTTGTGATGACTGATGGTTAAGTCTCAACGCTTCTAGTAACAGTATGCGTATCAATATGGACAACATTATAATTGGGCTGTTTGATCATGTGAGCACCTATTCGGTAGGGCACACGTTTTATCTACTGATAAAAAATATCAACCAATAACACATTATTGGTTGATAGGCAGTATTCGCTAGCGATGCTTTTATCCTAAATAAGCTATGGACTAGGGCGTATCTTATTACCCATTTTTAACAACTCATCAGGCTAACGCTTATAGCTGGGCGTAAATATCGGCATCTTGCCCTTCGCCGCCTTGCTGCCCATCTGCACCCAATGAAAATAAATCATAGGGTCGCCCTTCACTGCCAGGAGAGACATATTGCATCTCATTCTCCCAGCCATCCGTTGGATACCCACCTTTAATATAACCACCGTCAGGATAGTTTTTGGCATCCGCAGGCGGCGTTGTCAGTGCTTCGAGACCTTGCGCTGTGGTCGGATAGCGCGAATTGTCCACCTTATACATATCAAGTGCATTTGACACAGTCGCAAGCGCTGTTTCCGTGGTTTTTACGCGAGCTTTATCGCTTTGTCCCACCACTTTTGGCACCACTAAGCCCGCCAGAATAGCCAAAATGACAATGACCACCATAATTTCAATGAGGGTAAAGCCTGACTGACTGGACTGGCCTATCCGTCTGTGTTGCATAAAAACTGCCTTGCCACTGCTCACGTTATTTGCCTGAGCTTTGGCATGATTAATGGCGTTTTTTGGCATCGTATTTACTTGAGTTGTATCAATCATAGTCATCGCTTTTGTCATCACGGTTATGTAAATAGTAAAAGTGGCGTTTATGTCGCATTTATAAGCGACGTATTAATAAGCATTGAAACAATTGTCACTATAAACCATGGTTTTATTTTTATCCAGCGATGCCAATAGATTGTTAGCAATGTCCATAATAAGTAGTAGCTAACGTTTGTAAATACAGAGTTTGACGAGCGCTTACTATAGCGTGACGATTGTTTTTAACATAGGAAAAAGGCTATGCAGTCAAAAATCTACTACAGTAAGCAAGTCTTAAGAAAGCTAGCGCAAGGTTTAGCAAGTTGACACACTCCCCCCACTTTCGCCAAGCTCAAGTAGGGGATTCTAAAAGCCTAAGCTCTTAGGCGACTTTCTCACGACCGTCGCAAGTTTTCTGTTTCAACGGGCGACCTTTACTGCATCCTCCCTCCGCAGACAACACGGCATGTCCTGCCGATAAAATATTACGAGCTGCATTAATATCAGCGTTGGCTTTATACCCACATTGGACGCACTCGAATTTTGCTTGAGTTTGTCTATTTTCCTTGGCGATATGCTGACAGTTAAAACAGGTTTGGCTGGTGTAGCGTGGGTTTACCTTAATCAGTAGCCCGCCGCGCCACTGCTGCTTGTACTCAAGCATATTGACCATCATACCCCAGCCTTGATCTAAAATGGATTTGTTTAACCCTGACTTGGCTTTGACCTGACGGCCTTTGTTCTCCATCGACCCACTTGCTGATGTCGACATATTGGCGACTTTTAAATCCTCACAAGCAATCATGGCGTGGTTTTTGCTGATGCTGGTGGTGAGTTTGTGCAAGTAGTCCTGTCTGACATTGGCGATATGATGGTGTAGTTTTTGAATCTTACGGTTGTGCTTTTTCCAGTTTTCACTGAATGTTACTTTTTTTGCCAACCCACGCTGTAATTTGGCCAGTTTAACCTGATTGGCTTTAAAGCTGTTCTTGGGTTTGAGGGTTTCACCGTTTGAGGTGGTGAGTAGTTTTGTGATACCCATGTCCAAGCCAATGGCGCTTTTAGAGGGGTGACGAGGATTCTGTGCCAGTTCGCGCTCACACCCAAACGACACGTACCAGTGCCCCGATTTCTTGCTAATGGTGACATTCTTGATGGTGCCGATGATGTCTTGGGATTTTCTGAATTTCACTAGACCAATGCCATTTGGTAGTTTAACGCGGTTGCCCTCAACACGGCAGTATTTAGCAAACTGAACCAGTCTGATTGAGTCACAACCATCGGATTTGCGCTTAAATTGTGGCATCAGTGGGCGTCGTTGAATCTCTGTGCCGTCAGCCAGTTTAAAGAACTTGGGCTTTTTGGGTTTCTTTTTGTTTTCTTTGAGTCTGGCGTGTACTTTTGGGTCAAAGAATCGTGACCAAGCCAAGGCAAGATCGCGTACCTTTTGTTGTAAGGTGACGGCATTAGAGCTTGTTTTTAAGAACTCAAAATCAGGGTTGTTCTTTAAGCCAATGATTTTATTAACGAGGTTGGTGGCATTGATAAACTCATTTTTAGCAAACATCTCAAACGATATTGCCAGCATGTGATTCCAAACAAAACGCGCTGAGCCGACAAGATTATTTAGAATAATCTCCTGCTCTATAGTAGGCTCAAGCCTAAATTTGTACGCTTTGTTGATTTTCATAAATGCTTTCTTTATTAATGAGTATGTACTTGATATTATGCTTATAATACTAGCATTTAAGGATATTTGTTGCAATGAGTGAGATATATAAAAATCGCCATGCCGCCTTTAACCTTCACGTTCACTTGGTTTTTATTACTAAGTACCGAAAAAAGGTTTTAGGTGAGCTGCATCATGAGTGTTTTAGTGAGTGTGTGGCTGAGGTCTGTAAAAGTTTTGATGCTGAGCTAAAGGAATGTAACGGTGAGGCGGATCACATTCACATGCTTATCCAGTATCCACCAACAGTGCAATTAAGCAAATTGGTTAATAACTTGAAGTCAGTCACAAGTAGGCGAATGAGGGGAGGTTTTATTGATTTAAGAGCAGCTTATTCCAAGCCTGTGCTTTGGTCACGTTCCTACTTTGCAAGCTCTTGTGGCGGTGCGCCATTAGATATTATTAAACAATATATTCAGAATCAGCGAGGCTAGCCAGTGATGCGAAATTCACCTCTACCCCAATGTCGGGTGGAGTCCTCTTTCGCTTTTTTGATAGGCCGTGCCGCTAGCCTGCCAAGTCATTCATATTTACAATCGGGAGCATCACTGCCATCACAATAATCATTACTACTACGCCCATCAGCACTAACATCAAAGGTTCGAGCAACGACAGCAAGGTACTGATAAAATTGGTGGCTTCCGCTTCTTGCATGGCAGCCGCGCGGCTAAGCATATTTTCAAGCTCCCCTGAGTTCTCACCACTTTTAATCATTTGTACCATCATTGGCGGAAAATAGGTCGATTTTTCAAGTTGACTGGACAAACTAGCGCCTTCAGTCACCCTATCAGCGGCGGTAATGATGGTTTGCTTAATGTGCAAATTGGTCGTCACCGCAGCACCTATATGCAAAGCTTCAATCAAGGGCACGCCTGAGCGTACCAATATGGCAAGCGTACTGGCAAAACGCGCCGCATTTAGACCTTTAGACAAGCGCGCCAATATGGGTAACTTAAGTACCATACTGTCTATGGCTAGTTTACCCGCTTTGGTCTGAGCAAAACGATAGAATAAAAACGCCGCCCCTGCTAACACCAATAGCATCAGCCACCACCACTGGGTAATGATGTTTGATAAGGTCAGGACAACTTGGGTAATCAGCGGTAGCGCTTGCTCAGACTGCTCGAAAACCTTGACGATTTTGGGCACCACAAAGCTCATCAAACCCATAATCACCCCGACTGCCATCACCATCAATACAATGGGATAAACCATCGCGCCTTGTATTTTCTTTTGTAAGGCAAAGCGGTTTTCGGTGTAATCTGCTAACTGATTGAGGATTAGATCTAAATGACCTGACTTCTCCCCTGCCGCGATAGTAGCGATATAAAGGGGCGGGAAGCTTGCGGCTTGCTGTAAAGCACGGGCGAGGCTTAGCCCCTCTAAGACGTGTGAGCGCACGGCCAGCATTAAGGACTTAATATGGGTTTTTGGGGATTGTTTAGCGACAGCTGCCAACGTTTCTTCAAGTGGAATACCCGCCGCGAGTAAGACAGATAACTGGCGTGTAAGGAGCGCCAACTCATACGCCGACGGTTTTTTATAGCGGCTTTTACTTTGACTTTGTCGATCATTAACGGCGCTGACTTCTACCGGTGTCCAGTGCTTATCACGCAGCTGCTGACGAACTTGCCGCGCAGAATCGCCTTCGAGCAAGCCTTTTTGGACACCGCCGCGATCGTCGAGCGCTTTAAAATGATAAGCGGGCATAGCAGCAGATATCCCAAGGTGATCAAAGATAGAGAGTTAAAAACCAGTGCTTAAAAAAGCGGCGTAGAATCACTACTATCAGGCATTAAACCGTTTAATAACAAAACATCGAGATGCTGCTGCTGTAGTTTTTTATCAAAATCGTTCACCTCGGCGATCAGCATTCTCTCGATACGTTTATCGCTGGCAAAGACACTCAAGCGGGCACAGATAACCGCCAGTTGATAAACACGTTTTTTGCAGTAGCTGTCCAAGCCTTGTAGTAACCTCACCATATGCGGGGTTTCAAGACTGGCGTACTCATAATCAGCAACGGTCTGTTGCCCAAGGGCCGTGACGCCATAGCTGATAGACAGGTGCGCGCAAAAATAACAACTGAATAAATAACCAACCACATGACCGATGTAATAGCCACGATCATAGGTAAAGCTGCTCACCCCAAAATGCCCTAAGACATAGCTATTGAGACTGCCTTGGTCACGAATGAGTTTGCCATGTTTTAGCTTACCAACAGTGGCAAAGCAGAGTGGGTTTCGTCCATCCTGAGTGGTTAGTTGCCACCCTGCTGGCTGCTGCGCTGGCATATGACGCACGATATCTGCGATGATATCATCGACCACATGCAACTGCTGCCAGAGGCGTTCTAGTCCATCCGTGTCCATCAGGCCGCGTTTATCGAGCTGCTGTGCAAGTTGATATTGCTGATACTCTGCAAACTGAGATTTGAGCGTTTGTACCAAATAAGTGGGACGGGTCTCGGCAGAGGCGACGTACAACAGCCGAGTACGCTCATGCTGAGCATGATAAACTGCCACACGCTGCTCGGCAATACTAGGCTCGCTATCAGTAGTCGCCACACTGTCATCAGTTGCAGCAGCAGACGGCGTGTCAGCTGCAACTTTCGACGCCCCCTCTTCATCTGCAGGATCTTCAGAAGCTAACGTAAATAGGGCCAACAACGCCGCCTTGTCCAGTGTCTCAGGCACCTTCTTTTGCTCGTTTTCTACAAGGCGAGGGCTATCTTTGGCGTTGCCTTTAGCACTATTTCCCTTGCTCTTACTTTGTTTTTTAACAGACGCAGCAGGGCCTTTTTGGCTATTGGCTTGTGCGCTTGGCTTTGCAGTCGGTTCAGTCATAACATACCATCAGCAGCAAAAATAAACATCTTCTAGGCCATACTATATGGCTAGCATACCGTGAAAAACAATGCGCTATAAATAAGCGTTTGCGCCTAGACGACTCATTATTCCATAGTACCTGAACACAAGCACATTGTCAGCTGTGCATCGCCAAATTACCGTCATCAAGATCAGTCAGCAACTCGCTATCGAAGTGCCATGTTTCCGAGTTAAAAAACAAAAAAGCGTTAAGGATACGATGGTAACCTTAACGCTTTCGACAAAAAGAGTGCCACAACCGTAAGCTAAGCGAGGTTGTCTTTTTGATACTGTTGGCGGTACGCTTTTGGTGATACGCCATAAACGCGCTTGAACGCCTGACTGAAGGTGGAGTCCGAAGCATAGCCCACCAGCTCACTGATTCGGCTGATACTGTTTTGTTGCAGGCGTAAATACCGCGCTGCCAAACGCAAGCGGTAATCAATAAGATAGGTCAATGGCGGCATACCCACCGTATCTTTAAAGCGCTGCGCAAAGCTCGAGCGCGACATTCCTGCTGTCTCAGCGAGCTTATGAATGGTCCAATGTTGGCTTGGTGCTTCGTGCATCGCGGCTAGTGCTTTGGTCAAAAACGGATCTTTCATGGCTTTTAGCCAATTTTCTGTGGCCTCGGGCAAGCTTTCAATATAAACCCGCAAGCATTCAATCATCATAATACTGGCCCAATGATTGATGACCGCTGTTTTGCCCATGCGCTCACGCTCCGCTTCTAACGTCAGCAGCTTAATCTCAACGTCAATAACCTCAAACCTACCATCATCTTCATCGTTGATTTCAGGCAGTATTGATGGCAGCACAGACAACAGAGGACGAATCATCTCTTTGTCATACTTGCACTCGATCAATATTAAAGACGAATTAGGATCACCATTACCATCAATATCCAGCGTATGCTCTTTGCATGTCGTCAGCATCTCATCGAGCGGTCTGGCGTCCTCGCCATTATGATCCAGCGCGTAGCTGACATGCCTATACGCATTGGGAATCATAATCATATCGCCAGCGTGTGCCTGTCGCAGACCATCACCAACATCAATACAAAAACTACCAGACATCACTAAGTAAAATAAAATGGTGTCTTTTCGAGTGATTGAATAAGACCAATTTCCAGCACCATTTAAACGATAATACTTGGTTTCAAACAAATAAACGTTTTGTAACAATACGCTTAGTGCGTCCATCAAACACTTCCTCAATAGGCAAAGTCAGTAGCAGCAAATTCCTTCGAAAACACACACACATCCCTATTACAGCCTTAGACTGACTGAATATATTCAATCATTATTTTGACTAACTTAAGCGTTACCTATCTTCTATTTATAGCTGATGGCTTAAGTGTCAGATAACATCCATAAACTGGTGTTACACGGTACATACTATAGAACAAAAACCCAAAAAGGCTAGCCGTAGGGCAAAAAATAAATGTCCAACACGTTCAAATGGATGGACACAAACTAGCGCGCTTTTAAGCGTTTAAGCGTTTAAGCGTTTAAGCGTTTAAGCGTTTAAGCGTTTAAGCGTTTAAGCGTTTAAGCGTTTAAGCGTTTAAGCGTTTAAGCGTTTAAGCGTTTAAGCGTTTAACTATAGTCAACAATTAATAAAATGGAGACACGATACGATGCTACGTGACTGGTACAAATTTTTCTTGCTTGCCATGGCTACGCCGACAAGGCGACAAAAACTTATCTCAGCCCCGCTGTATCTCTTTTACATTGACCTGACTATATCAAAATAAGATCATACAACTAAACAGACAGGCACAAAAAAATGCCAAAATCGGCAAGTATATTATTTAGATATAATTTTTTATAACAAATAGGATGTATAAATACTAAAGGAAGAGAATGCAGAATAAAATGGGGCGACTGATGGGACTCGAACCCACGACAACCGAGATCACAACCCGGGGCTCTACCAACTGAGCTACAACCGCCATAACTGCTGCCAAGGACTGGCAAAATATGCAGGCTAAATGGTGCGCCTGGCAGGGTTCGAACCTGCGACCACCTACTTAGAAGGCAGGTGCTCTATCCAACTGAGCTACAGGCGCTCTTAGGGGCTTTTTATATATTCAGTCTCGTTTAAAATATAAATATATCAGAAACTAAACCATTATACATAAAAAAAAGCCTGTAAGGCTCTTAAAAAATAGATGGTCGGAGTGATAGGATTCGAACCTACGACCCTCTGGTCCCAAACCAGATGCGCTACCAAACTGCGCCACACTCCGAAATTCTCTATTATCACGATAGCTTGTTAACTACTTCGTTAGTGGCGATGCCGCTAACTTGTTAATGTTCCTCGCTATCGAGGTGCACATATTAAGGGGTAAAGCCGATTCTGTCAACACCTATTTTTGATTAATTTAAAATAATTGCTAACTTATTTCAAAAAGCCCGTATTTCTTATAAAAACAACGGTGACAAAATCTCTTACCAACCTTGATACTACGTAATCACTAGCGGGGTCATTATACTACATTCACTGCTGGAAGCAAGCCACTGTTTATCGTACCGGTAAGGACGTTAAATGGCATCAGCCATAGCGGTGCATGACCTGCTTGATTGTCGGCACGCTCATTATCGTAGCCTTGTTGCTTGAGTGCCACAGGCTGCCTGTCACTGCCTTGTACCGGATAGACCAACCAGACCTGCTCTGCTTGGTAAGCCTGCGCATAACTGACCAATTGATAAGCGTCACTTGCACTGATGGCCGCCGTTTGGGATAAATGCTTCCATTTCATATCGATGACATGACTATAACTTCCTGAAGCGCTCACTTGCGAGGTTTCTTTCGTATTATCCTGACCATGGTGACAATTTTTGTCAGTAGTCACTTTATATATGAGTAAATCAGGGCGTATCGACAAACACGCCTGCCCTTCTATATCACTTAGCCAAACACGCTGCGTTTGATACAAGGGACGATAGCTTTCGCTCATTTGGGTAAACATTGATGCGATGCGCTGACTTGCCCATTGCTCAAAAGCTTGATTCATATCAATCAACAGACACAAACGCAGTTGGGGGAGGTTTTGTTTCAATGAGCGGTGTGAGTCAATGCCATTACCCGTTGCTACGTTTGACTGCTGCAATAGCCAATAAGCGAGATCGACTAATTGCTGGCCAGCTTGTAATTGCTGCGCTCGAAGCGGCTGCACCGCTAGATGACGTTTGGCTTGACCATATATCAACTCTAGCTGAGTCATTTCATGCCGAGTCAGCGTAGACACTGGCTGCCATGCTTGGAGGGTGTGACAGATACTTGACTTAGAGACTAGCGGGGTCAGCAAAACCAGAGCACTCTTAATCAAGCGATTGACCAGCATATCCTGACTTAACACGCTGCTCTCACAGACAAATTTATGCGGCTGCATGCGGTTGTGGCGCAGCTGCTCTTTGATGAGTAGGCGACCTTGTAGCGAGGCTTGGTTTTGAGTTTGCGCCTGATAGTGCTTGGTCGGCTGATAATGAACCAGCCGCTGCAAAAACTGCGCAATCAGCCAATCTGACAATGGTAGTGTGGGCAGTGCGGCTGGGGGTAGTGATGCCAGTTGATGACTGAATTGACCTAAGTTTTTTGTATGCGGCAGTTTATGACGGGTACGGCCACCGCTGTTGGTCAAGTCGGACAGCATCTGTTGCACCCATTGACGGGTTTGGCTGACGTCATTGTTTTGAGCGGTTTTATAGGATTGCTGTTGCCGCTGAGAGCGTGGATTTTCAGGACTTGCACCCAGCTTTGGTAGTATCTCAAGCGTCATGCCACTCGGCAGTAAAATGATCCCAACATAATGTCCGACCTTTAGCTGCCACTGGCCCTGCTTGCGTTTAATGGTAAACACCGAAAACTCTTGCGCCAGCAGCCAGTGAAAATCAGCGACGTGCACAAAGTCTTGCGCCGTTAAGCGTTGATGCTCAAACACAGTGATAACGTTCGCATCACGCGCGGCAACATGGCTGCTATCCGTATGACTCAAGACATTACTCTGATTTTTCTCTGGGTTATTTATCACCGCTTAGCGACCTTACTCATATAAACGTTGATAAACAAAGGGTTTGATAAACTCGCCCGTCTTAGCGATAAGATCCGTGTTAATCCTATAACTGCCTGCGGTCATAGCCTGCCCGAGAAACGCGCCATGCCCTGAGAACATTTGATTTTGGCCTGCGGTGTTATTTTGATTATCCATCTGACTGCTTGGATTATTATTTATCAGCGCTTGGCTATCGTGGATAAATTGAGCACTCATTGGCTGCGGCTCATCGTTAAAAATATACTGCAAGACTGCCACTTGTCCGCCAGCCGCTTGCGCTAATTGGGGAATGATTTGTTCAACCAGCACAGACTGCAATTGCTCAAGATTATTAACTGACCAGAAAAACGCATGGCCCAATTGCACATCCGCCCCTAGCGCTTGCATAATACGGTTGTTTAATCCTATCAATAGTTTGGCCAAATCTATCGTTGCTGCTGCGTCTGCTGCATTGCCAGTGTCTGACGCTTTGCTAAGACTGATAGTCGGCAACAACTCAGGCTGTGGCGGACAGTCGACAAAGCGAAAACGCCGACGTAATGCCATATCCAGTGGTGCTAACGAATGATCTTGGGTGTTCATGGTCGCATAAATATCGACATTAGCAGGCACACTAAAAGGCCGCCCAGAATACGCCAAATTTACTGTCATCGCGTTTGCCATACCAGCACGTTTGTCTGGCTCAATCAAACTCAACAACTCACCAAACACGCGTGAGACATTAGCGCGATTGATCTCATCAATCAGCATTGCATAACGCTGTTCAGGGTTATTGGCTGCGCGCTGACACAAGGTCAAAAATGCACCGTCTTGAACGGCGTAACTCATCTGAGACGGACTGTTATTGATGTGGCTATTATTGGTTTGCGCATGGTTGGTTTGGTCACGATTGGCATGAGTAGAGGCTGCCAGCACAGGGCGAATCCCTTCAACAAATTCTTCATAGCCATAGGCTTGATGAAAGCTAACCATACTAAAGCGCTGCTGGCTTACGCCTTGGCCAAGGCTAGCATTGTTATCACGCTGTGCCTGCTGAAACTCTACTAGCTGCTGTGATAGCTCATTCAATAGCGATATGCTCTGGGGCAATAGATACCATGCCCCACTAGGATCTTTATCAAAATAGGCTTGGCTGGCACGATTTTTATACGAAACGGTTGTTGAGCTGGCAGGGCTGTGTATTTGTAGCACAGACCATGCCGTATTGCTTAAATTACTGTCACGCGCGTTTTGCGCCGCTTTTGCGAGAAAAAACGCATGATTGACCACTTCAGGCACTTTTACCAAGTCTTGCTTGTTGGCTTGAAAGTCTAAAAATATCAAACACACGACTTCGCGCCAGCTCAAATCGTATAGCAACTGGCCCAGCAAATCTTCATCATTCGCTTTAGGCAGATAATCGGTATACTCTTGCGCAATTTGTAGCAAACGGTAGGTTTTACCCGTACCAACAACACCCGTATAGATGATATTGATCGGCTTGTGAGGAGACATATCCAGCATAGCGTTATCCAGCAGTAAACAGTCGCGTAAAAAATAAATAAATCACGCTACACTCTTATTATAGCGTGGTTCACTCCATAGCATCCAGTAAGGCCATCACCTAACCTACAGGCCATTAGACCATGCTTGGTGATCTGTCTCCATCACATCATTACGTTACTGTTATTTTATAAGCGCAGCAGTTCATGGTAATAATAGTAGGGACACGGCAGTTAATGTACCATAGGTAAAACAATGACTAGGGTAAAATAACAGCTAGGATACAGTGGGGGTGTTACTCACGCTTGGAATGATTGTTAGTGGGCAATCACTTGCCAATACCGCTTCTCAATCCTTCATCCTCATGTCATTATCACTGTAAAAACCATCCAACTTAAGGAATTTTGTATGTCAGGATTATTAAAAAAATTGCCTATCAAACTGACCAGCAAATTGCCAGCCAACGTATCTGACAATACCAGACCACCAGTTGAAAAACCGAACAGCACCCTTAAGCCCATCAGCAATCATTTTACCAAGCTTTTGTCAGTCACCAAGTACTTGCCTGCCAGTGCCCGCTCAAGTATTTTATCTAAAGCGTTTGGTAAAGTGGTGCCATACGTGGGCACGACAGGTGTCTATTATGAAACGGTCGAACCCAATCAAGTGGTGGTCAGTTTAAACAACCATAAATCCGTGCAAAACCATATCGGCACTATCCATGCCGTGGCCATTACCTTGCTTGCTGAGACCGCTACGGGCTTTATTTTGGGTTTAAACCTGCCGTCTGATCGTGTGCTACTGATTAAATCTTATTCGGTGAACTTTCATCGTCCGATTAAAAAAGGACAAGTGGCCGCCATAGCGAGCTTAACGGACGAACAGCGCTTAGACATTTTAAACACCCCAAAAGGCGAAATGGTGATTCCTTGTGTCATTCATGACCGTGAGTCTGACAGCGAGCGCGCCCCTATCGTGGTTGAGATGACGTGGGCGTGGATACCCAAATCTGAATTAGAAGCGCGTCGTCAAGGCAAAACCAGCGAAACCACAACAACAACCGAAGCGGCCACTGACCTCAGTGCTGACACTGAATCTAAGCCACACACTGAAACTGAGTCGGACCAGCAAGCAGTGGCTAAAGCTGATACAGTAGAAACCAAATAGCCAGTTGAAAGCTCGTAAGAATCCATGGGCAGTCTACTTTGAAGGCTCGTACGTGTTTGGTCAGATTGGGGTTAGAGACGGAAAATCGATCAAAAATGCCATGAAATCGGATAGACACGTACCATTAGCTAACAATAGCGTCATCAGTCAGGGCGCTTTCTTTGGTCACCCGCAGCACCTCCTCTAACGTCGTCCGCCCCTCTATGACCTTGCGTAGACCATCAGCACGAATTGAGGGTGTCTGCTGGCGGGCGTACTCTTCTAGCTCGTACTCAGCGGTATTACTGTGAATCATGCGGCGTAAGGCGTCATCAATGGGCACTACTTCGTATATCGCTGTACGTCCTTTAAAACCTGATTGATTACACTTATCACAGCCGATAGGTTTGGGCAATTGAATAGATGTTCCTGCCCCCTTCTCCTGAGCCTCAGACCCTGCTTCAATACCAATTTCGGTGAACAGTTTGGCTTGTTGGGTATCCGCTGTCTGCCAGCCATGACAGTGTGAGCAAAGCGTGCGAACCAAACGCTGCGCCACCACGCCAATGAGCGAAGACGATAACAAAAATGGCTCCACACCCATGTCTTGTAAACGAGTGACTGCACCAATGGCCGTATTGGTATGCAGCGTGGATAATACCAAATGTCCTGTCAAAGACGCTTGTACAGCAATCTCGGCCGTCTCTAAATCCCGAATCTCACCAACCATCACCACGTCTGGGTCTTGTCGCAACATCGCGCGCAAGCTCTTGGCAAAGGTCATATCCACTTTGTTATTGACCTGCGTTTGTCCAATACCATCTAGCTGAAACTCAATCGGGTCTTCCGCTGTTAAGATGTTACGGGTTTGATCGTTTAAGTCTGTCAATGCCGAATACAGCGTGGTGGTTTTGCCTGAACCTGTCGGTCCTGTCACCAAAATGATGCCATGAGGACGATGAATCAAACGCTTAAGCTCACTATAGTCATTATCAGAGAGCCCAAGGTAGGTCATATTCAGACGACCTGCTTGTTTGTCCAATAAGCGCATGACGACTCGTTCACCAAAGCTCGATGGTAACGTAGATACCCGCACATCGACCTCACGCCCTGCCAATCTTAAGCTGATACGACCATCTTGCGGCACGCGCTTTTCAGCGATATCCAATTTGGCCATGACTTTAATACGTGATACCAATAATGGCGCCAATTGGCGTTTGGGCGTGATGATTTCTTTTAACTCTCCATCGACACGAAAGCGCACCACCAGTCGCTTCTCAAAAGTTTCAATATGTATATCTGAGGCATTTAAGCGTATCGCTTCAGACAACAGCGCATTGATCAGACGGATAATCGGCGCATCGTCTTGCTGATCCATCAAATCCTCAGTTTCAGGGACACTGTCCGCCAAACTATCAAGGTCGGGATGGTCTTCAAGCCCAGCAGCAATATGCTGCGACTCTCCTGTATTACCAGCGTAAGCCGCGTTCATACGTTTTTCAAAATCATCTGAGCTGATACTTTCATAAGTCGGTATAGCGCGCACGCCTTGCTGCTGTAAAAAACGCACCGCCTCATTAATGGCCGATAACGGAGTGGCCTTGGTCAATACCAAAGTCGGTGGCAGCTCAGGATCGATAGCAAGTATGATCAAGATTTGATGGCGTTTCGCAAAACTGTACGGCAGTTGCAGCATATAGACGGCCTGATAAATAGAGATAACGTCAGAAATAAAATCATGCGAAAAGGTAGCAAACGCACTGTGCCGAGCGGGCTAACCCAAAAAGAGTGCAAGTAAGATTGCATGAGTTTGTTATAATAACATTTTGTTTTAAACGCGTATGATTTTATGTGGGCGACGTTGTAGGTCACTGTCACTATCACTGTCACTCCCATACTTTTTATCGTGTTCATAGTAAAGCGATAGTCAGTTCACTGTAAAAAACACCGTGCTGCTAGGTTAGTTTCTATCGCCTTTGTCGGCACAAGTTGTGAGCAGAATGACAGACTGTAATGTCATTGAGACTGCCAACGTAACAGATTTATAATGAATCGACTGTGTCATGCGATTCTTATTTTACTGACAGTGCGTTACTATGACTTACTGCACGCGTTTTTATACCACTTGGACTGTTTATTACTATTTGTCTTTCACCTTGCCCGCTCGCTATTAGGATTTGCCGTTATGTCAGAGAACGCTAACACTACTACTCCCCCCACTCCACTGTTGCAAGATACGTTTACCGTTGGTAGTCGCACCTTTTCCTCTCGGCTGTTGGTGGGTACAGGCAAGTATAAAGACATGACTGAAACGGGTGACGCTATTGCCGCATCCGCCGCAGAGATTGTGACGGTCGCCATTCGTCGTACCAATATTGGACAAAACAGCAATGAGCCCAATCTGCTTGATGTGATTTCTCCTGACAAATACACCATCTTGCCCAACACAGCAGGCTGCTTTGATGCAGACACCGCGATTCGGACCTGCAAGCTTGCGCGTGAGCTGTTGGGTGGGCACAATTTGGTCAAGCTTGAAGTGCTAGGTGACGAAAAAACCCTTTATCCCAATGTCACCGAAACCTTAAAAGCTGCCAAAGTATTGATTGATGATGGTTTTGAAGTCATGGTTTATACGTCAGATGATCCCATCGTCGCCCAAGAATTAGAGAGCATGGGCTGCGTGGCAATCATGCCGCTTGGCAGTTTGATTGGTTCAGGTCTGGGGCTGCTCAATCGTCACACGCTTAGCTTAATTATCGAAAACGCCAAGGTGCCCGTATTGGTTGATGCCGGCGTTGGCACAGCCTCGGATGCAGCGCTGGCCATGGAGCTTGGTTGTGATGGCGTGCTGATGAACTCAGCGATTGCCAATGCCCAAGACCCAGTCATGATGGCACACGCCATGAAGCATGGCATTTGGGCAGGCCGTGCAGCATTTTTGGCAGGTCGTATGCCTATGCGCAAGATGGCCACGGCCAGCTCACCGCAAACTGGCTACTTTTTTCAGTAGGTTTACGATGCCACGGCCCTAAATGAAGAACCCGTTATAAAATAATCAGAAAAATATGATTTTTTATCCAATGTATCGTCATAAAAGGATTTATTATGCGACTTCTCACAGCTGTCGACCAGTTGTTTCTACTTCTTGAGACGCGTAAACAACCCATGCACGTGGGAGGACTGTTTTTATTTGAGTTGCCCGAGGCGGCGGAGAGCGATTTTGTCTATCAGTTGGTCAAGCAAATGCAAGACTCTGATGTGGCGCCAAGCTTCCCTTTTAATCAGGTTCTAGAGCATTTGGTGTTTTGGAAAAAAGACAAAAACTTTGATGTCGAACACCATCTTCACCATGTCGCTCTGCCAAAACCTGCCCGTATTCGCGAGCTGTTGATGTACGTCTCAAGAGAGCATGGCCGTCTGTTAGATCGCGCCATGCCGTTATGGGAATGCCACGTGATTGAAGGGATTCAGCCAGAAAATGAAGGTGGGCCGGAACGGTTTGCGTTGTATTTTAAGATTCATCATTCTTTGGTTGATGGCATTGCTGCCATGCGCCTTGTACAAAAATCTCTATCACAGTCACCAAATGAGCCCGTCACTCTGCCCATCTGGTCATTAATGACGCGTCATCGTAATCATGTCAATGCGTTACTGCCGGCTGAAAGGTCGGTCAGACGCATCATCAAAGAGCAAGTGTCTACCATCAAACCTGTCTTTACAGAGCTGCTAGATAATTTTAAAAATTATGGCGATGATGGGTATGTCGGTACGTTTGATGCGCCCATGAGTATTTTGAATAAACGCATTTCCGCCTCCCGGCGAATAGCGGCGCAGTCTTATGATATAAAACGGTTTAACGATATCGCTGAAAGACTAAAAATCAGCAGAAACGACGTCGTACTAGCCGTTTGTGCGGGCGCCATTCGTCAGTACTTAATATCGATGGACGCCCTGCCCAGCAAACCATTAATAGCATTTGTGCCCATGTCACTGCGTACCGACAACAGTATATCGGGCAATCAGTTGTCATTTGTGCTGGCCAATCTAGGCACGCATTTAGATGATCCACTGCGTAGGCTTGAGCTGATTCATCGTAGTATGAATAATGGCAAACGCCGGTTTCGCCGGATGAATCAAGCGCAAGTCATCAACTATAGCGTGATCGCTTATGCGTGGGAAGGCATCAACTTGGCCACCGGCTTATTCCCTAAAAAGCAAGCCTTTAACCTCATCATCTCTAACGTTCCTGGGTCTGAAAAGCCCCTGTATTGGAATGGCGCACGGCTGCAATCCTTATACCCCGCCTCTATCGTGTTCAACGGTCAAGCGATGAATATAACCTTAGCCAGTTATTTGGACCGGATTGAGTTTTGTATCACTGCCTGTAGTAAAGCCCTACCCCACGTCCAAGACATGCTGATGCTCATAGAAGATGAGTTAACGTTGTTAGAAACGATGAGTAAAGAGCTTGAATTTAAAGGGATAACGGTCAAAGATAAAAATGTGCAAACCAAAAAAAAGCTGGCTCCATAATGGAACCAGCTTTTGTTATTTAATGGTCTAAATGCAACTGCTTAAAAAACATCGCCCCAAGTTGGCACCACAACCTGCATCAACGGTTTTAACAGTTTGACATTACAAGCAAAGATAGAACCTGAGGTCATAGAGTTATGAGCGCCCGTGTGATCCACCACCACACCGCGTGCTTCGGTCACGATAAGCTCACCCGCTGCGATATCCCAAGGCTTAATAGACATCTCAAAGTAGCCATCAAAACGTCCAGCCGCCACATAGCATAAATCAAGGGCCGCTGAACCCAAACGACGAACCTGACCGCCTGCCTCAGATATTTTCTGTAAGCTTTCAAAGTGCTGTTTAGCGTAAGAGATGACTTCACCATTGCGCTTGCGCTCAAGCGGATGACCTGTGGTAAATAAACCGCCATCCAGCGTTTTGCGTTCGCTCACATTGATACGGCGCTGATTGAGACGAGCACCTTTACCGCGGCTGGCAGAGAACATCTCATCACGGACGGGATCATAGATAACGCCGTGTTGCGTGACCCCTTTATGCTGTACCGCGATAGAAACACAAAACTGCGGCACACCATGTACGAAGTTTTTGGTGCCATCTAGCGGATCGATAATCCAGCACCAGTCAGCGTCTTCGCCGCGGCCTTCTTGCATACCAAACTCTTCACCCAAGTAGGAGTGATCTGGATAGCTGGCTTTTAGCGTTTCAATGGTGAGCTCTTCACTAAAACGATCAATACGGGTGACCAGTCCATCAAGTCCTTTAGATTCAATATCTAACTCGATTTTGTGGCGGTTTTGATGCGCATATAAAATCTCTTTACCAACTTTTTCAGCAGTACGCGCTGCGATGACGACCATGGGTTCCATAAATAACCTATTTGCTTGATGAATGAATATAAAAAATAGTAAGACCAAATCTGTGCCCACAACCTGCCAATCAGCCGCTGCATCACATCGTACCTACCACACACTATTGCTATGCGATTTAAAAAACGCGCCTATTAAAACGTTCTTCATAAAATAAGAATTGCATTATACTAAAATTGTTCGAGAAAAACGCAAACCATTACGTACGCCAAATCCGCCATGGTTAAACCAACCGCTGTTTTGGTGGTCATCACAAACTGCCCAAGTTGTAAAAAAGTCAGCACCTACGGCTAGCAGGCGTTCGCTCTCGTTATCGAGCTTTATTTGTTCAAACCAATGCTCGATTTGAACGAGTATTATAACGCTTAAAATATTAAAAGTATGGCTTACGACAACAGCTGCTGAAGCTGCATGACCACACCATCAATATCTAGACCACAGTCAGCCATTTGCTCTGCTTGCGAACCATGGGCGATAAATCGATCAGGGATACCAATATTACAGACAGCTGGGCGATTACGTTTAAAGGCAGTCGACTCATTGAGCAAATACTCATTCACCGCGCTACCCGCGCCGCCCATGATCATATGCTCCTCTAACGTCGCGATATGAGTGATGCCTTGCGCCAATAATGTTTCTAACAATGCCGTGTCTAAAGGCTTTACCCAGCGCATATTGACAACATGCACCTGACAACCTACCGCGTCATCATGAGTAAGACTCTCTGCCGCTTGCTGAGCCGTGGCCACCATTGTACCAAACGCCAACAATGCAAGTTTTTTGGGAGCCGCATCACTACCTAAAATGGATTCTACGGCTGCCTCACCGATTTTATAAGTGTGGGCAGGCTGCTCAATCACTGCTCCTGTACCAACACCGCGCGGATACCGGACCGCTGTGCAACCTTGATATTCATAGCAAGTATTGAGCAGATGGTAGCACTCGTTCTCATCTTTTGGCGCCGCAATCAGCATGTTGGGCACACAGCGCAAAAATGCAAAATCAAATACGCCAGCGTGGGTGGCGCCGTCTTCACCGACCAAACCTGCGCGATCAATCGCAAACATCACGTCAAGATTTTGTAGTGCCACATCGTGGATTAGTTGGTCGTACCCCCGCTGCAAAAACGTCGAATAAATCGCTACAATCGGCTTAACACCTTGCGTTGCCATGCCAGCTGCCAGCGTGACCGCATGTTGCTCAGCGATGGCCACATCAAAAAAGCGCTCTGGAAAATGACGCGCAAAGTCGGTCATCCCTGAGCCTTCTTCCATGGCAGGAGTAATCGCCAGTAGCTTCTCGTCGTGAGCTGCTTTATCGCATAAAAACTGCCCGAACACTTGTGAGTACTTTAAGGCAGGCTTGCTGCTTGACTGTGACGTTTCTTTGTTCGTACTTTGAGTGTCACACTTAATGTCTACTGGTAACTTGCTGATCGCATGATAGCCGACTGGATCTAACTCTGCGGGCGCAAAGCCTTTGCCTTTTGTGGTATAAATATGGACCAAAACAGGGCCTTTTAGACGCTTAGCAAGGGATAGTACACGCAGTAACTCAGGGATATTATGACCGTCAAATGGACCGAAATAGGTAAAGCCAATCGCTTTGAATAAATTGTCTTCTAGCTGCGGGACATCACGCATCTCTTTATGACGTTTACGGCGATCAAAAGCTTGCATATCTGGGCGATGACACAGAATAGGTTCCCCTTTATCAGAGATATCCACCTGATAACCTGATTCCCAAAGCATGGCTAAATGACGGGAGAAACCACCAATAGAACACGATATCGACATATCATTGTCATTTAAAATGACCAGCAGATCAGCATCTTGCTGCACTGCGTCATTCATGGCTTCAAATGCCATGCCGCCTGTCATCGCACCATCACCAATGATACAAGCAACGGTTTGCGCGCGACCCTGATAACGCAGCGCGAGACTCATGCCTAAACCAGCTGAGATTGAGGTCGATGAGTGGCCAACACCAAACGTATCGTAAACCGACTCTGCCCGCTCAGGAAACGCGGTCAAACCATCCTTAGAGCGGATAGTGCCTAACTGCTCGCGGCGACCTGTCAACACTTTATGCGCATACGCTTGATGTCCAACGTCCCAAACGATCTGGTCGTGCGGCGCCTCCAACAAGTAATGGAGCACAATGGTCAATTCCACCACGCCCAAGTTGGCACCAAAATGACCGCCACTTTGGCCTGCTGAATACAACAAAAAAAGCCGTAGCTCATCAGCCAACACAATCAGCTGAGCTGTTGTAAAGGTATTCAAATCCGCTGGTGCAGCAATACTATCAAGTAAAGGCGTCTGCGGACGCACGCGCGGGATCACAGTATAAGTCTGCTGTAAATTTGACAGCTGGGCAGCAGAATCAAAGGCTGACGCAGATACGGACTGAGGCTGTGGGGAATGAATTGACTGCTGCATAAACCGTACGATACCTACTATTCTGCTGACAAGACGTTGCCGGAGCGCGTAACGCTAACTAAGCCACGTCAATAATATCTACATCGTTATGGATGTAATGGATTATATAATAATTATTTAGACAACTTGTATACACATAGCTGCTATCTGCGCTGCGCCTAAAAGCAAATGTGCCGCCGTAATGGACAGCGAGGCTACAGTGCTCAGACGCTTTAATGCCAAGGGCTGATATTATGCCTTATTATCTTGCATCATTATCAGATGTTAGTGACGACATAGTAATGTAAGGACAAAGACTTGTCACTGTATCCGTCAAAATAGTATGGCATAATAGCATTTTTTTTTAATTATCGCTTCAATCATCGTGCGTCGTTTGTGAACTTTGTGTGTTTTTATCATAAAGACAATCAGCACGCTTGGTTTACGAACCGGTTATACTGACATCACCCTAACTCTAATAATATGGCTAGGATGACATGGCTGCTTTATCACAGCCATAACAGACTCTCTACCGCCACCATTATCGGCTTATGCAGGACATTAATGTCATATCAATTTATCACTAGCGCCAAATTACCGACTCGTCACGGCGAGTTTGATATTCATATCTTTGAAAACGATGCGGGTCAAGAGCATGTGATGCTGACCGTTGGTTTGTCTGTGGCTGAGCAAAATACAGATGCCGCGGCTATATCGAGCCAAAATGCGCCGCCGCTCCAAAAGGACGAGACGCTAGTGGAGCAACCAATCCCCTTGGTTCGTATTCACTCCGAGTGTCTCACTGGCGATGCGTTTAGCTCATTAAAATGCGATTGTGGGCCGCAGCTCAATACAGCGATGCAAGCGATACAAGAGACGGGCTATGGTGCTATTTTGTATTTGCGTCAAGAAGGTCGCGGTATTGGCCTGACCAATAAGATTCGCGCTTATGCCCTGCAAGATCAAGGTCATGATACCTTAGACGCCAACCTCATGTTAGGCTTGCCCGCTGATGCGCGCATTTATGATATGTGCGGGCCCATGCTCGCCCATGTTGGTGTTAAGGCGGTAAAGCTCATTACCAATAATCCTGATAAAGTGGCCTATCTGGCTGAAAATGGTATTGAGGTTGTCGAACGCGTGCCATTATTGGTTGGGGTAAACGATATGAATGCTGAGTATCTCGCAACCAAACGCGACCGTATGGGACATCTCTTGGACAAAAACATCAATACCGCCATACACCTTAATAAATAGATGAATATCTTATGAGTATTCCAAATATGGACAACAAACAAGATTTGCCAGCGGCAGATTCAGTAGCGACACCGACCAATACTGACATCACGCGTGTGCGTGAATTTTTAGTCGATTTGCAGGCGCGTATCTGCCAAGCTCTAGAAGCACAAGAGCGTGACGGTGGCGGTGATGCCAAATTTGTTCCTGATGACTGGGAACGCCCTGAAGGTGGCGGTGGCCGCTCCTGCGTGTTAGCAGATGGTAAAGTGGTGGAAAAAGCGGGCGTGATGTTCAGTCACATTCATGTCCACAACTTGCCTGCGTCAGCCACGGCGCGCCATCCCGATATCGCTGGCCGTAAAGCGCAAGCCATGGGGGTCTCACTGGTTGTCCATCCCAAAAACCCAAACGTTCCTACCAGCCATGCGAATGTGCGTTTGTTCGTAGCAGAAGCTGAGGGCGAAGACCCTATCTGGTGGTTTGGCGGTGGTTTTGATTTGACCCCGTTTTATCCGGTGCTCGAAGACTGTGTTCACTGGCATCAAGTCTGCCATGACCTTTGCGCGCCTTTTGGGGACACTGTTTATCCTGACTTTAAGCAATGGTGTGATGAGTATTTCTACCTGCGTCATCGCGATGAGCAGCGCGGTATTGGCGGCTTGTTTTATGATGATGTCAATACTGACAGTCGCGGCTGGGATTTTGAGACGTGCTTTGACTTTATGCAGGCGGTTGGTAACGGTTACCTTGACGGTATCATGCCAATTTTCGAGCAGCGTAAAGACACGCCTTATACCGAAGAGCAACGTGAATTTCAGCTGTATCGCCGTGGCCGCTATGTTGAATACAACCTTGTCTACGACCGTGGCACTTTATTTGGACTCCAAAGCAATGGCCGTATTGAGTCTATCCTCGTCAGTATGCCGCCGCTTGCCAGCTGGCACTATCGCTTTGAGCCTGCTGAAGGGACACCTGAGTTTGAATTGACTGCTTATTATCTAAAACCCCGTGATTGGTTAGCCCTATAGTTTTTTATACACCATAAAATCTATCATTTTTAGAGCATGCCCGTTTAGAGCGTACCTATTTAGAGAATGCCTTTTTAGAGAATGCTCATAAGGTCAGCCATCGTAGCTGGCCTTATTTATGTCAGCTTTTTAATCTAAAATAGAGAGATCTGAAACGATACACCTTATCGTTACCTTAAATATTACGATGATATAACAACTATACTAACTACCTTGATGTAGATAACCGTTACAATAGAATTTATTTTTAGCAAAACCCTTTAGAAGCGAGTGCGCTTCCAAATGTTTGTTAGGCAGCGTTTTTTATAATAAGACTTTACCATTAGGCCAGCGTCTGCAAACGCCCCTACTATTAGCCAAATTTAAAGGAGTAATTCATATGGCACAGATCCACACCAACAAATCATTGAAATCTATCTTCGGCATCACCTTGATGGCCGCCGCCTTAGGGATGACAGCTTGTAGCAGCCCCACCGACCCTGACGTAAAAGCCCGTCAAGACAGCATGAAAAGCTGGGGTGATGCGATGGGCGTCATGGGCGATATGGCTAAAGCACCTGATACCTTTGATGCCGAAGTGTTTCAAGAGCAAGCTGCATTCTTAGCAGAAGATGCCGCCACTCCTTGGAGTCATTTTGCCAACCAAGAAGCAGCCGGTAACGCCACTGAAGCGGTTTGGTCTAATGTCGATGGTTTCCGTGCTGAAGCAGAAAACTTCGAAAAAGTAACCGCTGAACTAAACGCCGCTGCACAAACGGCCACTAGTATTGAGGACGTCATGCCTGCCTTCAGTCAAGTTGGTGAAAGCTGCAAATCCTGTCACACAGAATTTAGAGTAAAAAATGACTAAGTAGCCTTGTTTTTACTTTATAAAAAACCGCCACGTCACTTGATATGGCGGTTTTTTAATCTTTGAGAAACGCTAAAGAACGAAAAGCCGCTTACTCTAGAAGCACTGCATGCGCTAAAGTATGATATCCCGTGACATGCGCAGCCTAGGTTTCATCCACGGCAAATAGGACATTGCGTACCACCGAGCGGGAATCTGCCGATCCGCCAAGCGAGCCTGACAGTATCCCAACGGACGCTAGAAAGGCGGCCAGCCGCATATGGGCCGCGAAAGAGGCGCCATCCTTATCAGAGGTCCAGGTACTCATCAACGGATCTGGAAACACGAACACCACCACCCCGTACATCAGCACACCAAACATCAGAAACAGACAAATCAAGGTCAGCACCAGTGCTAGGTAAGTGGCCCCAGCCGTGACCACCGAGCTCTCCGATGTATGTCCTCGCCGCGTCGAGATCAGCCGGAAGGAAAAAGTGCGGTAGAGCACAAAGGTGGCCGTCAGAAAACTGGCAAATACGAAGACTGCCAATTGGCCATAGGACACCGATGCCGCAAAATCCCAAGTCTCCCCGCCAAAGATAAGCACAATGATCACTGAGAGCGCCGTGGCAATCATGGTTGGCAGCTTGGTAGCAATGCGTGCCGGATTGGCCCGGATGGCACCGCGAAGAATACGGGGAAGGTTACCTAGGGTGTGTCGTCCAATAAAAGCGAGTTTGCTGCTCTCAGAATAGCGATCATTGGCTTCTCTCGGCAAGTTTTCAACCATTTTCTGATGTTGCGACTCGGTGAAATGCTGCATGGTGTCGAGGTCATCAGGCACCTGTACGCGGGCGAGATAGTTGGTCGAACCTTGCACGTAGTCTAGGTTCAGTAAGCGCCCGAAGCAATGTAGCATCAGGGTCGTCAGGCGCTTAGTACGGATTTCCTGTTGCGGGAGCTCGTCTTCTCCGTAGGCGATCAATCGGCGCGTGGAGATCACGGCCACATTCGTGAGCTGGGATGGCAGCGCGAGAAGATAAGACACCGACGCGGCGGCAATCTCCACGTCCGTAATGATGAGCAAAAAGGCCAGTTTGCGTTCGGTTTTCTCGTTGATGCCGATTTGTATAAAATCGAGAGCCTGATAGCCGTTCTCCTCGGCGGTCAGGCTGGGTCCTGCGAACGAAAACGACTCCACCTGAATGTCGAGCTTCTGCTGGATGATCTGATTGAATTCGACCGTAGCAGCCTTGGTCAGAGCTTCCAAGGCACCATCACTTTTTTTTCCGGCTACGTCGAGTTGCATAATGCCAAGGGCAATATTTCTTTCGGACATGGTCAAAGTGGCCTTAACGTAAGCAAACTATTCTGCTGATTTATTGACATCGACAGCGTGCTGTTCATTCAATTTTTTGACGATGGATTTTACCGAAGGATCACCAAGATCCAAAGTGCGTATAGGAAAGGGAATGTTAATGCCCGCCTCATCTAGCGCGTTTTTAATTTGTACCATCACTTCATGAATAGAAGCGACTTTGTGCGCCTGCGTGCCATCATCAATAAACCAGCGCACCATCAAATCAATAGAAGAGTCACCAAACCCTGTGGCAATCACGCTGGGGGCTTGATGCGTAGACACCGTGTCGGCTTTGCCAAGCGCTGCGAGAATCTTCGATTTCGCTGTCTCAATATCATCTTCGTAGCCAATGCCTACTGCCACTTGCAGACGGCGCTGCTTATACGCCGTGTTGACAGTCAAGGCCGAGGTGTACAAGTCGGAGTTTGGAATGACCACTTGCCTGCCATCATAGGTTCTGATGGTGGTCGCGCGAATCTTGATGTCTTCAACTGTCCCTTCGTAGTCGCCTGAAATGATCTGATCGCCAATACGAAACGGCTCTGACAACAGGAGCAAAATACCAGAGAGCAAGTTTTGAAAAATGTCTTTGAAAGCAAAACCAATGGCAACAGAACCAATGCCTAGCGCCCCAATCAGCTTGGCTGGCGTAAAACCCGGTATGGCAACCACCATCGCAATCATAAAGCCGATGAATAAGATCAGGGCACCGCCGACCCGCTGAAAGACCTTGACCAGATTTTGATGACGCACACGCGCGCCTAAAAATTTGTGCACGACTTTTTTAAATAAAAGGGACAACAGCCAAAAAATACCCAGCACAATGAGGGCTGCCACAAAATAAGGAATACGCTCGATAAAGCCACTCGCCAGATCCCGGGTGGTGTAGACCACTTGTTGATAAATGGTCATACCATCGGCTACCGTATTCGATAAGCGGCTCACATCAGGGGTGGGCATAAACGAGGTACTCCTACAGCTAGGTTAGCGCGTGTTTATAAACAAAGGGCGTGATGGCTGAACAGCTGAGTGCTGAGCAGTTCATGACTAACCCGCCATTTAGCCCATCAAATCGGCTTGTACAATCTCAATCCAATAGCCATCAACGTCTTTGATGAATGCAATATTTTTCATACTGCCATCTTCTGGACGTTTTTTAAACTCGACCTCGTTTTTGTCAAACCAAGCAACAGCCTCATCTAGGCTCGGCACACTAAAACAGATGTGACCAAAACCTTGGGGTTCTTGGTTGCCATCATGATAGCTAAAGTCCGCTTTTGTTTCGGTACCATAGTTATGCGTCAACTCCAAGATACCGCGCTGACGAAACGCAAAAATTTCCAAGTCATCACCAGCAGGCAGACTTTCCCGCTCACTCTCGGTAAGCTTGGCTAAAAAGTATAAATCAAACCCCATATCAGGGAATTTTTTTACCGCCAGCAAAGTCATGCCAAGAACACCCGTATAAAACGCCAATGATTTGGCCGGATCTTTTACCCGTAGCATGGTGTGATTAAACGTAAAGCCTGTCGTCTGAGCTGAGATGGGCTGTACGCCATCTGTGTTTACGCTGCTCGCAGGCTGAGCTATATTTGAGTCATTATTGTTATGGTTAGATGATAAGTTAGACATAATTATCCTAATGTGTTTCAGAAAATAAAGTGGTAAACAGACGCCCCGCAGTGGTAGTGACGCGACTGCCCCTCTCATCATAATAAAAATTTGTGAAAGGATTGAGAGGTTTTTGTAAGAGCGTATGCGCCATTTAAAATACGAATTAGCTGTCTAAAAACCTTACTTTTCCTGTCTCTAGATCATACTCTGCCCCAACGACGAGCAATTGACCACTATTGGTTAAGTCCTCTAACGCCCGTGAGCCATGCTTGAGCTGGCTCACTGACATGCGCACGTTGGCACGGATAGCGCGATCGACCAACTCGTCGGCATCGACGTCTTGACCATTGGCGGTCGCCAGCTCGTGCAAGTTATAAACGCTTGGGCGAATGCGGTCAACGATTGACTGCAAATTGGGAGAATAGTTTTGCTCAGGATTGATCAGTGTTTCGACGCAAGCCGTTACCGCACCGCAATGTGAATGTCCAAGCACGACCACCAGCTTGGTACCAAATGTTTCGGCGGCAAACTCAACTGAGCCAATCTGTGATGGCGCAACCACATTACCTGCCACCCGAATGACGAACAAGTCGCCCAACCCTTGGTCGAAGACAATCTCAACGGGGACCCGAGCATCTGAGCAGCCTAAAATAATGGCGAGTGGGTCTTGCTTACTGACCAATTCAGGGCGTTTTTGCATGAGCGGATCAGCATTGGTCAAGCTATCCACATATCGCTCATTGCCTTCTTTTAGCATGGCTAGGGCTTCTTGACCTGTTTTTGGGCGTTTATCATTGGGCATAGGGCATCCTTTATCATCAATAATGTTAGAGTTATAAGCTGCTTTACATCTGTTTATTCAAATACAGGTTGGCTGCACGATTTGTAAGCCACTATTCAGCGAGCCATTGTTCAGCCAGCAGACTCATTATCTTTGTCTGCCATAAAGGGATTGTATAGGAATAAAGGCGAAAAAATGATAAAAAATTTTGTTTTAATGTCGTTACACCCAGGCAATTATGACCAGCCGCACAAGTTTATAAAACGGCAAGCCATCATTAAAAATAGGTCTGTGCGCCCACAACATGCATAGGCCACCAAAAATCACAAGCTAAGACTCATAGATAAATAGACCTTAGCAACTTAATGGAGCTGGACGCATAACATTAACGAAGTTGCACTGATTTGTAGCAAGGGTTTGTTATAATACGCGGCGACCAGACTAGGTTTACATTCAGAGCTTATACCCATACCAAGCCACCTTGATGACAGTGCCCCAGATAAATAACTGTACTGAGATGTTGGATGCTGAGGAACACATACTATGACCAATTCACCTCCAACTGCGCATAGAAACTCTGTGTCGCCTGACGATGACAAGGTGCTACTGCAACTGACTGGTCTAAAAAAAACCTATGATCAAACTGAAGTACTAAAAGACATCAACCTTGATATCAAGCATGGTGAATTTTTGACCCTGCTTGGCCCATCAGGCTGCGGTAAAACCACCTTACTGCGCTTAATCGCTGGCTTTGAGCAACCAAACGCGGGCGCCATATATTTAGATGGTGTGCAGATGGCAGGCTTGCCAGCCGATAAGCGTCCGGTCAATACGGTGTTTCAGCAGTATGCCCTGTTTCCACACATGACTGTCGCGCAAAACGTCGCTTACGGGTTGAAACTCAAAAAAGTGCCTAAAGACGAGATTAACACTCGCGTGCGCGAGATGCTCGCCATGGTGCAATTAGAGCATTTGGCCAATCGTAAGCCGCAAGATTTATCGGGTGGGCAGCAGCAGCGCGTGGCGATTGCACGCGCGGTGATTAATCGTCCTAAATTGTTATTGCTTGATGAGCCGCTATCGGCACTCGATCACAAACTGCGTTTGCAAATGCAATCAGAGCTTAAACGCCTGCAACGTGAGCTGGGCATTACTTTTGTCTTTGTCACTCATGACCAAGAAGAAGCGCTCTCCATGTCAGATCGCATTGCCGTGATGAAAGACGGCACGTTTCAACAAATCGGTACGCCGATTGAAATCTATGAAACCCCTGCCAATTTGTTTACCGCTAAATTCATCGGTGAGACAAACCTCTTTAAAGCAGAGGTTCAAGGTGTCTACCCTGAGCAGCCAGACCGTGATGGCAATGTAACCAATGGTCGTATCGAGGTTGAAGTCTGTGAAGCGCAAGCACAAGATGGCCCAACGGCCTTACGTAATTTGCGTCGCCCTAATTTTGCGAACGATGTGCAAGTTGGCGATATCGTCAATTTACTCCTCCGCCCTGAAGATTTGCGGATTTATGATCCCAAAGACACGGCTCATAGTGGCCTACTAGGCCGTGTCATCGAAAGCAACTATAAAGGCAGCACCTTAGATTCGATCATTGAGCTGGCCAACGGTCATGTGATCAAAGCCTCTGAATTCTTTGATGAGGATGATCCAAGCTTTGATTATAAATTGTATGAGGCGGTTAAAGTCGCTTGGGTTGATGGCTGGGAGTGGGTATTGCCAGAAGAAGACGGGGCGATAAAAAGTAGAACGGCGCAAAAGGATGGCAGCTGATGGCACGTAATAGCTTAGGCAGTAAAAGCCCTTTTCGTACTGCCACCCTTTGGCTGATTTGGGGCTGGTTGCTGATATTTGCGCTGTTGCCCAATATTTTGGTGATCGCTGTCAGTTTTTTGACCCGTGATAGCAGTGCTTTTATTAGCTTGCCTATCAGCATCGATAGCTACGTGCGCATGCTTGACCCGCTGTATTTTGAGGTGTTTGTCCATTCGTTATGGATGGCAAGTATCACGACGGTTATTTGCTTGTTGCTTGGTTACCCTTTTGCTTGGCTAGTTTCCAAGGCAAAAGTGCGCTGGCAACCGCTGCTCATGATGCTTTTGATCCTACCATTTTGGACCAATTCTTTGGTACGGACTTATGCGCTCAAACTGCTGTTTGCCAATAATGGTTTGATCAATAAATCTTTGTTAGCGATCGGGGTAATCGATGCGCCTATAGATATTTTATATACTCAAGGGGCAGTGATTGCCGGACTCACCTATTTACTGTTTCCTTTTATGGTATTGCCGTTGTACGCGGTGTTTACGGACTTGCGTAACGACATGCTGCTGGCCTCACAAGATTTGGGCGCTTCAAAGACGCAGACCTTTTGGCATGTGGTACTACCATTAACGACGCCTGGTATCATTTCAGGCGTACTTTTAGTGTTATTGCCAGCGATGGGCATGTTCTATGTGGCCGATATTTTAGGCGGTTCACGCAATCTGTTGGTGGGTAATATTATCAAAAACCAATTTTTGGATGCGCGCGATTGGCCGTTTGGGGCCGCCGCCAGCGTGTTACTGACACTGGCGATGGCCGTATTGTTACTCGCCTACCGTGCCAGTAGTCGCCGTATTGGCAAAACTGATTTTAACGAGGTGGCCTAATGTCCAATAATCCACTGAACCATTCCTTAAGTAGCGCCCCGACCAAACCTAAACGCACTATCAAGATTGGCAGTATCGCGGCTAAAGGCTATCTTGGCCTGATTTACGCCTTGCTCTACCTGCCCATCCTTGTCTTGGTGGTCATGTCATTTAATCAGTCAAAAATCGGCTACAACTGGGGCGGTTTTAGCTTAAAGTGGTATGAGTCGCTGTTTAACAACCAAGCCATGCTCGATGCGTTTTGGCATTCGATTGTATTGGGACTGGTCGCTGCGACCGTCTCGACCTTGATTGGAACGCTTACTGCGCTTGCTCTACATCGCTATAAGTTTCGCGGCAAAGGACTATTGAACGGATTGCTCTTTGTGTTGATGATGTCACCTGAGATCGTCCTTGCCATCTCATTGTTGGCGTTATTTTTATTGATTGGTCTGCAACTAGGCTTTGTCTCGCTGCTATTGGCCCATATCACCTTTTGCCTCCCTTTTGTGGTTATCACGGTCTTTGCGCGCTTGAGTAGCCTAGATGAACATCTTTTGGAGGCCGCACGTGACTTGGGCGCCAATGAATCAACGATGGTACGTACGGTACTTATTCCCGTTATTTTGCCTGCGGTAATGGCAGGTTGGTTGCTCGCCTTTACCTTGTCGCTGGATGATGTGGTGGTTTCAACCTTTGTTACTGGTCCCAGTTATGAGATTTTGCCACTGCGTATTTACTCTATGGTCAGGGTCGGACTCAAACCCGAGGTCAACGCCATCGGTACGCTGCTGCTCGTGGCTTCCTTGGTATTGGTCATCATCTCACAGCTCCTGTTACGTCGGCGCTAACTGTCTTTTGTTTATTAACCATAAGTTATTAATCATAAGCTTTGAGTGAAAGTCAGCGATATATTTATTATAATGAATTTTTCTCACTTTAGCGGTCAGGTAATACTATGCTCGAGCTCCGCCACCTCAATACTTTAACCGCGCTACGGGCGCATGGTTCATTAGCGGCAGCGGCTGATGAACTACACGTCACGGCCTCTGCCGTCTCGCATCAGCTAAAAGAGCTGGAGAACTATTACGATATCAGCTTGGTAAATCGCCGCACCCGCCCGCTCACTTTTACGCCGGCAGGCAAAACGGTACTGGCCTTGGCAGATAGCATCATGCCGCAAGTTACCCGTACTAAATCTAATCTTAAACGCTTAGCGCATGGTCAAGCAGGCAGATTACGCCTAGCTTCTGAGTGTCACAGTTGTTTTGATTGGCTGATGCCGATACTAAACCAGTATCGCCGTGAATGGTCGGATGTGGAGCTAGACTTTGCCACCGGTTTTGAACCCGAACCGCATCATTTATTGATGGAAGGTGATATTGATTTACTGATTACTACCAGTGACTTACCGATAGAGGGGATCAGTTATCAGCCATTGTTTGAATATGAAAGCCGCTTAGTGCTGTCACCAACGCATGATTTAGCAGCGCAGGACTTTATTGCACCGAAGGACTTGTGTGATGAGACCTTGATTGCTTATCCAGTAGAAGCCAAGCGCCTTGATATTATTGCCAACTTTATGACACCAGCGCAGGTAAGCTTTGAGCGTGTGCGTACGACTGAGTTGACAGCGATGCTGATTCAGCTCGTCGCTAGTGAGCGCGGCGTGGCAGCACTGCCTGATTGGGTGGTGGCTGAATATGAGAAAAAAGGCTGGGTGGTCTCACGTCCATTAGGTAGTGGCGTGTATTGTCAGCTGTATGCAGCGACGCGCACGTCTAGTCAAGAGACGGCTTATATGCAAGGGTTTGCAAGTTTGTTAGAAGGGATTGTGAAGCCGTTGTAAGACAACATTTTTTAGCTAAGTAACGCTAAATCTTTCTTATACCATGGTTCCCTAGTGAGGACTTGAACCTTTGCCTGTAGGCTAGGAGTATCACGGTTTAAAATTTCTGAATTGGTCGCAGTGTACTTTATAGTGGACTTAGCATACATATTCTATTTTTGGTCAGTGTGCTATACAGGGCTTGTACTCAATACGTCTATCCCAGCTACTCACACTGAAATATGGCAAATTAACAATACATTTAACAAGCTGCTACTTGGAAAAATCAGTAAATGAACTTAAGTTTTCGTGATTTATCTACCCTTGGAAAGCTATACATTATTTTTTTAACCTTTATGGTTGTAGTAGGTACTATCTACATGCTTATTGTGATAAATGTAGATAGAAAATCTGACAAATATCCGGTTAATGAATCAAGTATCTATAGCAGCGAAGGTGTTTTAACACTAAGAGAAACCTATAGTAATGAGTATTGGCTAAACCTAAATAGCAATGGAAGCGACACGATTATCAATTGTTATTTGGGTGCGCGAATGCCTAATGGAAATGGCGGTTGTCGCATACCTGCTGAAAAGATAACTCTCATTCAAGGTAAGGAAGTTACTGTTCATTGGTATAAAATCCCCAAATTATATTGGTACCACAACCCTTATAAGCAACTCATAAGTATTAGCGCTGATGATGAAATTATTTATCAGATACACAAAGGTAAGAATCAACTTCTCGTAAATGTTGGTGATGCCTACATAATGCTCATGTTATTTATGGGAAATATCTTAATGTTTTTCGTCATTAGATATCTTATCAAATCCAATTTTGGTGAGTTTAAATAATTTAAACTAGAAAGTCTTTATAGCGTATACCTCAAGGGAACCCCTCAAACAGACCTAATAAGAAAAAAATAGACCACTTAAAATAGACTACTAAGTAAATAATATCTATCAAAGGCTACAAAACCAGCTTAAAAAAGTAAAAACCAAGCGCTGTCGCCAGTAATGTCAGTCCAACATGCAGCCCTATCAGCGCTAACCCTGCCAGCAGTCGTCCATCATGAATAAAACCAAATACCTCTGCGCTGAACGTGCTAAAGGTGGTCAGTCCGCCCAAAAAACCAGTAATCACAAACACGCGTACATTGTCAGACAGACCACTTCCCATACGCTCAAACCACACCAATGCCAGTCCGATCAGCAGACCGCCCAAGATGTTAGCGCCCAAGGTGCCAAGCGGTATCCAACTGTGCATAGAATTAAAACGTGATAGCCACGCGCGCACGCAGGCACCAAACGCTGCTCCTAAACCGATGGCGAACCACTGCATAAACGATCCTTACGTTAGCGAGATGTTAATGGACACATGTTCAAGCAACAAGCCATTAAACCGCCGGCAGCTCAGTCATGGGCCAACGCGGCACGCAGCTGACCGCCAAATCATCAGCCTGTCCCGCTTGCAGACGCTCATAACCGGCATAGGCAATCATCGCGCCATTATCGGTACACAAAGCAGGCGGCGCATAATGAACCGTGGCATTGATCTTGGCAAGCTCGGCTTCTAATGTTTCGCGCAAATGGGTGTTGGCACTAACGCCACCTGCAATCACCAGTCGGCTCATCTCTGCTTGCTTTAACGCTTTGACGCATTTTTTTACTAGCGTGTCGACCACGGCATGCTGAAAACTGGCGGCGATATCGGCGCGGACTTGTGGATTACTGTCGGAGCCACTCCCTGAACCTTCAGTGTCTTTAATCAGGTTATGCACGGCCGTTTTCATACCACTAAACGAAAAATCCAAGCCGCGATGTAGCATTGGACGCGGTAAGTCATAAGCGCTGGGATCACCATTTTCGGCCAATTTGGCAATATTAGGGCCACCAGGATAGGGCAAGTTCAGCATTTTGGCGGCTTTGTCAAAGCACTCACCTGCAGCGTCATCTATTGATTCCCCCAGTATTTCATACTGCCCAACCCCGCGAGCCGCGATGAGCAATGTATGGCCACCTGACACCAATAACGAGACAAAAGGGAACGCTGGTGGATTGGCGCCCATCAGCGGTGCAAGCAGATGCCCTTCCATATGATGGACACCAATCGCTGGGATACCTAAGCCATAGGCCAAGCTGCGCCCAAACAATGCCCCTGTCATCAAGGCACCAATAAGCCCAGGGCCTTTGGTGTAAGCGACCGCATCAATCTCGTCCTTACTGATATCGCATTGTGTCAAAAGCTCATTAAATAAAGGCACAAGCTTACGAATGTGGTCGCGACTGGCAAGCTCAGGCACCACGCCACCATAAAGCGCATGCAGCTCTATTTGTGAGTATAGCACTTGCCCGAGCAGCCCTTGATTGTCGCTGTCTATTTGCTCACTATCAAAAATCGCTAACCCTGTCTCATCACAAGATGTCTCTAAACCTAATACCTTCATACTGTTGCCTTTATATCGTTTTTTGCCGCGTTTTTTTGTTTTATACGTTTCAAGAAATGTCAGCAGCAGGAGCAAAATATCAGTGCGACCCTTAGTGGGCTAAATGCATTTGACTCAGCTCATCACATTTTTGAGATTGCTATCAATAAAAAACGGGCATAAAAAAACCGTCATTGTCAGTCACAATGACGGTCATTTTAGCAAATTTCAATGGCTGATATACTCTATATATACCGTATCAGCTTACTGACGCTAGCATGTAGTCAACAGCGGCTTTTACTTGCGCTTCGCTGACACCATTTACGGCTTGTGCAGGCATTTTATTAAAGCCTTTAGCCGAGTGCATGTACAGTGTCTCTTTGTCTTTGGTTAAACGAGCACTCCACGCCGCTGTGTCTCCATATTTGGGCGCATTAAGCAAACCGGCTTCGTGACAGACCTTGCAGTTTGACTCATACAGTTTAGCGCCTGCATCAGCGGCCAAGACTTCAGGCTCAGCAGTCACTTCTTGCGCAGCCTTTGCGTCAGTAGCAGTTACCTCAGCATCAGTTATCTCAGTAGATTCTGCCTCAGCAATAGGCTCAGGCGTAACCACTTCAACCTCAGCTACGGGCACCTCTTCTACCACAGCGGTGGTTTCGGCAGACTCATTGACCGCAGCAGACTCCTCCACCGCTTCGTTGTCACCACTGCAAGCACTTAGCACCAACAGGGCGCTGACACTAATGGCAGACAAAGTAAGTTTATTCACACGCTGTTGTTTATACTTCATGATCACACCTCTACTCGATATTTCATGGGGATGGCGGCTCATGACAGCACAGAACCTCATCACTCTTACCTACCACTTACAAGCGCTAACCACCGGTAACTGACGACTTATTCAGCCAGCAAGCGCTTATTGAGGCGCCGCACTACTAGTGGCTGCCGTCTCGGCACTATCAGAACCTGCACCCGCCGCACCCGCACTATCAGTAGCAGCCGTTTCTGCCATATCAGCGCCAGTCGTTTCCGCTTCAGTTGTTGCTGTTTCGGCCGTTGCCGCGCCCTCTACTGCTGCGGTATCCGCTTCAGCAGCTGGCATCGGAGCTGTTTCTGGAAAATCTATGTCTTCAGCTGGCGGCGCATTTTTGATAGCCAGTGCAGCGGCTTCATCAACGCGATCTTTTGCCAATACTTCGTGTGAGTCATGCTCGTTTTCGCCACCACAAGCGCTAACGCTCACACCCAAAGCGACGATAAATGCTGTGCTTAACGCCGTGTTTAGTACTGTTTTTCTCATTCCAACATCCTCAATAAAATGCCTATAAAACGGGTAATGTGCTTAGTATTCCATACAAATTATCATAGCATAAACTCCGCCCAAACCGTTATAGACAGTAGGGGTTTTTTATTCACACCATGCAGCGCTTTTTGGGTCACTGTGCTACCGCTTTTATTACATTACTGCCCCATAAGTTTGAAACATGCTTATCAGTAGCGCCTGATTGTCAACACGTCTATTTTATGATGTGATGAATTGATGTGACACCCTGCAACTTAATGATGAATAGGGATTAATGCGCTAAAAGCATTGACTTTGTTGATATTTTTTATTAAAATACCTGCCCTTGTGCTCCTGCGCAATATTATCCTAGTTTGAGCTGATGCCAGTAATCTTGAGATATTACGGCTAAATACTAATACACAGCCAAACTAATGCCTTTGTATCTCATCCTAATCGAGGAGTCTTCATGCCTGCAGTTAAGGTTAAAGAAAACGAACCAGTTGATATCGCTATCCGTCGTTTCAAGCGCGCTTGTGAAAAAGCTGGTGTATTATCAGACGTACGTAAGCGTGAGTTTTATGAAAAACCAACGCAAGTACGTAAGCGTAAAAAAGCAGCTGCTGTAAAGCGTTATAAGAAAAAATTACAACGCGAAACTATTCGTACCACTCGTATGTACTAATCGATAATACGATTAGTTAAGTACAAGCGCTACATTAACGCCACTGTTATCCATCGATATCAGTGGCGTTTTTTATGCTACAATTTTTATTATTATTGCTGACACATGCTTTTATGAGAGTCCGCATCAGCAGGCTTTCCCCTTAACATTGAACGAATAGCGTTTCACCCATAAAACTTAACGTACAAGGATAATAACCGTGAGCCAACTCAAACAGACTTTATCAGACAATATTAAAACTTCTATGAAAGCTCGTGAGCTTGAGCGGGTTAAAGTCTTGCGCAATGTGCAATCGGTCGTCAAACAAATTGAGATTGACCGTCAAACAGAACTTGATGATGCCCAAGTACTAGAAGTGCTACAAAAGCAGCTAAAACAGCGTCAAGAGTCGCTCACTATTTTTACAGAAAATGGCCGTGATGACTTAGCGACCAAAGAGCAGTTTGAGATTGATATCATCAATGAGTTTATGCCAAAACAAATGAGTGACGATGAAATTAGTGCATTAGTCAACGCTGAGATCGCTGAACAGGGCGCGACCTCAATGCGTGACATGGGTAGCGTGATGGGTGTGCTAAAGACCAAAACCGCTGGCCGTGCGGATCCTGCGTTAATCTCCAAACTGGTTAAAGAAGCGCTACAGGGCTAATCGTTGTTTGTGGCATCATAAATGCTGCATCGATCGCCACCCCCTTACAACCCATTGCCCGTCATAAAAAGCAACCATCTGTCAAAAAAGCAACCGCCTAAGGCTCAAAGTCTTTGGCGGTTTTTACGGCCTTGATTTCTGCATTAATATTGGCTAATAGCGGACGGGCGCTGCTGGCTTGTGCGGTATTTTGCAGTTTCTCCGTCAGTTGTTTGGCTTGGGTGAGTGAGGTAAGCGCATGATCAAAACGACCACTCCATAGCTGATCATGACTGCGATAGCGTAACGCGTTGATGGTCGCAATCTTGGCCAGCTCTGGTGATGCTGTGGTTTTGGCAAGCTTTTCATTGGCCAGTTGTAGACTCTGCCATGCGTAACGATCGCTCGGTTGCTGCTCAGTCAACGGTTTGAGCAACGCTTGTGCTTTCACAGGTTGGTTACTATTGGTGAGTGCTTCCGCCAAATAAAGGCGCAGGTCACGACGCTCAGGATACAGGCGCTGCTGGCTCTCTAAAATATCAGCGGCCTGTGCCCACTTGCCTTGTTCACTTAAAATCTGACTGTGGGTAATCGATAGCAAGGGCTCTAATCCTTGACGCCGCGCCGCTGGCCACGCTTTAATCTCAGCCAACATCTCCTCGGCGTCTTCAAAGCGCTGCTGCTCACCATACCAGTGCATCAAGGCCAGTTTGGCACCAACGCTATTTTTCGCAGCGGTCGTTAACACTGTCTCAGAGGCGTGCTGACCCGTACTTTGTACGCGCCAATAAAGCAGATCAAATAACGTCTGATAACGTTGCTGCTGGTTTAGTGATAATGAGGGATAGTGCTGCGCGCGACTTTGTGATTCACTCAATCGCTCATTACTGAGTGGATGCGACCGTACAAAGCTTGGTAAAAACCGATTCTCAACTTGATTGAGCTGGCTTTGTTGATTCATCGTGGCAAAAAACCGTGGCATGGCTCTTGGATCATAACCCGCTTGGGTCATGATTTGCATCCCTACTCGATCCGCCTCACGCTCATTGCTACGACTAAAAGCCATACTACTATTCATTGTTGCGGTTTGGCTTCCCATCATTACCGCAGCCGCCGCATCACTATCGACAGCTGACGCTGCAATCGCGGCCAGCATACCGCCTATCTGCATCAGTAACGCTTTTTTACGTTCATCTGCTCCATTCTCATAGTGATGTTGGCTGATGTGAGCGACCTCATGCGCCACGACACTGGCAAGCTCATCCATACTACTGGCGGCCAAGATCGTCCCTGTATTGAGACCAATGACGCCGCCTGGGGCTGCAAAGGCATTGATACTCGGACTGTCAATAATAACCAAGCCCATTGGTGCTTGTTGCCGTGCTTGTGCATTCAGCCGCCACGTCATGTCTTTCACGGTTTCATGAATCCAAGGGTCATGCTCCATCTTGATGCGCCCGTTGACGTTTCGGAGCGACCACTCGCCAAGCAGTTTATTTTGATACTGCTCAGCAAAGCTTAATCCCTGCCCGCGCAAATTGGGTAAACTCAATTCTTCTGGGTTTTGGGATTGCCACGAGTTATAGGCGAATGGCGCCGCTTGGCTATTGCTATTGTTACCGTCATTACTGTTAGCAGCGGTGGTCACCGCCAGCAACGTAGCGGAAGCCACCAGTTTAAGAGCGCGCACTACTGAGATAGCGCCGCCCATTCTTTTTTGCGTATAGAAGGGCGATATCACCTTCAGCGTACGCTTGGCTATCTTGTCTGTATTCAACTGCTTCATGGTCGCCCTATCAAGCATCGACTGTCTATTAGAGTGGGACAAGTGCTTATCCTATACAAGTACAAGTGAGTGATGACAACGTCTTTTTGACTATACGAGCTTATGTATATAAGGTCAATTCTAGTAAGCGTTTGACTACCAATAACCAAGTAGCCCGTCACTGTTGTGAAACATCGTTATGTGATTCTAGAGAATCGAACATGACGTTGACTATATTCAACTGCAATTGTCTACTGGCTATTTGATATAATAACCATCTACAATGATAGGTTTGGCTCGCTATAAAGTAACAGCTTACTGGCTATTTGATATAATAAGCGTCTACAACGATAGGTTTGACTCGCTATAAAGTAACAGCTTATTAGTACAAAAAACTAAATAACGAGATGTTGAAGCCGCCTACTGATAATAAAAACAATATTACCAACCAAAAATTTGATGTTTATAAGGTATATCTTATGTCTGCCGATAGTCAGTCCACCCTCACATATGCACCTTACTCGATAAATTTATCAGCGACCTTGTCTGGCGCTGAGCAACAAGCGGTAAATACCTTGTTAACCTTGTTGCCAGCGAATGATGCGGCAACTTCAATTAGCAAAACAGAAGAGCAATCTACGCTTAATATTGTGCGTTTCGTCGATGGCCGCGGACTTGCTTGTCCCATGCCGCTGTTAAAAACCAAAGTCGCGCTACGTGATGTTACCAGTGGCGAGTCGTTATACGTGGTCGCCACTGATGCCAATTCACAAGCAGATATCACGGCTTTTTGTCGTCAAAGCCAGCAAACAGACACGGCAAGCCCGCTACTACTGAGCCTTCATAGTGTCTCTAATCCACCGCCAGATGGTAGCGTATCATCACAGCGTTTCGATACAATATATCACTTCATCATTACCAAAACTGATAGCAACTAAGTATCGCTATCCTTTACAATTACAACTATAAAGATTTTATCTGACTATTTGCTTAACTATTTAACCAAGGTCAAGAATATGGCTAATACTTCTAATGATGCTGCGAAAACGAGTAAAAAAGACGATGCAGCGCCTATAAAAAATGAGGCCCGGGATGCTGCGTTAAAAGCAGCGGCACAGCGCCCTCCGTATGATTCCAGTGCGCTTGGTGATACCAGCACGCGAGACTTAGTGCCCGCGATGCCCACTCATTTATCAGCGCCAGGGGTGAATTTGGGTGCATATATCAATACCGTTCATCAAATCCCAATTTTGACGCCCGTCCAAGAACAAGAGCTGGCTCATCGCTATTATGACGAGGGTGATGTGGAAGCCGCGCGTCTGCTAGTCATGTCACATCTGCGCTTTGTGATTCATATTGCTCGCAGCTATTCAGGCTATGGTTTACCGCAAGCCGATTTGATCCAAGAAGGTAACTTGGGACTCATGAAAGCGGTAAAACGTTTTGATCCGAATAAAGGCGTCCGTTTGGTGTCTTTTGCGGTGCATTGGATTAAGGCTGAAATTCATGAGTTCGTTATTCGTAACTGGCGCATTGTCAAAGTGGCGACCACCAAAGCACATCGTAAGCTGTTCTTTAACTTGCGTAGCCTTAAAAAGACCAATAATCAGCTGACGCTAGAGGAAGCGGATGCGATTGCTAATGACTTAAATGTCACTCGCAAGCAAGTGCTAGAAATGGAATCACGCCTGACTTCCTATGATGCGTCTTTTGAAGCACAGTCTAGCGATGATGACGATGGCCGTTATGCGCCGCAACTGTTCTTAGAAGATGGGATTGATCCTGCTGAGCAATTAGAAGAAGAGGACTGGGAAGAGAATAATTCTTCAGCCTTAATAGCGGCCATGGGCACGTTAGATGATCGCTCACGTGATATTGTCGAGCAGCGCTGGCTCTCTGAGCAAAAATCTACCTTGCATGAGTTGGCAGCAGTCTACTCCATCTCAGCCGAGCGTGTACGCCAAATCGAAAAAAATGCCATGGATAAGATTCGCGATGCCATGACCATTGACAGCGTGATTTTGCCCGATGACCTTCAATAAGGGCAGCATCCTTTTCGTTGCGATGTGTCTTTAAATAACGCGAGTTTCGCTATGATAAATTGGATAGGTATTGCAGCGACCAATATGGCTATCGCTGTTGGACTAGGAGCGTTCGGTGCGCATGGCCTAAAAAGTATGGTGAGCGCCCAGCAGCTTGCATGGTGGCATACGGCAACCCTCTACTTATTTGTACATGCGCTGGGCTTGCTGCTGGTTGGTCTATTGATTCAGTTCAGATACGCCACGCAAACCACGGCATGGCTATTACAGATTGGCATTCTTATATTTGCTGGTAGTCTATATGCGATGACGCTTGGCGCACCGCGTTGGTTTGGCGCGATTACGCCTATCGGTGGTGTTTTGATGATTATGGGTTGGCTTTGGCTTGCTGTAACGGCTTTTCGCTTAGGTCATTTAGAGACCTAGATGCCAAGCAGTAGTTAGTCAAGTAGACGATAGCGGTAAGTTGGTCAAAAAGGAATGTTTAATAATTTAGGAGCGCGTTTTATGAGTACCATTAGCGTCAATGGCAAGAGTTTACAAACCACCCATCAGACGGTGCAGCTGGTCATCAATGAGCTGGGACTGAGCCAAGGCCGTTACGCTGTAGAAGTCGATGGTGAGCTGATCCCAAAAAGTGAGCTTGCCCAGTTACGTGTCGTCGAAGGTATGAATATTGAAGTGGTACAAGCGGTCGGTGGCGGCTGATGAAGCACGGTGTTTAAAACTAAGACGGCAGCGTCACGTTCGCTTCATTTACTGACGCCCTACCTTACGTGCTAAGACTCGCTTTATTGCTACTCAAGTTTATGGCTCATAAAAAAGACTTCAACGTATGATACGGTTGAAGTCTTTTTTCTTTTTATGCGTCATAGTTTAGAAGCAGTAAAATCGAATAACCTGACTAGTTATACCTTTATTATTTTGTTAGTCGATACTCATTAAATCTTACGCTCACTAAACGTCACTAGCATTATACGGCTGGCGCCACATCAGCGGTGGTGAGGTCTTCATAGCGTCCATCACGCCCTGCACCCTGAGTCTTTTTCCGCTCTTGACGGGTTTTATATTTACGCACCTGTCTATCAAGTTTGTCGGCCATGTCATTAATGGCTTTGTACATATCATCTTCGCAAGACTGAACAAACATTTCTTGACCTGAGACTCGCAAAATCGCTTCCGCTTTGTGGCATTTTTGACCGCCATCGCTCGCGCCGCTGTTGTCTAACGACAAGATCACTTTAATACTTTGTATCTGATCAAAATGACGCTCTACTTTGACAAGCTTTTCACGAACCGCTGTGTCCATAGCTTCGGTAACACTGATATGGTGACCACTGATAGAAACATTCATATTATCGTCCTTTTATTATTACGTACAGTCAACAGATGAGGTGGCATTCCTGCCTTTGTCATCCTGCCTTACCAACAACTGCCTGAGTATTTTTAATAAGAGAGGAACTTATCCTTATATAGCTGCCTTTTTATTAAGAAGTAAATGACTGAGGTAACGTTGTTGGTATGACTCTAATTTGTCATGAAAACTGAATAGTAGCAAGACAAAATATTGTAATTAAATGTAATAAATACTGTTGTTTCCTAAATGTTTCTATATAATCAAAAAATTTTATTTTTTATATTTATCCATGCCGTTTTAAAAGCTATCTGACCCTCCTAATGACTTAGGAAGTCATGTTCATTAATACTTTTGTTTGCGCTGGGTAGATGAGCCGATATTCATCGCTTCCCGATATTTGGCCACCGTCCTTCTGGCGATATCGATACCTTCTGCCAATAAACAATCCTTTATACGGCTGTCTGACAGTGGCTTTTTAGGATCTTCTTCCGCGATGAGCTGCTTAATCATGGCACTGATAGCGGTTGATGAGATATTCCCATCCGTGCTGCTCACGTGTGAAGAAAAGAAGTGCTTTAAAGAAAACAACCCTTGCGGTGTCAAAATGGTTTTGCTGGTGGTCAGACGCGAGACGGTAGATTCGTGTAACTCCACTTCTTCTGCGATAACTTTTAAGATAAGCGGTTGCATGGCAGTGGCACCGTACTGTAAGAAGTCTTGCTGATAGCGCACAATGCTGGTGGCGACTTTGAGTAGGTTTTGATTGCGTTCTTCGATACTACGAATGAACAGCCGCGCATCGGTGAGGTTTTCACGTAGGTATTGATTGTCAGGGCTGTCATCACCGCGTTTGACTAAGTTGGCATATTCTTGATTGACTCGTAGCTTTGGCAGGGTGTCAGGATTCAGACGCACATGCCAGCCTCCGCCTTGTGTATCAGAGTTGCCATCTCCATTACGGCGACGCATAGAGGTGACGAGCACATCAGGAATATCATAGCTGGCAGGCGGCTGAGTGTAGTCGGGCTGATTGCTTTGAAACAGCAGTCCTGGTGAAGGGTTTAAAGTACGCAATAGATTGAGTGCTGGGGTGATGTTCTCAGGAGCAAGCCCCGTGCGCTCAGTGAGGGCTTTGATATTGTTGCTTACCAAATGCTCGCTTGCTGATAGTAACGCTTGCGCTTCTTTTAAATGCTCGGTGTCAGCCTGTAGTTTAGCTAACTGAATCGCTAGGCATTCACTCAAATTGCGCGCCCCCACCCCCAGCGGATCGCAAGATTGAATGATACGTAACACCGCCATTATTTCGTCGTGTTCAACCCGCGTCTCCCACTGGTAAAAACTCGCCATGGTGTCAAAGCTTTGTAACAGCTCGTCGATATCGAGCCGCACAAATCCCATATCATCCATCGCGTCCATCAGATAGGTGGCGATCAGCATGTCTGTCTCTGATAGACGCTTAAAGTTTAGCTGCCAGCGCACATGGTCTTGTATAGTGGCGGAGGTGCCGCCTTGATAGCTATCAAAATCCTCGTCGCTGTTGCTGTTAGCTGACGTGGTAGCAGCAGAGGCATGGTTGCTACTCTCAAAACTGTTGTGGTCAACGTTACTGTCGTCGAAGTTGTTATCGTCAAAGTTACTGTCATCCAAACCACTGTAGTCATCGCTATCCGTCGCTTGATACTCCATCGCCCCATTATCAATACTTGCTGGCTGTAATTTGTCGAAACCATCATTAAAGGCATCACTAAAATCATCATTATACTCAGAGGCATAATCAGAAATTGACTCGGGATCGTCGGATTCTCCACTAAATGACTCCGTGCCCGCACTTTGATTCCAATCATCAAGTGTTAAAGACTCTCCTCTATCATCGGCGTCATATTCCTCTTCGTCATCCTCGATACGTTCTAGCAGAGGGTTACTATCCAACTTGAGCTGAACCTCCTGCGCCAGCTCAAGACTAGAGAGTTGCAGCAACTTAATGGCTTGCTGCATCTGCGGTGTCAGTTTCTGTGAGGTACTCAGCGTGGTCGCCAATCCGAACGACATACTCATGCGTGGTTTATTACACTCCGATGGTGGGGATAGTCTATATATGTAGCCAGTTAAACTGGTGATTTAACCTAATCAGGACATGACGATAGCATTTTTTACCGCAATTTTGCTATGATAATTTATACCCTGCCCAGATACGCTTGTTATGTTCTACTTATAAGACCTTTTAAATTTGTTTATTTCGCCATTCATCGCTGCATTACTCATAACAAAAATCTAATCACAATCGTAAGCGTGTTATAAAAAACAACGAGATAATGGTTTAGTAATGCTAGGGTTAATGACATCAGTCTTAAAACCAACAGCTGGGAAGAATACTATGAGTGACACAACAGAGAATCATCCATTTACCACAGCGGCCATTCAAATGAATAGCCAGCAAGATATAGAGAAAAACTTAACGGATATACAAGCCGCCATTATCGAGGCCCGCAAGCAAGGCGCTAAGCTTGTGGTCTTACCTGAAAACTGCTGTAGCATGGGGCAACAATTTGCCACCGCTGAGCGCTTTGATGAGCTGTCAGCGACGCTCGCAAACTATGCAAACACGTACAATATTTACGTGCTGGTAGGTTCACTACCTTGCGCCTATCGCCCTGATGGTATGATCGTTCCTAATGGTAGGTTACGACAAGTCAGTCAGCTGTTTGCGCCTGATGGCTCGCGGGTGGCGCGCTATGACAAAATTCATTTGTTTACCGCGACGGTTGCGGACAAACAAGGCAGCTATAATGAAGCGGCAACTTTTGAGCCGGGCACACAAACCGTGATGGCTCCGATTGAAGTCAATGATGCGGTTTATCAATTAGGTATGATGGTGTGCTTTGATCTGCGTTTTCCAGCATTGGCACAACGTCTGCGTCAAGCAGGGGCTGATCTATTGAGTGCGCCGTCAGCCTTTACCTATCTGACCGGTCAAGCCCACTGGTCGCTCTTACTGCGTGCGCGTGCTTTAGACAGTCAATGTATGGTGATTGGCGCGGCACAAGGCGGCGACCATGTCTACAAAGACGGTAACATCCGTCAGACATGGGGACACACAGCGATTACCGCTTATGATGGAACGATGATCAACAATTACGATTACAGCGAGCTGGATAAACCCACAGGGGCAAAAGCAGACAAGAATTATGCCTTAGTCATGGCGTCATTAGACAAACAGGCGCAAGTACAAGGCCGCCAAAAACTGCCAATCTTTGATTGTCATCGTTTGGCTTAAAATAACTTAGATAATGAGTAGCCTAAATGGTTAGTAGCTTAGATCACTAGGACAATTACCAACTTAGCTGATTGGTAACGTGGCTGAGTAACGCTTAAAGAGCGTCACTATCACTATGAGCGTGAGTCGCGCGTGGATGGGCGCGGTCATAGACCTGTGTCAATTTAGCAAAATCTACATGGGTATAAATCTGCGTGGTACTGATATCACTATGCCCAAGCATTTCTTGGACGGCGCGTAAATCACCACTGCCCGACAGCATGTGAGACGCAAAACAGTGACGCAATAAATGTGGATAAATATTTTGGGCGATGCCAGCACGGGTAGCGGCAACCTTTAAGCGTTGCTGTACGGCTCGCGTGGATAGCCGTGTGCCGAGTTTTTCACTGATAAACAACGCACTGTCCATCTGCTCCTCCCAGAGGTTACGATGCGGTAGATAGCGCGTAATCGCCTCTGCTGCCTTCGCGCCCAAGGGTATCAAGCGCGTCTTGTTGCCTTTACCAGTCACTCGCACACGCAAATCGGACAAATCTACATCTGCCATATCTAACGCTACCAGCTCGCCCACGCGCAAACCACTACTATAGAGCAACTCAAACATGGCCTTATCACGCAACCACAAGCGAGCTTGCTCTGGGGTTTCAGGAACCTCTTGATCCAGCAGTTGCGTCAATAAATCCACATCGGCAATAGACGGCAGTGGCCTAGGACTACGCTTTAACTGATAGCCGGTGGTTGGATTGATACGTGCTAGGTTTTCTTCAATCAACCATCCATAAAAGTGGCGGATGGCCGACAGCTCTTGCTGAACACTGGCGAGCGCCAACTTATCTTCATCTAAGCGCTGGCTGATGTGTTGGGCCAGCTGACGTTTGTCACAGCGCGTCCATGTCAAACGTTTACCGCGCAAAAACAGCGCCAACTGATTCAGCCCAGAAAAATAAGCCTTTAGCGTGTGTTCTGAGTGATTACGCACTGATAATGTGTTTAGCCAACGATGGACAGGCGATAGTAGTTCACGCAAGGCAGCATCTGCCTCCACAGTGGCTGCCAGCTCAGCTGATAGCCATGATTCCGTCATTGTAGACTGGCTATTTTTACGCGAGATCACCATAAGACCTATCCTGTTATTGGTCTAACAGCACACGTGCACCGTTTACACTATTGCGCCAGACTTTAGCCTTCTGCATTGGGCTTCATACCTGCTTGCGCCATCAGACCGTCGGGGCTAAATACGCCTTCATAGACAAAGGCAGTTGGACCAGTCATCATGACCGAATACCCCGGCTGCCATTTGATAATCATGCTGCCGCCATATAGCTGTGCGCGTATTTCTTCACCTTCATCCAGCCAGCCTTCCCGTATACCGACAGCCACCGCTGCACAAGCGCCTGTGCCACAGGCTTGCGTCTCTCCCACACCGCGCTCATAAACCCGCAGGCGAATATGACGCTGATTCATCACTTGCATAAAACCGACATTCACACGATCTGGAAAAGCAGGATGTGATTCGATGGCTTTGCCCAAGGTTTCGACTTCTGCATCAAGCACATCATCGACTTTGATCACGGCATGCGGGTTGCCCATGTTAGCCACATACAGTTGCACGGGCGTACCATTGACATCTAAATGATAGGCGTTTTGAATCTTAGTCGTGGCTCTGGGCGTAAACGGAATCTCATCCGGCTCAAACTTGGGCTTGCCCATATCGACCTCGACCCAACCATAACGGTCTGTGGTCAATGAAATGATGCCGCTGGCAGTTTCCACCCGCAGACGCTGCTTAAATGACAACTTACGTGCTTGCACAAAACGGGCGAAACAGCGTGCGCCATTGCCGCACTGCTCAACTTCTGTGCCATCGGTATTAAAAATGCGATAGCTAAAATCAACATCAGGACGCATCGGCGGCTCAACAACGAGCAGTTGATCAAAACCAATGCCTAAGTGACGATCGCCCAATAACTGCACCAAATCCTTGGTCAAATCTAAGCGCTGGGTCACCAAATCGATGACCATAAAATCATTGCCCAGACCATGCATCTTAGTAAATTCTATTAGCATACCCTTGATATCCTATCCTATTTTTATGTATGTCTTATATTAGCACGCTGTCAGTTACAATCATAACTATCACTGCTATCAAATACCAAGTGATGTTGACAGCTCAATCTCACTCTATACAATCAGAGTCTGGCACAAAAAAACCCACTGTTATCATCACAGTGGGTTCTCTTTAAGGGTCAAATAAAGAAGTGGTTTTGGCGATGTTACTTGTCTTGCCACAATATTTCATCGACATATAACGCTTCAATTGTTTCGCGCTTACGAATCAATTGATGACGATCACCATCCACCATGACTTCGCAGGCACGCGGACGCGAATTGTAATTGCTGCTCATGGTAAACCCATAAGCACCAGCGCCTGTAACTGCCAAAATATCATCGGTGGCTAAGGATAACAGACGATCCTTGGCCAAAAAATCACCCGTTTCACAAATCGCCCCAACGATATCCCACGCCTGCGTACCCTCAGTATCCAAGCCATTTTTTGGTAGCGTTTCAGGAATCACAGCCATGTCGGCTTGATATAGCGCAGGACGAATCAGATCGTTCATGGCCGCATCGACAATGGCAAAGTTCTTGTGGGGAGTGGGTTTTAGCACATCGACTTGAGTCAATAAGATACCAGCATTGGCCACAATACTGCGACCCGGCTCAAAGAACACCGTCAAGCCAAGCGCGCTAAGCTTCGGTAATAAAGCAGTCGCAAACTCATCGATAGACACCGGCGTCTCATCGATATAACGCACGCCCAAACCGCCGCCTAAATCGATGTGACGCAGCTCAATACCTTGCTCGCGTAGGCTATGGACCAGCTCAATGACTTTATCCAATGCCGCGACGAAGGGTTCGACCTCAGTCAACTGCGAGCCAATATGACAGTCAATCCCAACGACATCGATGTGAGATAAATCCGCTGCTTGCTGATAGACCGCCAGCGCCTCTTCATGGGTAATACCAAACTTATTGTCTTTTAGACCCGTTGAGATATACGGATGAGTCTTAGCATCGACGTTTGGATTGACGCGTAATGAGATTGGCGCAGATTTATCAAGCGTCTTTGCTACCTCGTTGATTAACGCCAACTCACTTATCGACTCGACATTAAAGCAGCCGATCCCTTGAGCAAGTGCAAACTCGATGTCGCTATACGTCTTACCCACTCCCGAAAACACCACACGTGATGCCGCGCCGCCTGCCGCCAACACGCGCATCAGCTCACCACGTGAGACGATATCAAATCCAGCGCCCGCTTGTGCTAATACACCCAGTACAGCCAAATTGGAATTGGCCTTTACCGCATAACATATCTGGTGTTTTAGACTGGCAAAGCTATCGGTGTACGCTTGATAAACCTCTAATATCGCCTGTTTTGAGTACACATAGCATGGCGTATCGTAGTGCTTAACCAGCTCTTTAACACTGACCTGCTCCATATACAACGCCTCATCACGATAATGCAATGGGGGCAAGCAAGCAGTTAAGGCTTTAGGATCGATGTATAATCCTTGTTCGGTCTGGGTGGTGACGGACTCGCCAGCTTGTGGCTCAGAATGACTCATATGAACATCTCTAATGTAATCAGGGTAGCAAGGTTGGAAATCATGTTTTAAGAAAAGCAGCAACGCGCTTTAAAAGTAAATGTTTACTCAGTATCAGTAATCGTTGGGATCACTGCTGGGTTCTGGTAACACAAAATCGGACGATTTTTGGCCATCAGTTATGGGTTGATAGTTATCATCATCGATACCAGCAAAAGCGGCGTCTTGTGGATGGCTGGTACTTTCCAGTACAGCTGAACTCTGAATGGTTTGGTTACTAGCATCTGTCAAATATAGATCGCCTTTTTGTCCGCAGCCTGACAAGCTTAGCATCAAAACACTACCCATAAGAACAGTAGAAAGAGCACGGCGACTAATATGAACGGCGTTGGCGTGCTTAGTTTTTAAAGTGCGGCGTATGGTAAGCATAAAATAGATAACCTGTAAGCTTGCAACGGTGTAAGTATAGTAATAAGTACAGTAAAAGAAAGGCAATACGTAAAAACGGCAGATGCGGCTGTTTTGAATCATAACATTATTACATAAAGCTGTGCGCATACTGGAGACGTCTGCCTAATAAATTTAGTAATTATTCAGGTTTACTATTTAAACCGATATAGGACTGCTGGGATGAATTTAGCGCCGCATCTGTCGGCGTAGGCACAGCACGCAAGGTAAATTTATACCCAGGGTACAGCGATGGCGATATTAATGTGTCAATTTCATTTTGCACTCCCCCTATTATTTTGAATTAACCACAGGTGTAGTTGTACACCGTAACCCGCGTGCAAAACGCATTAAGGTTATTTAGAAAAATTTTCTTACAATTTTTATTGGTTCTACTTTTTTGCTGTAGCGCCCGACAAACACTAGCCACAGTCGGTGTACAGTTGTATTCGACAACCCCCCTTCTCTTGCGTTAACCCTTATAGTTATCGTGGTATAGCCACAAAAATATGTTACATTATGCTCTACCTTGAGGCGGTAGTAAGGCGCTAGCATGCGACTTACAAGCACTTATCAGTAGTGCCAACGCAAAAGGGACTGAAATCAGCAATATACTTGCTCACTGTATATCAGCATGGATGTGGCTGATTTTTATGTATTTAACCGGTATTCATCGATGATGAATCACCATTCATAACATATAATCTAAGGATAGAGTATGAGCGCTAGCCCAACCACCACTTTTGATGACCAAAATACTGACACATCAACCCTGATCAATCCTACCTTAGTTCTCAACTGCGGCTCCTCCTCCATCAAATACGCGCTGATTAGCGATGATAACTCTACTCGTATCACTGGTTTGGCCGAAAACTTAGGTCTTGATACTGCTCGTATCAAACACACCACACTGAATGGTGACAAGCTTGAAATCTCGATCCCAGGTGGCCGTCACAAGTTAGCGCTACAAAAAATCCTTGAGCTATTAGAACAATATCACTTCATCGCGGTTGGTCATCGCGTGGTCCATGGTGGCCGTGAGTATTCTGAAGCTGTCCGTGTCGATGAACACGTACTGGACGAGGTAAAACGCTTAAAAATACTCGCGCCACTACACAACCCTGCCCACGCTTTGGGTATCGAAGCGGTACAGGCGATTTATCCTAATATTCCTCAAGTAGTCGTCTTTGACACAGCCTTTCACCAAACCATGCCGCCAGTTGCTTTTCGCTATCCGCTACCAAAAGCTCTGTATGAAGAGCACAAAATCCGCCGTTATGGCTTTCATGGTACGTCTCATGCCTACGTCTCAGAGCGTGCCAGTGAGATTACAGAGTCTAAAGGCCCACATGGCTGGCTCACAGCGCATCTGGGTAACGGCTGCTCGGCAACGGCCGTTTATGATGGCAAAAGCTTCGATACCAGTATGGGCCTGACCCCGCTTGAGGGACTCATGATGGGTACGCGTAGTGGTGATGTCGACCCAAGCCTACACATACACCTAAAGCGCCAGCTCGGTATGAGCTTGGAAGAGATCGATGCCATGCTCAATAATGAAAGTGGTCTATTGGGTGTCTCAGGGCTATCTAATGATTTACGTACTGTCGAACAAGCGGCCAATGAAGGACATCAAGACGCCAAGCTTGCCATCGAGATGTTCTGTTACCGCGTCGGTAAATATCTCGCCAGCTTGAGCTGTGCGCTGCCAGAATTTACTGGTATTGTCTTTACCGGTGGTATCGGTGAAAACTCAGTGACCACGCGTACGAGCATCTTAGAAGTGATGCGTCATTTTGGTATCAAAGTAAATGCGGACAAAAACGCAAGCCTGTTCGGTGGCAGTGAAGGTAGCTTCCACGCCGATGATAGCAGCATCGAGCTATGGGTGGTACCAACGGATGAAGAGTGCCGCATCGCCCAAGAAACTCGTGACGCTTTGGACTTAGTCTAAACGCGGCCGTTTTGAGTCGTTGCTTAGATCAGCGCTTCTTATAAATAGATAAGTAAGAAGCGCGACGTTTTTCTCATTTCAGCAAGGATGACTTGAGCTGTCAGAATATAATAAACCGTAGGATACACTATGCAAACCATTTTACTTGTTCCCATCAGCCGCGGCATTGGCGTCACGTCAGCCGCGCTCGGCCTGATTCGTGCTTTTGACTACAACGGTATAAAAGCGGGCTTTATGAAGCCATTTTTGCAAGACGACACTCTGGATAAGCAGCGCAGCTTAGACAGCTCAAGTGCCTTAACCATGCACGCTTTTGGTTTAAACCCGCCCGAATCCATCAGTCGTCAGCGCGTTGAGCGCATGATTGGCGATGGCAATCTTGATGACTTGATGGAAGAAGTGGTCGTCAATTATCACACGATTGGTGACGGTCATGATGTGGTCATCTGCGAAGGTCTGGTACCAACCACCGAAACCTCGTATGCCTCACAGATCAACCGTGCCATTGCCCATGCGCTAGACGCCAAAATCATTTTTGTCAGCACAGCTGACACCAGCAAGCCTGCCTATCTGGCCGACAAGCTCGATGTCCACGCTCGCGAGTTTGGCGGTATCGCCAATGCCCGTACGCTAGGCGTGATTTTGATGCGGGTGCACGATGTCCCAAATACCTTTGAGACCCAGCCGGTTGCTCCTGGTGAGGCCATCGTGAGCTTGGACGACAACTTCATGCAGGAAATCCAACGCTTGTCTCCTCACTTTGATACTGAAGCATTTCGCTTAATCGGTGTGGTGCCTTTTAGTGACTCACTGTCTGTGCCTCGCACTTGGGATATTGCCACTGAGCTTGATGCCAAATGGCTCAATGTGGGTGACGCAAAAACGCGCCGCATCAATCGTATTAGCCTAACAGCACGCTCCGTGAACCGCGTGGATGAAGTGTTCAAACGTGGCACTCTAATCGTCGTTCCTGGTGATCGTGATGACTTATTACTGGCCGCTGGGTTGGCATGCATCAATGGCATCCCGCTGGCAGGTTTGGTGTTGACAGGCGGCGTCGAGCCAAGTGCGACGGTTGCTGAGCTATGGCAATCAGCGCTCAAAACGGGCATTCCTGTGATGAGTGTCGAAAGCGACAGTTATGAGACGGTACAAAGTCTGATGCACATGAGCTCTGAGATTCCAAGTGATGATACAGAACGCGCTGAAGAAGTGGCCCGTTACGTAGCCGCACATTTAAATTTAAGCTGGATTAAAGACTACTTCAGCCGCGATTATAAGCCGCGTTTGTCTCCTTCTGCCTTCCGTCATCAATTGGTCAAAAAAGCGCAGCATGCCAAAAAACGCATCGTACTACCAGAAGGCTCTGAACCTCGTACGGTCGAAGCAGCTTGTATCTGTCAAAGCCGCGGCATCGCCAACTGTGTCCTACTTGCGAAGCGTAGCGACGTCGAGCAAGTGGCGAAAAACCGTGACTTAACGCTGCCAGACGGTCTAGAGATCATCGATCCTGATAGTCTCGATATAAGCAAATATGTCGCTGCCGTCGTCGAGCGCCGTAAAGGTAAAACCTCTGAAGATGTCGCTGCTGAATACCTCAAAGATACCGTGTATTTGGGCACCACCATGCTACAGATGGACGAAGTCGATGGCTTGGTCTCAGGTGCGATTCACACCACTGCCAACACCGTCCGTCCAGCGTTTCAGTTGATTAAAACCGCACCGCAGTACTCACTCGTGTCATCCGTTTTCTTTATGCTATTGCCAGAGCAAGTGGTCGTCTACGGTGACTGTGCCATCAACCCAGACCCGAATGCTGAAGAGTTGGCTGAGATTGCTATTCAATCAGCCCAGTCTGCCGCCGCCTTTGGTATCGATCCAAAAGTTGCGATGATTAGCTACTCTACTGGCTCGTCAGGGGCAGGCGCCGATGTCGAAAAAGTCACTCGTGCTACCCAAATCGTACGCGAGCGGGCGCCAGACCTAAAAGTCGATGGACCACTACAGTATGATGCGGCCTCAGTCATGAGCGTGGGCAAACAAAAAGCCCCTGACTCGCCTGTTGCTGGTCAAGCCAATGTCTTTATTTTCCCAGATCTCAATACCGGTAATACCACTTATAAAGCGGTACAACGTAGTGCCAATGTCATCAGTGTTGGCCCGATGTTGCAAGGTTTGAATAAGCCCGTCAATGACTTATCACGCGGAGCTTTGGTCGATGATATTGTTTATACCATCGCCCTAACCGCCATCCAAGCCTATAGCGACCAGATTTAATTGCGTTAGAATTTATGCGTCACCGTACTGCATATCACCGACTATCGTCATGATGGTCGGTTTTTTATTATAGGTTTCTCACGATTTTTGCGCGCTTTTAATGACAGGTACCCACGCACCCTCTACAATAACGCTCTTCTCTCACGCTTTTTGCTCATTTATTTATGCCAAACACTGTCCATAACCGTCATGATAAAAGTCCTACGCCCGCCATTCGTGCCTATTTAGGCGGCTCATTTGACCCTGTGCACGAGGGGCATTTACAAATGGCAATGGCCGTCTATCAACGTTTGTTGCCCATAGCTAGGCTGCAACAGCGCGACCTGCACGTGTCATTATTACCAAACTCCCGCTCCCCTTTTAAGCAAAAAAGCACCGACCCCGTCCATCGTTTGGCTATGTTAAAGCTTGCGACACTCAACACACCGCTACAGATTAATGAGCTTGAGCTGTGGCAGACGCCGCCTGTCTATACCATCGACAGCGTACGCACGCTAAGAGAACGCTATCCAAATGACAGCTTGATCTTTATCATTGGTATGGACAGCGCGCTGAGTTTAGGTCAATGGAAAGAGGGGCTTAGGCTGACTGATTATGTCAATCTCTGGATTTTTAGTCGTCCTAATGCCAGTAGCCCGTCTGATATGGATAACACCTTTTTTGCCACGGAAAAAAGTAATACGTCTCAAGATACCCTTGCCATTCAAGCCAAACTACCCATACAGTTGCAACCTCTCGTCATCGACTCACCGACTGATTTGATAACGCCCTCATCAGACATGCTTAAAGCCAGTAACCCCTTGAAAAATGCTCACCAAGGCCGCATTTATATAGATACGCGCCCGATCAAAGCAGTATCGAGTACCCAAATACGCCAGCAGCTACAGTCGTCAAAAGAGCGTCCCGATATCACTCACTCAGCCGACAGGCAAATGACCTCTGTACCGCCAACAAATGGTATCATGCGCCCTAATAAACCCAATCCATTGGCTAAATGGCTAAATCCTGCTGTTTATCACTATATTATCGCCCATCAGCTATATTCTGCTGCCCAATTCCGTTAAAATCACCTTATCTTTGTCATTTTGCCCATTTTGTCTTTATACATGACTGACGACACCTGAGCAGTTGGACAATCCAAATTAACGATTTACCCTTTTATTTTAAATATTGACGATTCAAGAGATGAAAATTTATGACCAACACCATGACTGAAGAACGCTTAACCGTGTGCTTAAACCTTGTACAAAGCGCGCTAACTGATATGAAAGCGAAGAACATCACCGTATTAAATGTAGAAGACTTGACTGACGTCACCGAACGTATCGTCATCGCTGATGGTACCTCAAAGCGCCATGTACGCGCGATGGCTGATAGTGTCGGCGCAGAAGCAAAGCAAGGCGGCTTTATGCCACTTGGCCGTGAAGGCGGCATCGACTCTGATTGGACATTGATTGATTTGGGCGCTGTGGTCGTCCATATGATGACGCCACAAGCGCGCGAGTTCTATGACTTAGAAGGCCTATGGTCATCACCTGAGCAGTTGGCTGAGCTGGTCGCCACCCCGCGCGAAAAGAAAACGGCAGGTCGTCGCAACAAAAACAAATAAGCGTATTGCGTGCAGTGCGCTTATAACACTCACTTATCATACTAAAAAGACCAGATGCTGATTCTGGTCTTTTTTTTGACTGTCTATAAATAACCCCACTTGTATACTCAATATAAATGGGCTGAAAGCGACCTATGATTGCGATAAGATAATGGCAATCATCAAATCGTATTTGCTAAAAAATGAGCAGCCATTAGGAAACGTAATGCACACCAAATCAGCCGATACCAGCGTACAAATCCAGACGGACTTTAACCAAACCCTGCCCCTGCATATTGCCAACCTCACCTGTGTGCGTGCTGGCAAAGCCATGCCATTCACCCGTGAGCAAATGAGTGCCATCGATAAAACGCCAATCAAAGCACCCGTGGCCGTCAACTTTATGGGTCTGACCACCGATGAGCAAGCGGATCGTAAGCATCATGGTGGCCCCTTAAAAGCGGTGCATCAATTACCGATCGCGACGTACGAGCAGATTAATGCAGCGTTTGGTTTAAAAGTGCGCATCGGTACACTAGGCGAGAACCTCACCACCGAAGCGGTCAATGGTTTACCAGAGATGGATGAGACGACGGTCTGTATTGGCGATGTCTATCAGTATGGGCAATTGCGTGAAGACAAAATAAGCGGTGAGGATGGCGTACAACTTCGTATCGTCCAACCGCGCCGTCCGTGTTATAAGATCAATGACCAAATCGGCCAATTCACCAAAGTGCCAAATATTGCCGCATGGGTGAGTAAGCAAGGCATTGCTGGTTGGTACTTTCAGGTCGTACGTGATGGCCTGATTCATGCAGATTTGCCCGTTTATTTGGTTAAGCGCCCTTACCCGTTTGCCACGCTTAAGACACTATGGCAACTGGCCAATAGTAAAGAAAAATTCGATGCTGATGTCATTGAGCCGTGGCTCGCGATTGAGTGTTTAGAAGACAGTTGGAAAAAAGTGTTGGCTAAGAAGACTCGGCAAGGTTGAACACAAGTCTTAAAACATTAGACATCATCTAATCGCAATACACACGTAAAATAAAGATGCGTATCCCCCACCTTTATTCATGCAGGGCATTTCATGGCAAAAAATACTGTATCGACGGCATTGGCTTGCGGGCTAACCCTCTCCTTGGTTGGTTGCGTGACAACGGCTCCGCCAGTCATAACGACCAAAAACTACAACGTCGATAGTAAAACGTATCAAGCGACTGGCAAAAGTGAGCGTATCAAAACCATCGTCCTGCACTATACCGTCTCAGACAATGAGCGCTCGATAAAGACCTTGACCACGGGCAATGTGAGTGCGCACTATCTGATATTGGACAAAGACGATAATAAAATCTATAACCTCGTGCCAGAGTCCGAGCGCGCGTGGCACGCAGGCGATGGCGGATTTTCAGGCAGAACCATATTAAACGATACCTCTATCGGCATCGAGATCGTAAATAGCGGTATCAAGCCTGAATATCGAGACGCGCTGAAAAACGGTACGCTCGATTATCGTCCTTATCATCATTATGTTGAATTTGATGAGTTGCAAATTAAGAAAGTCGCACAATTGGTGCAAGATATCGCCGCGCGCTATGATATCTCACCCAAAAACATCATCGGTCATGCGGACATGGCACCCTCGCGCAAGATCGACCCCGGTGCCAAGTTCCCTTGGAAGCGACTGTACGTCGATTATGGCATCGGCGCTTGGTATGATGAATTTGATAAACAATTCTTGCTAAATCAAGAAGCGTTTGAATCGGCAACGATACCTGAGATCAAGCAAGCGTTTCGTCAATACGGCTATCAAATCAACGACACTGATACGTGGGATGAAGCCAGCCGTGATGTCGTCTATGCGTTTCAGTTGCACTTTCGCCCGCAGCAGCCAACAGGTAACATGGATAGCGAGACCTATGCGATTTTGCAGGCGCTAAATCAGAAGTATGCTGGCAAGGATGATTTTTATTAAACGTTACAAAACAGCAGGAGATATGCCATGAGTCATTCTCAAAAAGATGAGCAAAACGATCTGCAAAAATACCTAGAAGAAAAAGATAAGCAAGCGCAGAAACAGCAACAAGAACAAGAGTCGCAACCGCTCTCTGCGTATGACGCTTGTGTGCTCAAAGAAAGCGCTAAAATTCATGAGTTGATGGCTCAGGCGCAAGGCGAGACTCTTGATAGATAAATAGATAAATAGATAAATAGCCATCTACCCGTCAACACCTTCTGTAGTCAACGCTGAATGAAACAGATGCATTATATAAATGCACTAGACTGGTATAAATTTTTCGCAGCCTCTGTCGGCGTAGGCACAGCAAGCAAGTAAAATTTATACCAGTCTATCTGTATCCCTTTTATAGCGACCTAACTATATCATTAGCATGGTGATTGGCATCCTTTTTTATCTTGTGTTCGATGCTTTAGTTGATAAGGCGTTGCTTGGGCTACTTATTGCGATGGGCTAATGATAAAATTGCCGCTTACGGGGTTATAGATTACCGGATTATAGATAGTATCACTGCTCGCACCATATCGTTGGTTTTACTAAAGACTAGAATGATGCGTGGCTTTGATCGTTTGGTGCTATCAGCAGGCCTACTATCGGCATTACTAATATTTGCATGACGTATGCAAACTCCAATAATATTAAAAAAGGAAAATTTATGTATCAAGCCTTTCAAAAACATCTACAACAAGAAATCAGCGACATCCGCGCGGCAGGATTGTATAAAAACGAGCGCGTTATCACCTCTCCGCAAGATGCGCTAATCAAGATCGCGGATGGCCGTGAGATGCTTAACTTCTGTGCCAACAATTACCTTGGATTGTCAGACCACCCTGAGATTAAAAAGGCGGCTATCGAGGCCATTGAAGACTCAGGTTATGGCATGTCATCGGTACGTTTTATTTGTGGTACGCAAGATCTGCATAAGCAATTAGAGGCGTCGATTTCTCAATTTTTTAATACCGAAGATACGATTCTGTATGCGGCTTGTTTCGATGCCAATGGCGGTGCCTTTGAGCCACTCTTGACCAGCGAAGACGCCATTATTTCTGACTCGTTAAATCATGCCTCAATCATCGATGGTGTGCGCCTGTGTAAAGCCGCGCGTTATCGCTATGCCAATGCGGATATGCAAGATTTGGAGACTCAGCTGCAAGCCGCGCAAGCACAGCGTTTTCGTTTGATTGTCACCGATGGTGTGTTTTCAATGGATGGTAACGTGGCGCCAATGGATGAGATTTATGCGTTGGCACAAAAATACGATGCCATGGTGATGATTGATGAGTCGCATTCAGCAGGCGTCGTCGGTCACACCGGTGGCGGCGTGACTGAATTGTTTGATCTACGCGGCGATATCGAGCTGATCACGGGTACTTTAGGCAAAGCATTTGGCGGTGCGATTGGCGGCTTTACGACGGGTAAAAAAGAAATCATTGAGATGCTGCGTCAACGCTCACGCCCGTATCTGTTTTCAAACTCCATTCCGCCCATGGTGGCTGCCGCTGGGGTAAAAGCGTTTGAAATGCTATCGCAAGACAATACGCTACAAGACAAACTGCATGAAAATACCGCCTATTTTGTCAAGCAAATGCAAGAAGCGGGCTTCGATATCAAGCCCACTGAATCGGCCATTTGTGCGGTGATGCTGTATGATGCCAATGTCTCACAACAAATGGCAGATGCGCTGCTTGAAGAGGGCATTTATGTGATTGGCTTTTTCTATCCTGTCGTACCCAAAAACGAGGCTCGCATTCGTGTCCAGCTCTCTGCTGCCCATACGCGTGAGCAGCTCGACCAATGTATCGCCGCCTTTATCAAAGTCGCCAAGCAAATGAAGGTGATTGATTAAGCGTCGTTCGATATTTATCTAGATTCAACAATGAAATGCAACGCAGTTAAATAAGAGAGAAGTATGAAAGCACTGGTGAAAGCCCATGACAAAAAAGGCATCTGGATGCAAGACATGCCAGAACCGACGGTCGGCATCAATGACGTTAAAATAAAAATTAAAAAAACCGCCATCTGTGGGACAGATTTGCACATTTATAAGTGGGATGAGTGGTCACAAAAAACCATCAAGACGCCAATGATTATCGGCCATGAATACGTCGGTGTCATTAGTGAAATGGGCGAAGGTGTCAAGCATCTTGAAGTGGGTGACCGAGTCACAGGCGAAGGCCATATCGCTTGCGGGCATTGCCGTAACTGCCGCCGTGGTAAGCTGCATGTGTGCGAAAACACCAAAGGCGTGGGCGTTGACCGCGATGGCGCGTTTGCCGAATATTTGGTGATACCTGCCGATAATGCCATCAAACTCGATGAGCGTATCAGCGATGAGATGGCCGCCATTATGGACCCCTTTGGCAATGCCACTCATACTGCCTTATCCTTCCCGGTACTGGGTGAAGATGTGCTGATTACGGGTGCCGGGCTGATTGGGTCAATGGCAACGGCGATCTGCCGCTTTGCAGGCGCACGTAATATTGTGGTCAGTGATATCAGCGATTATCGCCTAGAGCTTGCCAAAAAAATGGGTGCAACGATGACCATCAATCCAGCCAAGGGTGAAACCATCGAAGGCGCTATCGATGAATTAAAAATGCACGGCTTCGATATCGGGCTTGAGATGTCAGGCTCGCCTCAAGCCTTTGATTCGATGATTAGTAATATGTATAACGGCTCTAAAATTGCGCTCTTGGGCATTTTACCTAACACTACCACGGTGGATTGGAGCAAGATTATCTTTAAGGCGTTGACCCTAAAAGGTATTTATGGCCGTGAGATGTGGGAGACGTGGTATCAGATGGAGCAAATGCTGATTAGCGGTATTGATCTGTCGCCCATCATTACCCATCGCATGCACATCGATGACTTTCAAGAAGGCTTTGATATCATGGAAAGTGGGCAATGCGGTAAGGTGATTTTAAGCTGGGATTGATTTTGAGGATTCAGCATTTGAGGAGTCGTGGTTAACTTTTAAATTGTCACGACTGATAAAACGGCGCTGATTTCAGTGCCGTTTTTTTTGGGTATTAAGAAGTAATGAGAGAGAGATAAAGGATGAATAGTTAGGTGAAAATATTTTTATCCGTTAATCATGCATTTACGGTAAAATCGACCTATGTTGATAAGTAATATAAAACTAAACTACCAAGTATAAAAATTAAAAGGGACTTACCATGAGCGCAGGACTAATCAAACATCTAAAAAGAAAAACTGAAGAAGATAGCAATACAAGAATATTGATGTCGCAATGGGAGTTTGATGAAAAGCTCGTCGGTAAGTCGCTCGAAAATGTGGGGAGTTATTATCCACACTTTAGTAGTCATAACGAATCACACTCTCAGCAAATACTCGTCAATATCGAACGTCTGTTAGGTAGCAATATTGAAAAGCTAACAGCGACAGACACATGGTTAATTTTAGAAGCGGCTTATTGGCATGATATCGGTATGTTATTCAATGCTGATGAAGTTCAAGATGTCATTGAAAATGAGCATTTTAAAGACTACGTTGAAGAGCTTGCTAATAACAATGTTCAAGACTTACATGAGTTTGCCAAAGTGTGGCATAAAGAAGGTTGGGAAGCTGCCCTTGTTCATTACGACAACCCATACAAAGGCGTTGAAAAGTATCGTCAGATGGTTGCCGAATGGTATCGACGTGACCACCCCGCCAACTCTGAAAGAGTTGTTTTAAAACCATTTGAAAAACTAAATATCAGCTCTCCACGTACCGAGTTACTCCCAAACCGTATTTATCGGTATCTCGCTCAAATCTGTTTATCTCATGGCAAAAGTTTTAACTACGTCATGCAAGACTTACCTTTTCGCCAAACAGGTATGGGTACGGAAGACTGTCATCCTCGTTTTGTCGCTTGTTTACTCCGCTTAGGTGATTTATTTGATATTGATGACAACCGTTTTTGCCCTGTTATGGCAAGACAAGTCGGCAATATGCCATCGTTTAGTGAAACACATAAACATAAGCATCAAGCGATTCGTGAGTTTCAGTTAGATAATGAGACAGTAAGCGTAACGGCTATTTGTAGTACTGAGATGGCATATATTGAATGTCGCAACTGGTTTGACTGGATCAAAGAAGAGATTCAAAACCAGATGTCACAGTGGAAAAATATTGTGCCTAGTCGTGATTTTGGTTTACTCCCAACTATCAATAAACTTGATGTGGAAATGACTGACAAAAAGATTTTACTTAACAATAAACCGATGAAATTCTCACTGGATGAACGTAGTGCTATTGAGTTATTGCAAGGTAATAACCTATATAAAGATGACATGAGTATTTATCGGGAACTCATTCAGAATGCGATTGATGCCACGATGATTCGTGTTTGGTTAGAACATGGAATAGAAAAGTCTCAAGAACCTTTACCACCTAAGGCTAATCCATATGATGAAAGCACTCGCAAAATATTTGAAAAATACCCTATTGAGTTAGACTGTAGAAAAGTAGACGATAATGAGGCTTCGACGCTCTGGGAGTTTAGTATTGAAGATAATGGTGTAGGCATTTCCCGTAAAGATCTTGAATATATGCAAAAAATTGCTGGCTCAAAGAACAATAAGGAAAAGCAGAAAATTATCCGTCAGATGCCCGAGTGGATGCGTCCATCAGGTGAGTTTGGTATTGGTCTTCATAGTGCATTTTTACTAATGAAAGACTTACCAACAGAGCAGCAGAAAATTACTATCTTTACAAAAAGTCGAATGACTCATGAAAGTTTCAAAATCGAGTTAAATTCTCCCTTATCTGGAAAATCGGGTTACTGTTTCATTGAAGAAGTTGATAATTTAAAAAAGTATGGAACCAAATTAGTCATTCAGGAAGTTATAAGTAGCGAAATAAAACTAGATACTTATAACAATGAAATTGATTTAAAAAAAATAATTGGTAATTTATCTCACTCTAAACCTGTTTCATACCTTGCGCTATATAGGTTGTTGGAAATATCAAATACAATAACCAACCCTATCATCTCATTCAATTTGTCTGAACGACTTAGCATATTAAATTTAGAAAAATATTCATTTTTATCTAATCAAATTAAAACTGATGGGTTTTACTGGGACGATAAGAACAATTTAGGTCTGAAAATAATTTTTCAAGATGCAATAGGTTTTATGAATAGAGACTCTAGTTACAGTAATAAACTTATATCAAAAAGCGAACTCAATTTATTTTACAGAGGTCAATGTATTGAGCATAAGCAACTAGATATTTATGATTTAAACCTATTTAATGATATAAACAAGCTTAATAATTTCGGCTTAGTTGTCGATATATATAGTTCGAAATCCTCGTATTTTTTAAATTTAAATAGAGACGAACTAAAGAATGAAAATGTAATTATTAGTTATATAGAAAAATCTATACAATCTTTTTTCAACTCGGAAGATAATATTGAACTACTATTGAGAATGCTTGATTTTGATGAGGTCAAAAAATCTACCTTACTTTTCCTAATAGGGTCTAAGTATAGAGAGTCAGACTTATGGAAGAGTTTTAAACCTCATTTAAATTATAGTTTTACTGAAATCTTAGATTCTGATGCTTTTACATTAGACTTTGCGAATGAAAAATTTTGGGATGAAGCAGTACAGATGTGTACAAATGTTTATATAAACACTCTTGAAGGTTATCTTCTTGAAAAACTTCTCGACAATAAGTTTCTTAGAGACATTTTTATTAGCAAAGGATTTCAGCCTTATTTATTTGATTTTGGAGACAATGAAAGTAGTTCATTAGATTTTTTTAGTTATTCAGATATAGTTTTTTCTAAAAAAGATATGTCTAATAAATTCTTCAACAAAGTAAATTGGAACGATTTAAATCCATCAAATTATAAATACACAACACTAGAAGACTTCATATTTGACTCTTATAAATGGACTGATGAATCTATTTTTTCTGATGAATTCAACGGCTCTCTTTTTCATTCTATTAGTAATATAGACCTAAGAATTTTAAACAACTCAACGGTGAGCAACCTTCTTGCTCAATATAGAGGTAATACCGAAAACAATTTTATTCTTACTCCATATGTTTTTTATGAAGATATCATATTAGAGTTAAAAAATGAAACACTATATAAAATATATGAACCTTTTATAAACATCTCTAAAAACTCTTTCGAAAATTTATGGGATGATATTAAAGAGCAAATTATTGAGATATCTAAGAAAGACCACCCAGATTGGTATGAAGCCTATTTGCGCGGAAAAGATTTTAAAAAAATCGCTTTAAATCCTCTAGATAAGGTTTACAAACCAACGTCATAACTCAATAAGACTAATGAGTTATAGATAATACTCTTTACTTTACAAACACCCAAACACAAAAAAGGTGAGCTTTACGCCCACCTTTTTTTCTGCATAAAACAATACTCTAAACCAACTCAGTCGATCTTAACGCAACCAAGCACGCGCATTACGGAACATACGCATCCACGCGCCGTCCTCATCCCATTCTTCTGGTTTCCAGCTGTGGTTATGGGCGCTCAAGTTACGCTCAGGGTGCGGCATCATGATAGTGACGCGACCATCGGTGCTACATAGACCTGTGACACCGCCGAGTGAACCGTTTGGATTGAGCGGATACGTCTCAGTTGGATGACCGTGGCTATCGACATAACGCATGGCAAGCTGACCATGTTTTGCCATACCGTCGATCTCGTTATTGTCTAGCGTGGCATAGCCTTCACCATGAGCAGTGGCAATCGGTAAAATGCTGTCTTGCATGCCTTTGAACAGGATTGACTTGGTACGTTCGATTTTTACGTTGACCGTACGCGCTTCAAATCGTGCTGATTTATTAGCGACAAAACGTGGGAAGTTTTCCGCGCCTGGGATCAGATCTTTTAGCTGTGCCATCATCTGACAGCCGTTACAGACACCGAGGCTAAAGGTGTCCGGACGGGCAAAGAAGCGCACGAACTGCATGCGTAGCTCGTCATGGAACAAGATAGAGTTCGCCCAGCCAGAGCCTGCGCCCAGTACGTCACCATAACTAAAGCCACCACAAGCGACCAGACCGTCGAAGTCACGTAGATTGATGCGACCATTTAATAAGTCGCTCATGTGTACGTCGACCGCTTCGAATCCCGCTCGCGTAAAGCCTGCTGCCATCTCCGTTTGACCATTGACGCCTTGCTCACGCAAGATTGCGACTCTTGGCTTATTTTCACGGCTAGCTAAATACGGCTCTTCCACTTTTTGGTTAAGATCGTAGTTTGGTGCAGCGATAAGCCCTTGATGGCTGGCATCACTGATTAAATCATACTCTTGCTGTACGCAGGCTGGATTATCACGGCGGCGCGCGATCTGATAGCTGACCTGAGTCCATGCTTGCTGTAATTCACTACGGCTAAAGCGTAAGGTGTCATCACCCATATACGTTGGCGTTTGGATGAGTAAGCTGTCTTCTTCCGAGCTTTGACCGACGAGGCTTAGCATGTCACTGACATTAAATTCTTCTGCCAACTGCATAAGCGCTGCGACGTTCTCTGGTAATACTTGGATGACCGCACCCAGCTCTTCGCTGAACAGCTGACCGAGTAAGTTGTCATCGGTCAATGCCAGCTTGATGCCTTGGCGGCTGGTGAATTGCATCTCAGCGATGGTGGCAAGCAGGCCACCGTCACCGATATCGTGATAGGCGCTGATGACGCCTTGTGCGTTACCCGCTTGGATAAAGTTAAAGAAGTCGATCAAATCACTTGGCTGCGCTAGATCTGGGCAGTCATTACCGAGTTGGCTTAACGTCTGCGCAAGGATGGAGCCGCCCAGACGCAGTTTGCCTTTGGACAAGTCAATACGGTAAAACGCGCTGTCACCATTGATCAGCTCAGGCGTTAGGGTTTTTGCCACATCAACGACAGGGGCAAACGCGGTCACCACCAAGCTCATTGGCGACACGACTGATTTGTCTTGGTTTTGATTATCAGCGTCTTCGTCACTCCAGTTGGCACGCATCGATAGCGAGTCTTTCCCAACTGGGATCGCAATACCGAGGGCTGGACATAACTCTTCACCGACAGCATGTACGGCATCGAATAGTGCTGCGTCTTCTGCATCATCACCGCACGCCGCCATCCAGTTTGCTGACATGGTGATGTCAGACAACTGAGCGATACGCGCACCCGCGATATTGGTAATCGCTTCGCCCACTGCCAGACGTGCAGAGGCTTTTGGACTGATCAAGGCAACAGGCGTACGCTCACCGATACTCATCGCCTCACCGCTCATTGGCTGACCGTCAATCGCCATCAAGCCAGATGCGGTCACCGCACAGTCTGACACAGGCACTTGATAGCGACCCACGTACTGATCGCGCACGACCATACCTGTGATCGAGCGGTCGCCAATGCTGATCAAGAATGATTTGCTCGCCACCGTTGGATGACGCAATACATCAGTAATTGATTCGGCTAAATTAATGTCGTCAAGCTCTAATGCTGGCAACGTGCTATCAGTACGCTCAAAGCTACGCTGCATTTTTGGCGTACCACCGAGCAGTACTTGCATCGGCATATCGACGGGCTGCTCAGGGAGCAATTCATCATTGACAACCAGCTGGCGAATATCCGTTGCCTCGCCTAAGATGGCATACGGGCAGCGCTCACGGGCACAGATAGCATCAAACTGATCTTTGCTTTCTGGGCGAATCGCCAGCACATAACGCTCTTGCGCTTCGTTTGACCAGATGGCCATTGGCGACATGCCCGCTTCTAATGATGGAATCTTACGTAAGTTCAGATGCGCGCCCATTTCATGGTCATTGACCAGCTCTGGCATGGCATTCGATAGACCACCTGCTCCTACGTCATGTAGTGAGACAATTGGGTTGCCGTCTTTACTGTTATTACTGGCATCGACATCATTACCAGCTAACGCCCAGCAGCGATCGATAACTTCTTGGCAGCGACGCTCCATCTCAGCGTTGTCACGCTGCACTGAGGCAAAGTCCAAGCCTTCATCAAGCTCACCACTATCGACAGAAGACGCCGCACCGCCGCCCAAACCAATCTGCATCGCGGGGCCACCAAGGACGATGAGCAGATCGCCTTTTTGGATGGCATTTTTTTCAATGAGGTTGCGTTTGATATTGCCGTAGCCACCTGCCAGCATGATGGGCTTGTGATAGCCGCGCATCTCGCTGCCATCTTTTGCCGCAGAGGTATCCAGCTGGAAGCTACGGAAGTAACCGCATAGGTTTGGACGACCAAACTCGTTTGAGAAATTGGCGCTACCGAGTGGCGCTTCGGTCATAATCTCAAGACTGGTGGCCATACGATCAGGCGTACCATAATCCTGCGTGCTCAGTTGACCGGACTGCTCCCACTTCTCGGCCAGCTCTGGAATGTGCAAATGTGAGACGTGAAAGCCTGTCAGACCCGCTTTTGGCTTACCGCCGCGACCCGTTGCGCCTTCATCACGTATCTCACCGCCAGCACCTGTCGCCGCCCCTGAGTAAGGAGCAATCGCGGTTGGGTGATTATGCGTCTCGACTTTCATCAAGATATCGATATTTTCTTGATGGAAGTTATACGGATGAATCGAGCTGGCATCCACCCCGTCCGTCGGGATAGGATAAAAACGCATACCATCAGAGCCAGCCATCACAGCGGCGTTGTCTTTATAAGCCGACAAGATGCCTTGCGGATTCGACTGGTAAGTGTTTTTGATCATCTGAAACAGAGACTTTGGCGCCGCCGTACCATCGATTGTCCACTGGGCATTGAATATCTTATGACGGCAATGCTCTGAGTTGGCCTGTGCAAACATCATCAGCTCAACGTCCGTTGGGTTACGACCCAATTCATTGACGTACGCATTCATCAGATAGTCGATGTCTTCAACTGATAGCGCAAAGCCAAATGCCGTGTTGGCTGACTCTAGCGCCGTACGACCTTGGCCGATGACATCGATATGATGGAGCGATGCTGGCGGCTCGTCATCAAACAGTTTATTCACGTCATTTAAGTCATAGACCAAGCTTTGGGTCATACGATCAAACAATAATTGCTCAGCAGCAGTAGGCAGTTTTTTGTCAACCACACTATCGGCCGCTGTATTATCAAGCGTCAGCGTATAAACAATGACGCGCTCAACGCGATTGATCTTAATTTCACAGTTATTAAAAATATCGGTCGCTTTACTCGCCCATGGCGAAATCGTACCAAAACGCGGACTCACGATGACTTGTCGTTGGTTGTCTTGCGGCGCTGCAAGCTCAATACGGTCACGAATCCCAAACAAGTTCAACGCTTTTTTATGCTCATCACCAGAGAGCGTGCGTGATAGCACATACACCTGCTGCGTATGGATTTGGCTAACATTTAACTCGGTTTTTTGCTGAAATTGACTGATGAGTTGCTGCGTCTGAAAATCGGTAAGTAACGGTTGTCCGGCGATGGTCATCATAAAGGCATAATCCGTAAGATCAAGGCATCACTGCCATGCTAAGTAAATGGTCTGCGTATTATAACAAGAAGCCATATAAGAAGCAGGTCTAAACCAAGATAAATTGTTGAAAGGATCGTCGTCTCGCCGCTATTTGATCCAAACAAAACACCTCAGTACGCCTGCTTCATCTGACGCTTGTTTTCATCCATTTACACCAAAGCAGTTTGGTCTATAAAAGCGTTTTACTGCTATAAGTTCTTTTAACTTGTGGCGTCGTTGCAGGCAGAGACATAGAAAACTTCAACCATCCATCCTCACTTCTTTATTCAGGTACGTCGCCTGTAACCATGAAGGCTTTTAAAACTTCGGATTAAGGGGATGGCGTCACAATTTTTACTTAACCCTTATATTCCTTACAAACACTCACATCGCATTACTGGGCGCCTATATAAATAGCCCGCTACAAATCGGTATTCTAGAAGCCAGTTGCCGATGAGCTGTTTGTTTTTACTCTTTAAGTTTTTAACTTTGTTTTTAAATTTTAAGCCATTAGCACTTTTTTCTGAACAAAAATTATTTTTCTAAAGTATTCAGATTTAATGAACACCATCCAATCATTATAAAAAAGGAAGTTCCTATGAGTAGACAAGACCATATCGATAAAGTCCAAGAGTTGGTAAAAGACGTTAAGTTTGCCATGATGACCACTCGCACACACGAAGATCATTTACATGCTTGCCCGATGACGACGAGTGAGACCAGTCTTGGGGCAAAAGAGATTTGGTTCATCGGGGATAAAACGACTGAAACCGTCAAAGACATTAAGCAAAATCCGCAAGTGAACTTGGCGTATGTCAGTCAAGATGCCAAAGACTATGTCTCAATCAACGGTAAAGCAGAGCTGGTCGATGACCAAGACAAGCTTGATGAGCTATGGTCGCCAGTTTACAACGCTTTTTATGAGCAAGGTAAAGAAGACCCAAATGTCCAACTGATTAAAGTGGTGCCACACGGGGCAGAATACTGGCTCAGTGGCAGCTCGGTTGCCAATATGTTTAAAATGACCACGGCTGCGGTTATGGAAGGCAAAAAAGCGACCAACTTGGGTGAAAACAACTCAGTCACTCTTTAATCAGCTAAATAACTAAGTTGTAAATAAGTTAAGTAAGTTAGATAGCACTATTTTTTAGTCTAACGAAGTGAGATCTCATAAAAAACGCCAGTGGCTCATGCGACTGGCGTTTTCTCTTTTTCTCATATGATACTTTTTATTCTGCTCTCTTAACACTACGTCCCATCACCTTAGGGCTAGCCACTCTGCTTTAGATACGGCCATGCTGCTTTTAAGTAAATCAGCATTGACCACAAGGTGAGAATAACGGCTGCAACCATCAACACATAGCCAATCGTTTCAAGCGATTGCCAGTTGAGTAACAGTACGGTGATCGCTATCATTTGAAACGTCGTTTTAAGCTTGCCAACATAAGAGACGGCGACACTGGTACTTTTGCCCAACTCCGCCATCCATTCACGTAGCGCTGACACAGCAATCTCACGTGAAATAATCACAATGGCGGCTATCGCCATGATGATATTGGGATGCCATTGTACTAAGACAATCAGCGCTACCGCCACCATCAGCTTATCAGCGACCGGATCTAAGAAGCGGCCAAAGGCAGACACCACGTTTAGCTTACGGGCAAAATAGCCATCAAGCCAATCGGTAATGGCCGCAATGATAAAAACACCCGTCAATAGCAAATGGCGCAATAAGCTATCACTAAACTCACTCATGCCTACTCGAGCAATGACATTGTCTGAGATGGCAGGCATGCCAATCCCCATGGCAGGTGGCCAATAGGCAATCGCTACAAACAGCGGAATCATTAAGATACGTGCAATCGTGAGGTTATTAGGCAAATTAAAAATGCTTTTTTCACTTTGCCCTGGTAACGGTTTTTGCTCTGGCGTGTGCAGATGTGTACTCTCGGTCATGGCAAACCCAGTTTATAGTGGACGTAAGAATGTTGCTAGCTTAGCATTTTTCACAGATGCCGTCATGCCATCTCTGCATCTTCCTCAACACTAGCAATCTTGTGCAGCTTGTGTGGTTGCCGGATTTTTTCTTTAAAGCAGCCTTAACCGTTATTCTGTTTTAACCGCCATTTTCATCACTGATATCTATGACCCCCAGATGACCTCAATACAGTTGTACACTAGAACTTGTAAGCAGATGTAAGAATTTCTTGAATTCTGAGCGTTTGCCACTATCTTTACGGTAAGAATAATAAATTTTTATCTACTTACTTGTGGTTTTATCACCTGTTAAGTTTTCCTCAGTCCACAGTTCCTCCTCTGTGGGCTTTTTTTTGACTAAATTATGACTGTCAATCCTTAAGATTTTTTGTCCTCATTTCCCGTCTCCTGCAGTTTGTCGTCTTTCTTAAACGGTTCTGAAAATTGCAGGATTAAGAAGCCAACAACCGAGAGTATAATAGCAATCTCGTAACGATTGTATGCCACAGAAATACCGATAGCGCCCGTATTCCATAAACTGGCTGCCGTCGCTGTGCCCTTTGAGCCCTGTTCATTTTTAAAAATAGCCCCACCACCGATAAAGCCCATGCCCGTGATGATGGCATACATAATTCTCGCTTCACCTGCAGATTCATAAATATCCATACCCACCAGCATAAAGGCACACGAGGCGATGGTGACTAATGGAAATGTTCTGAGTCCTGCCCCATTGTCTTTCATCTCACGGTTCAGAGCGATCGGTAAGGACAGGATAAAGGCAACGCCCAGTTGAAAAAAGTGATAGCCCATCAGCTCTAAATCTATATCGAACCCAAACATGGTTTACCTCCCTTCCTTGACAGGCAGCATTGTCATTGTAGAAACCATGGCTTCTACCGTTTTTTGTGCCATCTGGTAGCCGCTTTCAATGTTGCCTTGCCCGCACCAATCACCACTCACGACCCAGTGATGCTCCTGATCCAGCAAAATACCTAGTACTTCATCATTGTCTCGGCTGTCAGTCTCCAACATCGTTGCCGCATAACGCCAGCGATGACAATCAATTTGAGTGGGCGCACTGTCAGCACTCCAATTTAGTGCTTGCTGTGCGGCTTGTAGTAGGTGCGCTTTTACCGCTTCAATATCATCATCGACATGCGCTTCTGACCAGTCATTACGGGCGTGAATAGTCATACTCGGTAGTAATTTATTATGCGCAGGCTTTTGGTGTTCGATAAATATTCTGTCTAGGGGCGAGTCACTCACGTAAGCCACATCCCAATTGGGCGTCTGATGGCTGATAGTCTGAGGCAATGGTTGCTCGTGATCCCAGCCTAACATTAAGGTATAGCACGCCAACATTTTCGGTTTAGAGATTTTTGTTTGCAGTACAAAGCCACTATTTGCCATAAGCTCGGCAGCCTGTCCGTTAGGTACCGTACAAATGACCCAATCAAACCAGCCGAGACTGGCGCCACTGTCATCAAACAGTTCGGTTTTTTTATTCACACGGTCGTGGGCATCTTGATTCAATGGTGCAACACGCGTCTGAAATTTTATGGTGGTATGCACCAATTCATCGGCTAATACTCGTCCCCAACTGGTCATTTTGGGCGTGCTGATATAGCGAGCTTGCGTGGTATTCCATTGCTCTTTATTTTGGATGTCAGGTGATTGAGTCTCGTCATTGAGGGGCGTTACGCTGACCACTTGCGCACACCACGGCTGTAGCAACCCAGTCTCTAACCAAGGCGCAATGAATTGCTGAAAACCAGCCGTCTTGGCAGTAAAAAACTGCGCGCCAAATGCCCACTGCCAATTTTGCGGACTACTAGTAGCTGTCTGGCTCTTGGTACGATAACGCGTCGCCAACCGCCCAACACTGCGTGACTTCTCAAAAATGGTAATTTGCGGAATGCGCGAGGTGGCTGGACTATCTTTTGCCTTGTGGTTTGCCGTAGGGTTTTGAGGTTGGTCTTGCTTAAACGCCCGCTCTAGTAAGGTGGCAGTAAATAGCCCCGTCAAACCCCCACCGATGATAGCGATTTTTGGTGAGGTGGTATCAGCAGGACGCGATGCATAATTGGACATAATGACAGTGGGCCTTATAAAGCATTGAGTAAAGTTGAATGTATAGTCAATTTCCTATAAGTCGGATATGGTGTCAGATTCGATTAGTCTACTATTTGTAGTACCTTCACTCGTCTTTCTTGTGGCCAACTTATATTGAAACGACTATGTATAAAAGTAGGTTTGCTTTACATAATATTGAACCTTGAAACCGCTGGTATAGCAATATCATCTACGTAAAAAAGCCATGCTATCGCTAGTAACATGGCTTTTTTAAGATTAACCGTGAGTCTTTAAGGCCAGCCTTTAATAGTCTTTAGCGACAGTCTTTAATAATAGCCTTTGATGAGGTATAACCAAACTGTCAGCGACTTAGCCTACTCTCCACGCTCAGCCTTAACCACCTCGACCAGTTTATTAATCACCGAGCTATCAGCCAAAGTAGATAAGTCGCCCAGCCCCACATATTGTCCCGCCGCCAGATTGCGTAGGATACGGCGCATGATTTTCCCCGAGCGCGTTTTTGGGAGCGCATTGACAATGTGAATCGTGTCTAGATTGGCAATCGGACCAATCTCAGCACGCACGTGTCGATTCAGCTCAGCCCTTAGTGACTCCGTCTCGTTTTCACCAGACTTTAGGATAATAAAAGCACAAATACCCGTACCACGAATCTCATGTGGCATACCGACAATAGCGGCCTCAGCCGTAGCAGGATGAGCGACCACGGCACTTTCTATTTCTGCGGTACCCAGACGATGGCCTGAGACATTGAGCACATCATCCACCCGCCCCGTAATCCAGTAATGGCCATCTTCATCACGCTGGGCGCCATCACCTGTAAAATAAAAGCCTGGATACTCACTAAAGTAAGTCTGTAAAAAGCGCTCATGGTCATTGTAAATCGTCCGCATCTGTCCCGGCCAGCTACTATTAATCGCCAAGTTACCTTCAGCAGCGCCTTCTAATACCGTACCGTCGCGATCAATGATTTCTGGTTTGATACCATATAGTGGGTTCATCGCCGCGCCCGGTTTGAGAGCGACCGCCCCTGGAATCGGTGCCATTAGGATACCGCCAGTTTCGGTCTGCCACCACGTATCGACGACAGGACAATGGCCATCGCCGACGACGTTATAATACCAGTCCCAAGCCTCTGGATTAATCGGCTCACCGACTGACCCAAGTAAGCGTAGGCTTGAGCGATCCGACTCACGAACAAACGCATCGCCCTCTTTCATCATCGCTCGAATCGCCGTCGGTGCCGTATATAAAATCGTGATATTGTGCTTATCGATAATATGACCAACACGTGCCCACGTCGGATACTCTGGCACTCCCTCGAACATCACGGTCGTCGTGCCATTGGCAAGCGGCGCGTAGGTTGAGTAAGTATGGCCTGTGATCCAGCCTACATCTGCTGTACACCAGTAGACGTCATCGTCTTTGACATCAAAGACATCTCGGAAGCTTGAGAGGGCATAAGTGATATAGCCACCAGTTGTATGCACCACGCCTTTAGGTTTGCCTGTAGAACCCGAGGTGTATAATAAAAACAGCGGGTCTTCAGCATTCATGACTTCAGGCTCGCAATGTACGGATTCCCCATCCACCAAACTGTGATACCAAACATCACGGCGCCCACTCATGGGGACAGAGTTACCCGTACGATGGACGACAATGACGTTGGTAACACTGTCCGTACCATCCATATCTAATGCCCGATCGACATTGGCTTTGAGCGGCGTACGCTTGTTACCCCGTATGCCTTCATCAGCAGTGATGACGATTTTTGAGCGGCTGTCTATCAGGCGATTGCCCAAGCTCTCAGCAGAAAACCCCCCAAAAACCACGGAATGCACCGCGCCAATACGAGCACATGCCAGCATCGCAACCATCGCCTCCGGTATCATCGGCATATATAGCGTCACACGGTCGCCTTTTTTGACGCCAAGCTTGCGCATTGAGTTCCCTAAGCGGCAAACCGCTTCATGCAGCTCTTTAAAAGAGATAATTTTATGAAGTGAGGGATGATCCCCTTCCCAAATAATGGCGGGCTTGTAGGGATTTTTTTTGACATGTCGATCAAGACAGTTGGTAGAGATGTTTAACTCACCATCTTCAAACCATTTGATGCGAAAATCGTCTAAATCATAGTTCACATCGCGGATCTTGGTGGGTTTTTTTATCCAATCAATCAGCTCGGCACGTTTTGCCCAAAAGGCTGCATTGGATTCAGGCGATTCGATCGACTGCTGATACTCTGTGGCGTATTGTTCAGCTGGCGTATTGGCAGCAGCGAGGAACTCGGCGGCAATAGGAAATGATTTCTGTGTCATAGTGCTCATCCTTTTTAATTATTACAAACTGTACTCACAACCGTCGATAACGACTGTCTGTACTGGTAATAAGAGTCATCTTCCATAACGTGTAACACCTATCAGTAGTGTGACAAATAAGCAGGATGGTTGCAAGACATCAACCGCCAATCATAACAATTTCACTGCACAGGTGTACACTTGGTAACGCGCGGCCACTTATGATCGTAGAACGAGGTTAAACACCTCCTTTACTTCAGCCTCAATATCGTGGCTACCAAGACTGAGTTGGGATAACATTTGAATCTGGCAAATTTAACCCTTGTAACCTGATATGAAATATGGACAATAGCTACACAAACGTTATCGCTTAAAACGATCAACCCAATCTGACTTTTTAATATAAGCAATGGTTAACATACGCCATTGGCTTTATTCTTACCTTTTTATACCTGTCATTTTACGAGACCACAATGAGTAATCATCACAACACCCCACCCCCCACTCACTATGATGTCATTATCATCGGCGCGGGCGCGTCTGGGTTATACTGTGCGCTCACGGCCGGTCGGCGTGGGCGGCGCGTACTGGTGTTAGACCATGCCAATAAAGCCGGTAAAAAAATTCTCATGTCAGGTGGTGGCCGTTGTAATTTTACCAACTACTTTGTTGAGCCTGAGCACTTTATCGGCACCAACCCTCATTTCTGCAAATCTGCGCTCAGTCGTTATCCCAGTTGGGAGTTTATTGCTATGGTTGAGGGGCATAAGATCCCTTATCACGAGCGTGAACACGGACAACTGTTTTGTGATGATTCTGCACAAGATATTTTGACCATGCTGCTTGATGAATGCCGCGCAGTCGGCGTACAAGTACGGCTCAACACCAAAATTGACAGCGTCAACACTGTCGAGCCGGATAACAACACCCGCTTCCAGTTAGCCACCAGTAAGGCACTCAATAAAAAAGACATGGCGAGTGGGGCTAAACCCTCTCAAGTCAGCTATAGCTGTGAGTCGTTAGTCGTCGCTACAGGCGGGCTGTCTATCCCCACCATGGGGGCAAGCGGTTTGGGTTATGAGCTGGCACAACAGTTTGGCCACACGCTGATAGCCACTGACGCAAGCTTAGTACCCTTTACCTTTACCGATAAAACAGGCGAGCTGATTCGATCGCTAGCGGGTATTAGTCTGCCCGTGATTGCCAGTAACGAGCGCATCTCTTTTAAATTGCCAGTGTTATTTACCCACCGCGGACTCTCCGGCCCTGCCATGCTACAGCTGTCAAACTACTGGCATACGGGCGAAACCATCAGCATCAATTTACTACCAGAGACCGATGTGACCGCGCTGCTGCTTGCGCACAAAAAATCGCACCCAAGACAACTGATTCGTACGGTACTGACCGAAAATACGAACAGCGCGCTACCCAAAAAACTACTGGCAGCACTGCAAACGCAACTATGGGACGATATAAAAGACACGGAACTTGCCAATATTAAAGATGAGCGGCTGCTTGAGCTGGGCACCACTCTCAACGGCTGGCAACTAAAACCTTCTGGTACAGAGGGCTATCGCACAGCGGAAGTGACGCGCGGCGGTGTCAAAACCGATGAGGTATCCTCTAAAACCATGCAAAGCAAATTGCAAGAGGGATTGTACTTTGTCGGCGAGGTGCTTGACGTTACAGGCTGGCTTGGCGGTTATAATTTTCAATGGGCGTGGGCAAGTGGTTTTGTCAGTGGTGAAGTCGTCTAACGCTAAAGCATGCATTGGACATTGTAGAAAAAATAGAACATAAGTCGATTTTACTGTAGAATTACTAAATATTGTTGAGTTGTTGATATTTGTTTTACTTAGACTGATGAGATGAGCAATGCGTCCAATTAAAAATATACATGGTGACAAAGCGCCACACTGGGTAGGGGATGGTTTTTTTGTAAAAACCCTTATCAATCATATTGAGGATAACCCAAATTTTAATTATAGTCACACTGATCCATTTTTGTTGTTCGATTATGGCACGCCGACCACCTTTGCACCCAACCCTCATTATCAGTCGCAGCCGCACGGCATCGGGCAGCATCCACACAAAGGGTTTGAGACCGTCACTATTGCCTATTCAGGCGAAATCAGTCACGCAGACTCAACGGGTGGCCGCGGTGATATTTTAGAAGGTGATGTACAGTGGATGACCGCAGGGCGCGGTATCTTGCATGAGGAGTTTCATTCAGAGGCGTTCGGTCAGCGCGGTGGCGTTTTTAGTATGGTGCAAATGTGGGTAAATCTGCCAAGCGCCCATAAGCTTACCGCGCCAAAGTATCAATCCATCAAGCGCGCCGAGATGCCTATCATCGAGCTGATAGACAGTAGTGACGCTGACCATCAAGCGCCGATTGGTCAGGCTGCTATCATCGCTGGCGACTGGCACGGCGTCACAGGGGCAGCCAGTACGTTTACGCCCATTAATGTGTGGGATATCGAGCTGCATACCGCTGGAGCGACGACCCTGCACGTCCCCAGCACCCATAATACGCTCTTATTAGTGCAAGAAGGCGAATTGCTGGTCAATGGCACACGAGTAAATGCAGGCCGTTTGATTCAATTTGCAGCGCCCTCTCAAAGCCGCCTAGACGCTCAAAACAAGCAAGCCTCTGACGCATCCTGCCCTGCTACCGATACGATTGAATTACATTACCCCCGCACCGCCGCTGATGGGCAAACGCTAGCGCCTGTCAAGCTACTGCTGCTCAGCGGCGAGCCTATTGGTGAACCAGTGGCCGGTCATGGCCCTTTTGTCATGAATACCCAAGAAGAGCTGCGCCAAACGTTTCGTGATTATCAAACAGGGAAGTTTGCAAACGAAGAAGTTTGATAAGTAATCAATGTCTCTGTAAGTGTCTCTACATAAGAAAAGCCCCCTAACTATGATAGTTAGGGGGCTTTTTACTTGTATGCTCAGGATGTTACACATTAGCCCTGAATAGTGGCTGATAAGCGATTACGCCTGATCCAAAAATGGATAGTCGGTATAGCCTTCAGTACCGCCACCATAAAATGACTCTGGATGCTGCTCATTAAGCGGCGCCCCTGTACGAATACGCTCAGCCAAATCAGGGTTGGCAATATAGTCACGACCAAAAGCAACCGCATCAATATAGCCTGCCTTGATGTTTTGTTCCGCTTTTTCGGCCGTATAGCCGCCCGCCGCGATAATCAATTGACCAAAAGCATCACGGGCGCGCTGACGGAACGCATCGCTATAAGGCGTGCCTCCTGCCCAATCAGGCTCTGACAAATGCAGATACATGATACCGCGTTTATTGATCTGCTCGATCATCCAGATATTTTCGTCTTCATTATAGCCCGCTTCTACATTATTAAACGTACCAAGCGGTGAAATACGAATACCGACATGATCAGCGTCCCAAGCAGCCACACAAGCATCGATGACATCCAGCGTTAAGCGCGCGCGGTTCTCACGGCTGCCACCATACTCATCATCACGCTGGTTGGTTTGCTCAACCCAAAACTGATGCAAGAGATAGCCATGAGCCCCATGAATCTCTACCCCATCAAAACCGGCTTCTTTGGCATTTTTGGTGGCTTGAGCAAAATCAGCAATCACTTGCTTGATCTCATCAAGCGTCGCCGGGCGTGGCGGCGTCGCCTCAACACGAATGGCCTGATTGTCGCTATCGCGTAGCGAGGTGCGCACACCAACATTCACATCAGAGGCAGAAATTGGCGCTTGGCCATCAGGCTGTACGCTTTCGTGCGCCACCAGACCGGTGTGCCATAGCTGTACAACGATCTTGCCGCCTTTGGCATGGACATTATCAACGATGGTTTTCCACGCAGTGACTTGGTCTTGAGTGTGAATACCAGGCGCGCCTGCATAGCCTTTTGCCTGAAAAGAAACCTGCGTCGCCTCAGTAATAACCAGTCCGGCCCCAGCGCGTTGTGAGTAATATTCACCAGCAAGGGCGGTCGGTACATCACCAGGCTCGATCGAGCGTAGACGGGTCAGGGGTGCCATGATGATGCGGTTTTTTAGGGCTTGGGTGCCCATTTTGACGGGTTCAAATAAGTTATCGTGTGCCATAAAAAAGCCTTGTTTGTTGTTATAAAACGCTAGCAATAGGTTGATTGATCTTTTGGAAATAGCGGTCAGTTTTGTGGCCCTGATTGAATCAATCCGCTATTAATAAGCCGTGATCTTTATAGGGATAAACGTTATTATTCCAAGTCAAATTTACAAACAAAAACACTGACTTAAGCACATCCTTGGTATTTAAGTAGCGATTAATTATCACCCCTTATAAGGCTATTAAGCTAATAAAATCAATCCGGTTTCATGCTAATGGCATTTTTTGGCACCCAGTGGCGATTACGACGTTTTTCGATGCGTTAGGCTGAGTGAGATGAGACCAAACTTACATACGTCCTATGAGGTCAGCATCTTTTTAATCGAGATTTCTAAAGACAGATAGGTGCCAAACAGTATCACCACCGAGCCAATAATCGCTGGCGTGTCCAAGGCCTCGCCAAGCAACAAGTAACCCAAAATAATCGCAAAAATAGGAATGACCAGCGTGATACTGGTCGCCCGCATCGGACCAATACTTTTAATCAGCTGGTTCATAAAGATCAGAGCGATGGCTGTCGAAAACACACCGATACAAATCACAGACACCCAAGCCGTTAGACTGATGCTTTTGCCATAAGGGAACTCATACAATGCAATGGGTAGCATGATAACACTGGCAATAATGAGCGAGCCTGCGGTAATCGCCACTGGCGTGACATTGTCCAAGTAATTTCTGGTGATGTTTGCGCCCACGGCATAACCCACGCAAGCCAGCAGTGCGTAGCCCATCGGCAATAACCCAGATCCTGAAGTCCCACTCTGCTCGCCAAATAAGCTCTCACTCATCAAAATGACCACACCAACAATCCCAATAACCAAGCCAAGAATTTGCTTCTTTGAGAGTCTGTCTTTAAAAAACGTGCTGGCGATAAAGCCACTCATCATCGGTACAGAGGCATTGAGCACCGCCAATACCCCAGCATTGACGGAGCGTGCCGCAAAGGCAAACAGCATGAAAGGGATTGCCGCTGAAAACAGACCGACCAGTGTCAATACTTTCCAATTATCACGAATGCCCTGCCTGTTTTTCTTCTTTAGTAACACAAAAACCAACATGGTCAGCCCAGCCAATACCACCCGCAGGCTGGCAAAGGCTAAGGAGCCAAACTCAGGCACGCCAATACGATAAAAAATAAAAGACAGCGACCACATAAAGGACAGCGTTAAAAAAATCATGAGGTCACGGTTGGTCATGGGTACATCCTATCAAGCGTTGGACGGCATTTGTTTATAAAAAATGCTCAGTCATAAAAGTGGCATGGGCTAAAAAAACCACGATGATAACTTTTTAAACGCTCAATGGGTATGGTATTTTCTGTATTTATCGTAGGTTTTTTGGCTATAAATCAACCTTGTCCAAAATAAAGTCAATGTCCTTATCACCGCGGCCCGATAAATTGACCAAAATGGTCTCATCTGCCGACATATCTTTGGCAGTTTTCATGGCGTAGGCGATGGCATGCGCCGACTCTAGAGCCGGAATAATACCCTCAAGTCGTGACAGCGCCATAAACGCCTCCAAGCACTCACTGTCTGTCGCCGACTCGTAAGTGGCCAACTGTAAATCTTTTAAATGCGAGTGCTGCGGACCAACGCCGGGGTAATCCAGACCCGAGGCGATTGAGTGCACAGGGGCAGGCTCACCTTTTTCATCCAGCAAGACGTAACATTTAAAACCGTGGATTTCCCCTTTCACACCCAGCGACATAGTGGCAGCATGATTGGGCGTCTCTAAACCCTCGCCCGCTGGCTCAACGCCTATTTTTTCAACGCTGTCATCCGCCAAAAACCCGCTAAACATCCCAATGGCGTTCGAGCCACCACCCACACAAGCCACGACTTTATTAGGCAGCTTGCCCGTGGTCGCCAAAAACTGTGCACGCGCTTCGTGCCCGACCACAGACTGAAAATAGCTGACCATCTCAGGATATGGCGCAGGTCCCAATGCTGAGCCAATCGCAAACATACTGGTATCCAGCTCGTTTAGGTACGTCTCAAAGGCACTATCGACCGCTTCTTTTAATGTCCCTGCGCCGCGTGAGACAGGCACGATATTGGCACCCAAAATTTTCATACGGCTCACGTTTGGGTGTTCTTTTCTAATATCGACAACACCCATGTGTATCTCACACGCCATGCCCATTAAGGCCGCTGCCGTTGCCAATGCGACGCCATGTTGCCCCGCACCCGTTTCGGCAATGACCTTGGTTTTGCCTAATTTCTTGGCTAATAGCACTTCACCCAAGCAGTGATTGATTTTGTGCGCGCCAGTGTGGTTTAGGTCTTCCCGCTTAAAATAAATCTGCGCCCCGCCGCAGTGCTCACTCAAACGCTGGGCATGATAAATCGGACTAGGCCGGCCGACGTAAGTCTCACGCAAACGCTTCATCTCGGCGATAAAGTCATCCTCTTTGATAATCTCACGAAAACCTGTCTCGATTTCGGCCATAGCTTTGGCAAGCTCAGGATGGCCGATTTTGCCACCAAACTCGCCATATAAACCGTCGTTACTTGGTAGGATTGATTGATGTAACCCATAGCTATTGGCTGTATTGTGCTTCGTCATAGTTAAGCCTTATTATTTTAAAATGAGAATTGGTATTGGCATTTTTGCCGTATTGTTTAGCATGTTTGATGATAAAAATATTTTGATGTATTTACGTTCTAGTACATTGAAACAAGATAGTAAGGGAAATTTCTTATTTGGTCAAGTTAAGGAATAAATCTAACAGAGTGGAACGGCTGATGCATTTGGAAGCATCAAAGGGCACAAAAATATATACGTGCAAGATGGTTCGTTAATCTCCGGTAGCGCTGGCGTCAATCCGTATGTGTTTATAACGGGACTTGCCGAGCGAAATATGGCGGGTATTTTAAGGGAGGATTTTGGTTAGGGTACTGGGGTTTTCTAAAATCAGAAGTATGAAAAACGCTCTTTAGGAGCGTTTTTTGTCTAACTAATTCTTATAGCGATAAACTATTAGGCGTTTGTCAATCTTACCTGTGCCAAGCAAAGAATTACGTGCATAACTCTATCTGCCGTTGAAGGATTAAATGCGCCTGATGGACTTATTCCGTGACATATATTATTTCGTATATTCCAACCTCTCTGTTCTGTGAGTAATATCCTAAAATAAAATGATAAATCAATACCGAAGCATTCTTGGACTTTCTCATCTCTAAGTAAGTCATCAAAGGTTCTTAACTGCAACCCACCTTGCCTATTTCTTTTTGAAGTTGCCCCTCCTGTTAATTCGACTAACGACCGAATAGCAGCTTCTGTTTGAGGTACTAATATATGTATTGCTGAAATATAATCTTGATCCAGATACGCTTGTAAACCAGCATGGATAAGATCTTTTTTTGTTTCTTCAAATATGGGTGACGCTAATACAAAGTCAGTCAAATCTTGCACTTTTATATTATAAACTTCTAACGCCTTTTTTAATGAATGCCTAAGAAAAAAGGCGTTAGTATTTAAATTACTAGAAAGTTGGTGAATCACGTGCCCCTCTAAGTCGTCTTCAACGCTGCCAATAGTTGCGATAGGTCTGCCTTTGTGATCTTGAAGTGTCTTAGTGAACAAGTATGTCAGCGGATAATTTTTTGCTAGCTCTAAAACCTGTTCCTCTACTTGATCTTTCTTTGGAATAAAATGTGCTGCAATTCTTACAAGTGTATTTTCTAGACCACCATTTATCATTGAGTCGAGATAAGCATCTAACTGTTCTTTTGGTATTTCTATACTGTGAGAGAAGGACTGCATACTATCTACAACTTTTGGACCTATCTCGGTTATCTTTCTCGTTACTCGCTCTACGTCACTTTTCATATTGAAGCTAACATATATATTATGCACATGTTGCAACCATGAAGAAGCTTGTATAGGTGCCACATTATCGCACGCATCCTCGAAACTTTTACCAACTACCTTTATTACTCGAGTTGCTTCTTCTTTGTTTCCTTTAACCCTATAATAATCTGCTAAACGGACGCCTGCTGACTCACACCCCCATGGAGAGCTATCTTTAGAAAGTCGCATTAATCGCTGCTCAAGACCTTCTATCAATTTTTCTCTTTGATCCTCAGATAAATACTTGCTCTTACCTAAAACAAAAAGATCGAAGCAAAACCCCCAAAGTCCCGCTTTACTATCCTCTGCTATACGATCTTCTAGGTTAATAGCACTCTCAATACATCTATTTATTAGACTGGTATTATTTAAGCCAGACGCAACCTTATATGCTCTAGTAATTTTTTTAATAGTTTCAGTTGGGTGCTTGCTAAGATCTTTGTCTGTTATTTCAAGAAGCGCGTTTACATAGTTGACAGCAACGGTATGATCAGGTTTTTTACCAATGGCAGCATTGGAAAGGTCCCATATGAGGCCACAATATCGAGCTTTTAATATAGGGTTAACAGTACTTTGTGATCTACTTATCCAGTGCTCTACAATCTCTTCAGTAACCGACAAAATGCTAGGACTCTCATAAACTTCGCCATCATCACCAACCCAAACCATCATAGGACCAAAGTAGGTGCCCCAACCACTCTGTTTATGTTGATAGTCCTCGCAAAATCCAAATGCAATTCTCTCTGCAATAGATTCTGATCTTAGATCTTCCTGTGTAACTTCATTAATCTTAGTTGCAATAGAAGACTCGGTAATCTTTTCATCTGACTGATCCAACTCACTGATTAATTGGGCTAGCTCAATATTCATCGTCATTCTCCGTTAAAACCATTCAAGACTTTACTCAGCGAAATAATTTTTTATTTACTTAAGTTTAGTCCTGATAATAGCATAGGAATAAGTGAAGCTTTAAAATATCAATGGTCGACTTAGGGAGTGGTTTAGCCCTGATAGTAGCGGTATCCTAACGCTGATGATGGCGATGCGGACTATGGCTGGGGGCGGTATCGGGACAACAGGAACGCCATCAGACAAACCAGTCCGCACGCCATCGACAAGTTAGATACAAGCAGATAGCAGGATTAGCTCCAACAACTAACCATTCCTCCAAAAAACTACAAATTACCTTCTCCAAAATCTAATCAAAATCCCCCGCTCTACCCCGATATTCAAACCCTAAAAGCATCCTCCCTACCACACAGCCATTGAATTCCAAACTTGCATCGGCAACAATACCAGTATCTATTTATAATACTCAATCTAGAAGAACCATTCGAGAAAAAGGACACACAAATGAACCTGCGCATCTTAAAATCAAGCGTTACCAACCCTTGGTTTAACCTCGCCACCGAGGATTGGATCTTTCAAGCACTTGACGCAAATTCACACACTCTATTTTTATGGCGCAACAGTGAAACCGTGGTCATTGGACGCTCGCAAAACCCATGGGTGGAATGTAAAATTGATAAGATGGAAGCAGATGACATCTTTTTGGCGCGGCGGCAGAGCGGCGGTGGCGCGGTGTTTCATGATTTGGGCAATACTAACTTTACCTTTTTATCACCTAAGGACAGCTACGACCAAGACGCGAACTTTACCATCATCATCAATGCGCTAAAGAAGTTAGGCATAGAGGCGGATTTATCTGGGCGTAACGACATGCAGGTCGGTGATAAGAAAATATCAGGCAGCGCTTTTAAACATGCAGCAGATCGCAGCTTTCACCACGGGACATTACTGGTCAATGCCAACATGCAAAAGCTGGGCGATTATCTCAATCCACATCCGCTAAAACTCAAAGCCAAAGGCATCAAATCTGTACGCGCGCGTGTCGCTAACCTGAAAGAGTTTAACGAAGACATCAATCACGAGAGGTTATCCGATGCCATCATCGAAGCGTTTTGTGAATATTATGGTGACACTGCGCCAGTAGAAGAACTCGATGAAGCCAGCCTCGCCAAGCAGCCGGCGCTCAATAAATACTATCAGCAAATGGCAGACTGGGAGTGGCGCTTTGGCAAAACCCCTGAGTTTAGCCATCACATCGAGACGCGCTTTGATTGGGGCATTATCGATTTGCACCTTGATGTGAAGCAGGCAGTGATTAGCGATGTGGTTATTTTCTCTGATGCGTTAAACGTTGAATTGATTGATCTGCTCAAAGAGACATTAACGGGTGCTAAATACAATAAGAAAGAGATCAAAGACAAACTTGACGGATTAGCAACAGCGCGACCTGAGTTGGCAGCGCAGGTGGAAGATGTTGAGAAATGGTTGGTTGGGGAGATGGAAGGTTAGAGTTACTGAGTTTGCCTGTCAGATAAGCAATCTCATCCTTCTTCTAATCCAACCAATATTTTTTTGACTTCAGTGACATACTGCCCCAAATCTGGCTCTAAATGAAAGCCCTCTACTGGAGTGGGTAAGCCTTTTTGCTTGCCCAGTCGGACAATAATAGCGTTCTCCTCCGGTAGCACTAGAACCCGTTGTCCCAAATGGCCAAGCATGGCATAGAACGGAACTGGGCTGTCCATATCCGTCCATACCGAGTGGCCGTATGTCTGAGCCTGCCCAGCTGCAAAGGCCGCTGCATTAGGAGTAATCATAAAGTCAACGTGCTCTTTGCTGAGTAGTTGCTCACCTTGCCACTCGCCACCATTCAATAATAACTGCCCAAATTTGGCAAAATCTAAAGCACGGGCATTTAGACAGCAGTATACTTTTTCAATACTCTCTGAGCCGTCAAGCGACCAGTAAGCGTCGCCTTTCATGCCTAAGGGTTGCCAAAACTTCTCTTCTAAGTAACTAGAGAGAGTATAACCGTGAGGTTCTAACGCACGCGACAAAGCAATGCCAAGCATTTGCGTATCACCTGATGAATATTCAAACTGACCACCGCATTCTTCAACAAAATCTCGATTGACCATCTGCTTAACTAAATCATGACCATAATAAGATTCAGCCGTCGGATTAATAGGAAAATAGTAGTCCTCGGTCCAATCATAGCCTGAAGTCATCGCGGATAAATCCGCTAGGGTACAATGCTGCGCGTACTGATTGTCTGTGTATTCAGGCAACCATTTGGTAATCGGCTCATCGACGCTAGCAATATAGCCATCCTCTACCGCTTTTAAATACAGCATGGTCGTCACTGTTTTTGCCATCGAAAAGCTATTGGTATGCGAATCACTGCCGTAGCCTTGCCAGTAATTCTCGTACAGTAGCTTGCCGTCTTTGATAATGGCAAAGGCCACGGTCTCATCGGTATCTAAGGCGTTTTGTAAGGTAGGCGTGAGTTTGACTTGCTCAAAATTAGCGTCTCTATCCCAAGCAATATTGTCTTTTGCACGGATAGTACGATTATCAAAATCCTTATAATCGTCTATATTGGCAGTGCTTTCACCTTTAAGATAAGTGAGTTGTAAGCCGCGAAAGATATAAGCATTGCCGCTCACCACTAAACCCAGACTAATAAGAATGAGTAGGGCTAAAATAGGTAAAACGATCCATTTAAAGAGTGTTTTTAACACTATCATTGCTAAGTCCTTTTAATAAGCATTCGTTATTTAATCAAATTACCCGCAAAATCTAAAAGATGCAAAGCATCATTCCAATCCATGATATAGATTTTGTCTCTAACCATCTCCGCCCCACTTTTACCCTCTTTTTTGACAAAGATAGTAGAACCTGAGTAGCATCCTAGTACATTGCCTTCAGAGTCAATTTTCGATCATTCCAATTCTCTAAACACCCTTCACATCACGTTACTCATGAATATATCGCTGATTATAATTATGGTTAATATTACCAGTCATACTGTCAAAGCTGATGTTTGAGATCGACGCAAGGGTTTTTAGCATACTGATAGTAATTTCAAGTGCGGTAATCCATAGCCACAGCCCGACTAGACACACAGATATAAAAAACGGCAGGAAATTGCTCCCCTACCGTCTGATTTTCTTAACTTCAAACTTCAAGTTAACCCTTAAATCTGAGCGGCAACTTCTGCCCCATCACGAATCGCGCGTTTGGCGTCCAGCTCAGCGGCAAGCTTTGCCCCGCCGATCAGATGGTACTGCGCGTCTGGTGCATCACCGACGTTTGGCATCAGCTCAACCACTGACTCTTGACCTGCGCAGACCACGACACTATCGACACGTAGCAGCTGGGTTTGACCTTGATTATTGGTGATCCAAATCCCTTCGTTGGTGATTTTGTTGTACTGGGCGCCTGATACTTGGATGACACCGTGCGATTTGACATGGGCGCGATGTACCCAGCCTGTGGTTTTATTGAGGCCACTACCCAAGCGACCTTTGGTACGCTGCATGAGATAGACTTGGCGGATCGGTTGTATGGCTTCAGGCTTCGTCAGACCTCCATCGGTTTGATAGTCAGTGTCCTCAGTCACGCCCCATTCTTCACGCCATTCGCTAACCGACTGGGCTTTTGGCCGGTAGTTTGGATCTTTTAACAGCTCAGGACCTAATTCATCAAGTGGCTGGCCGTGGCGCGCCGTGAGATATTCACTGACATCAAAACCAATACCACCAGCACCAATGACGGCCACGGTATCGCCGACAGATTTTTCACCAGAGAGCAGCTCTGCATAGCTCATTACTTGTGGCAAATCAGCCCCTTCAAGCTTACCGATTAAGCTTCTAGGTACGACGCCAGTAGCGACGATGACATGATGGAATTTGGCTTTCTCTAACATGGTTTTATCGACTTTGGTATTGAGTTTAATCTCAACGCCTAAGTGCTCAAGCTCATTGATATAGTAGCGAATCGTCTCAAAAAATTCTTCTTTACCAGGGATAACTTTGGCATAGTTAAATTGCCCGCCCAAGATATCTTTGGCTTCAAACAGCGTCACATCATGACCGCGCAGCGCTGCCACGTGCGCCGCCGACATGCCAGCGACACCGCCACCGATGACCGCCACCTTTTTCGGTTTCTTGGCTTTTTTATAGACCAATTCAGTCTCATAGCACGCTTGCGGATTGACCAGACAGGTCGAGCGCTTATGCTCAAAAGTATGATCAAGACAGGCTTGATTACAGGCGATACAAGTATTGATGCGATCGGCTTGACCGTTTTTGGCTTTATTGACCCAATGCGCATCAGCCAAGAACGGACGCGCCATTTGAATCATATCCGCCTGACCACTGGCGACGATATCTTCTGCTGTGTCTGGCATATTGATACGGTTGGCCGCCATCATAGGAATATTGATGTGCTTTTTAATTTCAGCGGTAAAGTCAACAAAGGCGGCACGCGGCACGCTCGTCACAATGGTCGGTACGCGCGCTTCATGCCAGCCGATACCTGTGTTCATGATGGTCACGCCCGCCGTCTCCAAGGCTTTGGCAACGGTGATCACTTCGTCCATGACATTGCCGTCTTTGACCAAATCAATCACTGATAAGCGAAACAGGATAATAAAATCCTCTCCCACTGCTTCGCGCACCGCTTTCACCACATCGACAGCAAACTTCATACGACCCTGAATATCGCCACCATATTGATCAGTCCGTTTATTCACGTGACGCGATAAGAACTGATTGAGCAAGTAGCCCTCAGAGCCCATGATTTCGACACCGTCGTAACCTGCTTGCTTGGCCAAACGTGCTGAACGCGCGTAATCCTTAACGGTTTGTTCAATATTTTTAATGCTCATCTTACGCGGTTTAAAAGGCGAGATTGGAGACTTTACCGGACTGGCTGACACCACAAATGGATGATAGCCGTAACGACCACTGTGCAAGATTTGCATGATGATTTTGCTGTCATATTTATGGGCCGCTCGGGTGACACGCTGATGATTGATCACATCAGCTTTTGTATTCATGGTGCCACCAGCAGGGAGCAACCAGCCTTCGCGATTGGGTGAGATACCGCCAGTAATCATCATGGCCACGCCACCTTTGGCACGCTCTGCAAAATAGGCGGCCAATTTACCGTAATTATAAAAACGGTCTTCAAGGCCTGTATGCATAGAACCCATGACCAAACGGTTTTTTAACGTGGTAAAGCCCAAATCTAACGGCTCAAACAAATGCGGATAGTGTTCGTTGGTGCTAGCGGTATCAATCATATTGGCTTGGCTGGCTGGCATATCATTTTCCTTATGAATGGGTTGTGAGACTCGGGTGTGCTCATGTTTAGTCTATTTAGATAATTATCGATTGAGTTGGGGATACGCCCTAAACAGGCTATAGGATTTAGCGTTCCTGTCATCGTAACACAACGCTATTATTAACAGCTACGCAGACAAGCGACTGATGAGTGAGCACTATGTTTGTCAAGCGACTTGCTCAGGTTAGCGGATATCAGCAAGCACTAAAAAACATACTCGCTTTTCATATGGCTTTGTCTATAATGGACGGGCAAATATTTATCGTGAACCCCCTATTAGATTGCGACAAAACAGATCAGCAAACTGTCGTCTCAACCCTGTCGTGTCAGTGGCTTAAAAGCCGTGACAGACAGCGAATCTGCCTTTTATAGCAAGTTGATAGCGTGTTCACCGAATTATAAACGCAAGATAAAGGACTATCCCATGACAGATTTTCACACAGGTCTCGGCAAAAACGCTGCCAATCATCAACCGCTCACCCCGATCGATTTTATCATCCGCAGCGCGCAGGTGTATCCTGATAAAACTGCCATCGTCTATGACGACCTAGCGCACAATAATCTGACACAAACATGGCAACAGACCTACGATCGTTGTCGGCAATTGGCAGATGGTCTGCGTAAATTAGGGATTGATAAAAACGACACCGTGGCAGTCATGATGCCGAACACACCCGCGATGGTCGAATGCGCCTTTGGGGTGCCCATGTCAGGCGGCGTGTTATGTACTCTAAACACACGCCTCGATATCAACGCGCTAAGCTTTTGCTTACAGCACTCAGAAGCTAAGGTGTTAATACTAGACAGCGAGTTTGCTGAGCACGCTGAAATGATCGCTGAAGCATTTCCAAAACTAATTGTCATTCATGCGACAGATGCCGCAGTTGATGTTGAGCGCTTTGGACAAATGAGCTACGAAGAATTGGTTGCCAGCTCTGACAGCTTGGACAATTGGGAAAAACCATCGGACGAGTGGGATGCCATTGCTCTGAACTATACTTCTGGCACCACAGGTAAACCCAAAGGCGTGGTCTACCATCATCGCGGGGCGACACTCAACGCCGTATCCAATATCCTTGACTGGGATATGCCAAAACACCCCATGTACTTATGGACGCTGCCCCTATTTCATTGCAACGGCTGGTGTTTCCCGTGGACAATCGCTGAACGGGCGGGCGTCAACGTCTGCTTGCGTAAAATTGACGCTGATTTGATTTTACAGCTAATTGCCAAGCACAAAGTGACCCATTATTGCTCAGCGCCAGTGGTACACAATATGATTGCGGGCGGTAAGCCTGAATATAAAGCAGCGATTAACCATAAAGTGCGGGGCTGGGTCGCTGGTGCACCGCCTTCTGAAACTATGCTTGCTGCCATGGAAGCGATGGGATTTCACATCTCTCACGTCTACGGTCTCACCGAAGTATATGGACCTGTCACCGTCTGCGCTGAGCAAGAAGCATGGGATGCGCTCGATGTCACCGCTCGCGCGCAAAAAAAATCACGTCAAGGTATGAATTCTCATCTCATGACAGGGTTTGAAGTGTTTAAGCAAGGCACCACTGAACCTGTGTCTGCTGATGGTGAAGAGATGGGCGAGTTGGCACTGCGTGGCAATATGGTGATGAAAGGCTACCTAAAAAGCCGTAAAGCAACCGAAGAGGCCTTCGCTGATGGTTGGTTCCGGACGGGGGATTTGGGGGTTAAATACCCTGATGGCTACATCAAAATTATGGACAGACTGAAAGACATCATCATCTCAGGCGGTGAGAACATCTCTAGTATTGAGGTCGAAAACGTCTTATACAAAATGCCTGAGATCCAAAGCTGTGCCGTTGTCGCCGCACCGCATGACAAATGGGGCGAAGTACCAGTGGCCTTTATCGAAATCCATGACGGTAGCACCTTACAGCGCGATCACGTGATGGAGCACTGCAAGCAGCATTTAGCAGGATTTAAAGTGCCTAAATACATTATTTTTGCGGAAATACCCAAAACCAGCACCGGTAAAGTGCAAAAGTTTGAGCTGCGCCAAGCGGCCAAATCATTGGCACACGAAACCCCAAAAGTGACGGCCAGCGCTAAGTAAACTTTTATTATTAAGCGTTAATAACACTGAATGATCACTCAACAAAACGGTCAGACTAATAGCGTTAGGCTGACCTTTTTTATGTATGCTGCAATGATTCAGTCCACTATTTATTAGCCAAGTCTAGGCTCAAGCCACTGATAGACCAGCATGCCGACTATCATCGCTGGAATAAAAACATAAGCCTGCCATTGTCCCGTCCCTAGTAGCACGATACCAGGTCCTGGACAAATACCGACCAACCCCCAGCCGATACCAAACAGCATCGCGCCGATAAGAAGCTTTTTATTGATCGTTGTCTTCGTTGGCATCTCAATCAACGTGCCAATCCAGCTGGTCTGTTGACGCTGAGCCACCTGCACACCCACGATCGCTACCACAAGACCGCCGCCCATCACCAGCGCAAGAGAAATGTCCCACGCCCCAAAAACGTCCAAAAAACCTTGTACTTTAACAGGGTCAGTCATACCCGATATCAGCAGTCCAAAACCGAATAGTAACCCTGCCAGTAACCCAATTATATTTTTTAGCATTGCTCTGTCTCGCTATTATCTTGTATGACGCTATTATCTTGTATGGATAGTGCTAAATACTGTCGCCTACGCGGCTGTTAAATTAAGCTTAAGACATGGCGACCAAGGTAGACGGTCACGATACCAAAGAACATAAAGGTCACTGTCGCTGCCATCGAGCGTGGCGACAAGCGCGCATTCCCGCAGATACCGTGCCCACTGGTACAGCCTGAGCCTAAACGCGTCCCAAAGCCGACCAGTAATCCTGCGCCAATGAGCAAGGGCAAGGAGGTAGTCACCTCTATAGCAGGGAGCGGACTTATCAGACCATATAACAACGGCGACACAACCAAACCCAGTATAAATAGGATCTGCCACGCCTCTACGCGCTTGGGCTTTAGCAAACTTGAAAAAATACCACTGATACCGGCAATACGGCCAATACCCAGCAGCAGTATGACCGTCGCTACGCCCAGCAATAAGCCACCTACCAAAGATATTGGCGTAAATGCTTGCCAGTCTATTTGTACACTCATCATAGTTACCTAAACCAATTTTTATTAAAAGTGGAGTAAAATCATTTTATATAAATACATTATATTATAAAATATAATAAAAAGGTAAAAAAATACTGACCCCAGCGTGACGCTAAGGATCAGTATTGGTATTTAGGCGTTTATCACCCTAACAAACTAATAAGTGACTTAAGTTATTTAGCCAACACTTTTTCGAGTGCGGATTCAAAACGTTGTACCGCCCCGTCTACATCCGTCAGTTTATCTAGGCCAAACAAACCCAAACGGAACGTCTTAAAGTTGTCAGGCTCGCCCACTTTTAAGGGGACACCAGCAGCGATTTGCATTCCTGCTTCAGCAAAAGCACCGCCTTTATGCATATCATCGCGATCAGTATAAGCGACGACCACACCGGGCGCTTCAAAGCCTTCAGCCGCAACGCTCTTAACCCCTTTATTTGCCAATACCTTGCGGATACGATTCCCCAACTGCCACTGTGCATCACACAGTTTATCAAAACCAATTTCTTTGGCCTCATTGACCGTATCGCGGAATTGACGCAAGCTATCGGTGGGCATGGTGGCGTGGTAAGCGTGACCGCCATTTTCATAGGCTCGCATGATGTTCAACCACTGCTTTAAATCTAGGCTAAAGCTATCAGACTCTGTGCTGTCTACTTTTTTAACGGCTGCATCACTGAGCATCACTAGACCGGCGCATGGGGTGCTGCTCCAGCCTTTTTGCGGGGCACTAATAAGGACATCAATGCCCAAATCTTTCATATCCAACCACACGCAACCGGATGCGATACAGTCAATGACCAATAAGCCGCCGACGCTGTGGGCCGCATCACTCAACGCTTTGATATAATCTGCTGATAAAATAATGCCAGATGACGTTTCAACGTGCGGCGCAAAAACAATGGCTGGCTTCTCAGCTTTAATCTTTGCAACGGCTTCATCGATATCCACGGGGGCAAATGGTTTTGGCGACTCGCTTTCGTCAGTGCGATTAGCCGTTAGAACAGTTGATGATTTGGCGATTTTGCCTTTTTCTAAAATTTGCGTCCAGCGATAGCTAAACCAACCGTTACGAATAATCAGGCAGTCTTCATCATTGGCCAATTGACGCGCAACCGCTTCCATCCCATAAGTACCAGACCCTGGTACGATCACCACTGCGTCAGCGTTATACACTGACTTTAGATCGTTAGACAGATCCTTCATGACTTGTTGAAAGACCTTGGACATGTGGTTGAGGGCGCGGTCAGTATAGACCACTGAATACTCTAATAAGCCGTTTGGATCAATATCTTGACGTAATGCGGTCATTGGACGCTCCTAGTTTATTGTTAGATACTTGTATGATTTTTAAATTTTGGCGACAGAAAAATCCATATACTGCCTTCTCTACCATCGCCTTAAGCAATCTCATCCCATACTATTAGCCAATGTGACCACCCCTGTTTTCGAGAGATCACATAGCCCTTAGGTAGCCTAATCGCTAGATACCACAACAGGGGATATGAACTGGATACTAATATTGGTAAGTCTTGACACACTCCCACCACTTTCGCTGCGCTCAAATGGGGGATTCTAAAAGCGTTAGCCTTTAGGCGACTTTCTCACGACCGTCGCAAGTTTTCTGTTTCATCGGGTGACCTTGACTGCATCCTCCCTCCGCAGACAAAACGGCATGTCCTGCCGATAAAATATTTTTAGCTGCATTAATATCAGCGTTGGCTTTATGACCACATTTGACGCACTCGAATTTTGCTTGAGTTTGTCTATTTTCCTTGGCGATATGCTGACAGTTAAAACAGGTTTGGCTGGTGTAGCGTGGGTTTACTTTGATCAGTAATCCACCGCGCCATTGCTGCTTGTACTCAAGCATATTGACCATCATACCCCAGCCTTGATCTAAAATGGATTTGTTTAACCCTGACTTGGCTTTGACCTGACGGCCTTTGTTCTCCATCGACCCACTTGCTGATGTCGACATATTGGCGACTTTTAAATCCTCACAAGCAATCATGGCGTGGTTTTTGCTGATGCTGGTGGTGAGTTTGTGCAAGTAGTCCTGTCTGACATTGGCGATATGATGGTGTAGTTTTTGAATCTTACGGTTGTGCTTTTTCCAGTTTTCACTGAATGTTACTTTTTTTGCCAACCCTCGTTGCAGCTTGGCCAGTTTAACCTGATTGGCTTTAAAGCTGTTTTTGGGCTTGATGTATGTACCGTTTGAGGTGGTGAGTAGTTTTGTGATCCCCATGTCCAAGCCAATGGCGGTTTTCGAGGGGTGAGCCGGCTTTTCGGCCAGTTCGCGCTCAGTGCCAAACGATACGTACCAGTGACCTGACTTCTTGCTAATGGTGACATTCTTGATGACACCGATGATGTCTTGAGACTTTCTAAATTTCACTAGACCAATGCCATTCGGGAGTTTGATGCGATTGCCCTCAACACGGCAGTATTTATCAAACTGAACCAAGCGAATGGAGTCACAGCCATCTGCTTTGCGCTTAAATTGTGGCATCAATGGGCGAAGTTGAATCTCTGTGCCATCAGCCAGTTTAAAGAACTTGGGCTTTTTGGGTTTCTTTTTATTCTCTTTGAGTCTGGCATGTACTTTTGGGTCAAAGAATCGTGACCAAGCCGAGGCAAGATCGCGTACCTTTTGTTGTAAGGTGACGGCATTAGAGCTAGATTTCAGAAAGGCAAAATCAGGATTTTTCTTTAAGCCAACAATTTTATTAACGAGATTGGTGGCATTGATAAACTCATTTTTAGCAAACATCTCAAACGATATTGCCAGCATTTGATTCCAAACAAAACGCGCAGAGCCGACAAGATTATTTAGAATAACCGCCTGCTCTGCAGTAGGCTCAAGCCTAAATTTATACGCTTTGTTGATTTTCATAAATGCTTTCTTTGTTAATGAGTGTGTGTTTGATAACATGCTTATAATACTAGAATTTAAGGGTGTTTATTTCAATGAGTAGGTTGTGTAATACCTGAGTCAAAAAACCAACCAGTGATGCGAAATTCACCTCCACCCTAATGTCGGGTGGAGTCCTCTTTCGCTTTTTTGATAGACGAGAGTAGGACGCAGGATTGACGATATAGTACGTTATCCTAGCGCTATTGCCCTTGGTTATTGTATTTTATGAACTGTAGTGTGATCGTACAAAACATGTGCGCCATTACAAGCGCTACATGGAGGTAGGCTAATAATAACGATCACTAACCACTGATGAGATGAATAAGTATTAGGCTAGAATAAATGTGCTAAGGCTTTTTCAAACTAGCCGATAGCGTATAACAAAAGTTTATCATCGCTTACTATATTCATAACAGTTTGATACTAGCATTGATATTGCAGGTTGACAACGATACGTTTGCGCCTTGATGGCGTTTGCGGCGTGTAGGATTTTTGGCAGTTGAATGGTGGCTATCTATCGGTGGCTACGATGCGCCTCTTGTAATCCGGATACCACAAAGTCTAACAACTCACTGTCGCCTTCGCGGGCAGCCTTACGCATCAGCTTCGATGGCGCGTGTGTCAGGGTTTGGGTCAGGCGCCGTGACAGCTCAGTGATAATGTCCTCAGGGCTAGCATTATTTTGCTGTAGCTTGGCCATGGAATCTTGCAGCAGTTTGTCCACTTGTTCATGGGTGTGCGCCCGATACTGCTGTATATCTTTGCCCACTTGTCGCACTTGAAAGCGACGATCCATCTCAACGACCAATTGACTCACGAGCAGTTCGGCATCGACTGCCGCTTGCCTGCGCTGCTCGATATTGCCCGCAATCACGTGTTGTAGATCATCGACAGAGTACAGATAAACATCGTCGATACGGCTAATGGTCGAGTCAATATCGCGCGGTACGGCTAAGTCAATCATCAGCATTGGCTGATAACGACGACGCTTGAGCGCCTGCAACGTCATGGTTTTATCAATTAATAAATCCATACTGCCACTACAGCTGCTGACAATATCGGCTTCTGCCAGCACTTGTGGCAGGGCTTGTAGGGTTTTGACTTCCACGCGGCGATTGGGATGACGCAGCTCAGCCGCTAGCGCTTCTGCCCGTTCAGGGTTACGGTTACAAATAATAACCCGCCCTACCCCAAGCCCAGCGATGTGTGTTGCAACCAAACGATTCATCTCACCTGCTGCCACGACGAGCAAAGTGCGATTGGGCAAATCGTCAAATATTTGCGTGACTAGCTTGGCCGCCGCAAAACTGAGCGACACAGCCTGTGCCCCAACTTTAGTCTCATTGCGCACCCGCTTAGCCGCCGCAAACACTTGATCGACGATCCAGCCAAGCTGATTACTCAAGGCGTGTTGGTCTTGCGCGAGGTGCACTGAGCGTTTGATCTGGCCAAGTATCTGCGGCTCACCCAATATCATAGAGTCAAGACCTGCCGCGACTCTAAGCCAGTGCGTCAATGCATGGGTATCACGATGCACGTAGAGGTGCGGGTCAATCTCCGTGAGAGATAATTGCTTAAAATTAGCCAGCCAAGTTTTAATTTTGATGATATGAGCGCTGATGGCAGCAGAGGAAAGATGGGCGCTGCTGCTAAACGTACTATTAGAAATGGTCGGTGCGGCAGTTTCAGCCACTTGTGACTCTGAAGATGATACGCCTGGATTTTGCACCGTTAAGGTATGCGGGACAAGCGCATAAATCTCAGTACGATTACAGGTAGAAACAATCACACTACCATCAGTAAAGGCCTCTAATTGTTTAAGAGCGACATTTACATCGTCACCCACAAGCGCCAAGCGCTCTCGTAGAGCGACTGGTGCAGTTTTGTGATTGACCCCAATGACCACTAATCTCATTATTGATAGACCATAAACATGACGCTCACCTGCCAACCCCACTATCTTACTATTGTAAAAAGACACTCTGGGCGACAACGCTGAAAGGAAGACCCTAAAAACCGCTCATTATATCATTATTGCCAGCTTTAATTAACATTCACCCAGCTATGAGAGCTATTTGCTTGTATCTGGGCACAGATGTAACAAAACAACTACTTATGTGATTGATAAAACCAATAGTCGAATTTTAGCGAGCGTCCCCCAAAGATACATAAACTATTCGCTTACTTCACATTAACTTGCTATATTTTCAACGTATTCATGCCAGCACTTATACCTAAGTAAAAGCGCAAATACGATCAATCATCAGCAAATGTGCTCGCCACAAACAAGACAGTAGTATTGCTATTGCCAATCTTGCAGTAACACGGGCACTATTGTTTATCGTGTCAATCTACTCATATAATGTTTGTCATGGCGACTCTTTACCAACGTTTAACATGAAATGATTAAAATAAAATTGCTTTATCTATATGGCTTTGCAAGTATCGGTGAGCAATGAGCGAATACGGCTATCTATGATTTTTTTTGGATCATTGTTTCAATCACAGCGTCGATCACAACGTGCGCATGACGATCAGTCGCGTCTTCGTGATTTATTACACCTCGTTATTGAACGGCTGTGCCAACGTTATAAGCTAACCTTGTCGTTGGCTATTTGTCTGTGCCTATCAGCGCCAGCCACTGCCAGCCACCCCGATGATGCTCTAAAAGCAAATATTCCCATAGTGTCCATTACCCGCCAAAACGATGATGTGACTAGCAATAGTGCGGCAGTGAACGCACCTGTTTATAAAAACGTCCAACCAGTAGAGACGACCACTCATACGAACGGCTTAGCATCGGTAGGCCTATGGCAGCCTGAGTTTAGTGAGCCAAGCTTATATGCCCTATTAGATGCAGAGTTTGCAGCCGATCGTGGTGATAAACGGCGCGCGCTTACTATCTACAAGCAGCAGTCTTTCAAAGAAGATGCGACAGCAGTGTTTGAAAGAGCGCTGAGCCTGTCTTTACGCACAGAAAGAGTTGAAGACTCATTACAGTTTGCGAAATCATGGCAAGACCAATACCCAGATCACGTGCCTGCTTGGTTTTATGTGGCGCATTTGGCCCTACGCGCTCACGATTATCTCCTAGCAGGTGAAACACTAAACCGTATCTTGCGTTATGATCCGCGCGCAGATTTAAGTGAAATTCTTATTGGTATTTATCCCAATAATGATGAGGACAAGCGCGAGTTGCTCGCCGCTCTACAGCCACTCGATAGTGAACAAAACGCCTCCTTATCGGTACTAAAAGCAGGCTTGCTTTACCAGTTTAATGAGCCTGAGATTGCCATTGTCCACATCAACCGAGCCTTAGCACGACAGCCGGACTATGTGCCTTTTATTACCTTAAAAGCGGACATTTTGCGTAAAATTGTCACGGCAGAAACCGTGATCAATTACGTGAGCCAAGCGCGTCTGCGTAATCCTGATAGCAAAAGCTTGTACCTCTATGAGATTCGCTATTTATTGGACTTAAAACAAAGCCAAGAGGCATGGCAGCTATTAATTGAAGCCCATAACCGCTTCAGTGATGACGCTGAGATTACCTTGCTAGCCGCCTTGGTGAGTTTGGATAATGAAAAATACGCGAGTGCCGACCAGCTACTGAACGTACTAGCCAAATCTCCCGCTTATCTTGACCAAGCCTACTATTATCTTGGTATCAGTGCCGAACGCCAGCAGCGTTTTGAGCAAGCCAAATACTATCTTAATGGGGTGATGCAAGAAGACTTGGTGCTAGAAGCGCGTAGAAAAGTAGTGGCATTTGAGTTGCTCAACGACAATGTTGATGCCGCCATAGCTACCCTAGAAAAACTGCGCAAAGACTTTCCCGTATTCGCTCCTGATACGTTTGTGCTACAAGCCGATATTTTATGGCAGCAAAATGATGCCGCAGAAGCGCTGCGTTTATTAACGCGAGCGGCTCGTAAATACCCTGATAATGAAGCCTTACTGTTTGCTCGCGCCCAGTTACTTGATGACCAAAGTGACTACATCGTTAAACGGACTCTGCTCAATCACTTACAAGCCCTCGATCCTAGTAATTTGTCTTATCAGCTGAGCTACGCCCAGTTATTGCTGGCCAATGAACGCAACTCTGAGCAGGGCCTAGCGCTGGCCCAAGCCATTATCCAAATTCACTACGATGACCCACGCTATGACAATGAGCTGCACCTACAGGCGCTCAACGTGCTAGCAAGTAACGCCTTAGCCAATAAAAACTACCAACAGGTCATCGACTATCTACAGACCCCTTATGATGTGTTGCCCACCCTGCGCTCAGGGACTTTACTCCTACGCGCTTATCAAGGTTTAGGGAACAACGAAAGAGTCGAGACGCTACTGGCAGATTTACAGCAGCGCTTTTCATTTGGACAGCACAATATTAATGACCGCATCCAGTTATATTAAAAGCCTCTTTTACGCTAATCACTCATTTTTACTCGACTGTCTACTGGACAAAGCCCTTAGACGTTACGACTACAAGGCACTTATAAGACACTAACAGCCGCGCATCACTGAGTAACAAATACCCTTTATCCTGATATCTTTATTAATTTGTCCATTTTCTATTTTCGAGAAAACATTATGTCAGCCTCAACCAATTCTTATAAGCCTAATAAATTAGCCCTATTCACAGCCATGACGGCGGCGCTGGTCATCACCTCTGGCTGTCAGTCATTAAAAACCGCCAGCACCACCAATCAGCCAACCACCACCGTCCAAGGCCAAAATGCAGTGCAACCACAAAAGCTTGAAAGCTTTAATATCACGGGTAAGATAGGCGTCACAGTGCCTGCAAAGGACAACACAGGCGCTCAAGGTGGTAGTGCGTTTTATGCGTGGGGCCAAGAGAATGATCGATTTGCGATTGAATTGATCGGCGCGCTAGGCATTGGCAAAACCAATATCGAATACAACGGTCAAACCGCCACGTTAGTCAGTGAAAAAACGGGAACGTTGACAGCCGATGATCCTGAGACTTTACTTATGAAAGCCACTGGCTGGCAAGCACCTATCTCGCAAATGCCCTATTGGATATCTGGACGTCCAGCCCCGTCAGACAGCGCCCCACAACTGGATGCCCGAAACCGTTTGGTCAGCTCGGTCAATGGCGATTGGCGTGCCAGTTTTACCTATAATGGTGCTGATAAACTGCCTAATAAAATCACTGCAGTTCAGCCCCAAGGCAATAAAGTTGTCATGACCATAAACCATTAAACCCCTATAGATTTATCGTCAACCTCTGCTTTTTAAGACAGCTTTTTATGACTGAGAACCTAGCCGTGCAAGCCTCTACCATCACCCGCTTATCACCCGCAAAAATCAATTTATTTTTGCACATCACTGATAAAAGGGTGGATGGCTATCACGACCTGCAGACCGTTTTTCGCCTGCTCGATTGGGGCGATTATCTGCATTTTTTAATCAAGTTTGATGCAGCCCTGCCGGCTTCAGAGAGTCGACTAGACATCGATGAGCTTTGTCAGCAGCTACTGATATTGGCTGGTGCCGAGTCCATAACGACTTGCATCAGGGATAATCTTATCTTTAAAGCGGCGCGTGCATTGCTGTTCGCTGCCGTACAGTTCAACAGGCTACCGAAGCAGCTACCGCCCGTTCACATTACTTTAGATAAGCATTTACCAATGGGTGCCGGACTAGGCGGAGGCTCTTCCAATGCCGCAACCACTTTATTAGCGTTAAATGAGATTTGGCAGCTTGACTTTACTGGCGATGAACTGATAAAAATCGGTGCAACGGTGGGTGCGGATGTACCCATATTTATTTTTGGTCAAGACGCCATCGCTATGGGTATTGGCGAGGAGCTAACAGCGATTGTTTTGCCTGACCAACATTATTTAGTGTTAACGCCAAACGCACATGTGAATACGGCCAAGCTTTTTGCCCATCCCAAACTACAGCGAAATATCGCGCCGTTATCAGTTGCCACCATTCAAAATCAGTACAATGATTATGTCCAAAATCTCACCGCGCCTTATCAGAATGTTTTTACACCAGTCGTCACAAGCCTTGCCCCTGCAGTCGATGAGGCGCTACAGTATTTACACCGTTTAGAGCCGCAAGCATTAGGGACAGCCCGTATGACTGGCTCTGGAAGCGCGGTGTTTTTGCCGCTGGACGCGAGTGTGGTTAGCGACACGGCACTTGTGGCAAGGTGGATTTCAGAAGCACCTTGTGCCGGCTACGTGGTAGGGAATTTGCCGCAGTATTGACAGCGGTTAAACCATCAGTCATCTAAATGACGACAGTGGTAGGATTAACAGGCTTAATTTGCTAGAATAGCGCCAGCATTCACCTATTACGAATAAAAGCCAGAAAAAGGCGCAAATGACTTGCAAAATCTAAATATTTATTTATAATAGGTCGCCAATATAGGGGTATAGCCAAGTTGGTAAGGCATCAGGTTTTGATCCTGACATCCGTTGGTTCGAGTCCAGCTACCCCTGCCATTTTTAAGTTCGAAAGCGTTTGATGTGCATTTTAGGTGGTTGTCACAATAGCCACTTATCTTATGATCATTGACAACGCCATCCCAGTTTCGGTATAGTTCGCAATGGACACCGCTAGGGAAAGTTATGTTTAAGACGGTTTATCCGTTTTTTAGATAACAACCAGGTCGTAACGCCACGCTAAGAGTGACTATTACTACAAGTTACTCGTAGATATCGGACGTTCACAGCCTAGACATTACAGGGGTATAGCCAAGTTGGTAAGGCATCAGGTTTTGATCCTGACATCCGTTGGTTCGAGTCCAGCTACCCCTGCCATTTTTTACTGTAATAGTATACTTCAGCCCTTTTCACCACTCTTTTCTTAATTTGAGCAGTTTGTCACTGCTTAGCGGTCGCTGCTTGAGTCAATCAATAGGACTTCTGTCATGCCTTATTTGGCGATTTTTACGGGTAATGCCCACCCTGAATTAGCAAAAACCGTAGCCGATCATCTTCACATACCTCTTGGTAAAGCTGACATCACGCGTTTTTCTGATGGCGAAATTGCCGTGGAAATCAAAGAACACGTACGCGGTAAAGACGTGTTTATCATGCAGCCTACTTGTGCACCGACCAACGATAATTTGATGGAAATCATGATGATGGCGGACGCCTTGCGTCGCTCTAGTGCTGGCCGTATCACTGCCGTTATGCCGTACTTTGGTTATGCCCGTCAAGACCGTCGTCCGCGCTCAGCTCGTGTGCCTATCTCAGCCAAAGTCGTCGCTGACATGCTGAACATCGTCAGTATCGATCGCGTCATGACCGTTGATTTGCATTCAGACCAGATTCAGGGTTTCTTTGATATCCCTGTAGATAACATCTACGGCACGCCTGTGCTATTAAACGATCTACAAAAACAAGATTATGACAACATCATGGTGGTTTCACCTGATGTTGGCGGTGTGGTGCGTGCGCGTGCCATGGCCAAGCAATTAGGCGATACGGATATGGCAATTATTGATAAGCGCCGTGCCCGTGCCAATGAGTCACAAGTCATGCACATCATCGGTGACGTTCGTGACCGTGATTGCGTGATCGTTGATGACATGGTCGATACGGCAGGTACGCTGTGTAAAGCCGCCGAAGCGCTGAAAGAAAACGGTGCGCGCCGCGTCTTAGCTTACATTACCCATCCTGTGTTATCGGGTAATGCGCTACAAAACATCAGTGAGTCGGCATTGGATGAAGTCGTTGTGACCGATACGATTCCGTTATCTGCTGCTGCCAAAGCTTGTAGCAAAATTCGCCAAGTAAGCATTGCCCCGATGCTGGCTGAAAGCTTGCGCCGTATCAACAACGAAGAATCTATTAGCGCCATGTTTGACGTTTAAGCATTCACTGTATCTTTTGCTAGCGATGTTCGTTTTAACAGTCAAGCAATAGTCAAAAAACAGCGTCAAGTGACCCCACTTGGCGCTGTTTTTTGCCTCCGCCTTTTGCGTAGGTCTTTATTATTATTATAAAAACACGTATAATGCGCGCCTGTGCCGACCTTTTTCTTGATTTAATCGGGTTGGCATTATCAAAAGTGCTGATCATGCTTTTAATAACGACGGTCATGCAATGACTATCATAAAATCGTTATCAGGAGTAAATGGCTATATTTAGGTATTGTGCGTTTTATCAGCAACCATAAATCTTAGCTATCATCACGTATTAGTGGATTGGTCGCAAATCCACTTTTTTATGACCAGACACTTCATCATTCTTTTTATAGGATTATATCCATGAGCATTAATCATTTTGAACTAAACGCCGTTGATCGTTCTGCTGAACAACAAGGTAAAGGTGCGAGCCGCCGCCTACGTAAGCAGAACCTAGTTCCTGCTATCATCTATGGTGGTAACGCAGAACCAACAGCGATCTCTATCAAGCTTAACGAATTGGTAAAATCACTTGAATTCGAAGCGTTTTTCTCGCACATCTTGACCATCAATGTAGACGGCGAAGAGCATCAAGCAGTTATCAAAGACTTGCAACGTCACCCTGCTAAAGGCTTCCCAATGCATGCTGATTTTCAGCGCGTTGTAAAAGGTCAAAAAATCCACATGAATGTTCCTGTGCATTTCACTGGTCGTGAAGATGCGCCTGGTACTGCTGCTGCTGGTGTACTATCTACCCTAGTATCTGATATCGAAGTCATCTGCATGCCATCACAGTTACCTGAATATCTAGAAGTAGATGTATCTGGTATGGAAATCGGTGATTTGTTCCGTCTATCAGACATCAAACTTCCTGAAGGCGTTGTGATTCATGAGCTTGAGCTAGAAGACGGCCATGACCGCACGATCGTTAACATGCAGCCACCAACGGTTGAAGAAGTTGATGAAGATGCTGACGACGTTGATGCCGATGAAGTACCAGCGACTGAGCAAGCTGACAAAGCTGAAGAGAAGAAAGACGACGAGTAATATACCACTTCTATGTAGCGCTTTGTTTTATGCTGCGTAGTAACAGATTCGTTTAGTCAGCAAAACAGCAGGTGATTAAAATCTCCTGCTGTTTTTGTAAGTAAGGTTTGAAAACACACTGTCTGTTGCCGTTTTCAGCCTTACGCATTACTTATCAAATTCAAGCAGGGTGTTTTTATGGCCATAAAACTTATTGTCGGTCTTGGCAATCCTGGTCAGCAGTATATGTTTACGCGTCATAATGCTGGATTTTGGTTTGTCCATCATTTGGCGCAGCAGTTTAATATTACGCTCTCCCCTGACAAAAAATTCCATGGGGTAACAGGACGTGGGCAAATTCATGGGTCTGATGTGCGTTTGTTGATGCCGCTTACCTTTATGAATAAATCCGGTCAATCAGTGGTGCCGATGGTTAATTTTTACGGCATTGATAATGATGAGTTGTTGATCGCTCATGATGAGCTCGATATTCCAGCTGGCAGTATTAAACTTAAAACGGATGGTGGCCACGGTGGTCATAATGGGCTACATGATATCACCCCGCACATTGGCAATGATTTTCATCGTCTCCGTATTGGTATCGGCCACCCAGGTCATAAGTCTAAAGTTAGTGGACACGTTCTTTCGAAAGCGTCTCCAGATGAGCAGATCGCTATTGATAGCGCTTTAACCGCTGCTTTTGAGGCGCTACCACTACTGTTAGATGGTGACGTTGAAAAAGCACGCTCACAAATTAATGGTTTTAAGTTGCCTGAATAATGGAATGGCTCTATTATAATGGCCTTTTATTTTGGTAATTTTATCCCCATTAACCTTTTGATTTAGTTACTTAATATCAGTTACGCTAAGGAAGCAACTTATGCTACTTAATATGCTTAAATGCAAATTACACCGAGCGCGCGTTACCCATGCCGAGCTTCATTATGAGGGTTCATGCGGTATCGATGGCGATTTATTAGATCTTGCGGGTCTACGCGAAAATGAGTCTATCGATATCTATAATGTGACCAATGGCAAGCGCTTTCGTACCTATGCTATTCGTGCAGAAGCAGGCTCTGGTATTATCTCGTTAAATGGTGCGGCGGCGCATATGGCAGATTTGGGCGACATCGTCATTATCTGTGCTTATGCTCATTTTGATGAAGTGGAAGCGTCAACGTATCAGCCAAAATTGGTCTACTGTAACGAAGACAATACCGTTAAAGACACAGCAAATATTATCCCTGTACAAGTTGCTTAGCATGACAAGATAACGAGGTTTTTGGGTAAAGCAAGGGTGAATAGCAAACTAAGCCGTTGAATTAATTGTTATTATTACCAAAAACCTCCATGCTAAGATGAAAGCTGAATCTTCATTTCGATTCAGCTTTTTTTTTGCCATTTTTATTGATTAAACTCACATTTTCATCATACACAAGGAATCATACTGATGTGGTTGGCAGTGATTGCAATACTGATTGGACTGGCAGTTTTAGTTTGGAGTGCCGATGTTTTTATTGATGGGGCGACCGCACTGGCAAAGAAGTTTAGTGTCCCTAGCTTCTTAATCGGTGTTTTGATATTAGGAATAGGAACGTCCGCACCCGAGATGGTGGTATCCGTGTTGGCAGCCTTAGAAGGCAGCCCTGAGTTGGCGCTGGGCAACGCCTATGGCTCTAATATTATCAACATTGCCTTAGTACTGGGGGCAACCGTCCTAATCAGCCCTATTATCATCCGTAAGGCCATCATAAAGCGGGATTTACCTCTTCTATTACTGGTTACCGCTATAGCCGCCTGGCAGCTGCGTGACGGATTATTAAGCCTAACTGATGGCATCATACTGTTAGTGTTGTTAGCTATCGTATTAGGCATGCAGATCGTGCTCAGCTTACGTGAAGGTTATCATGAGCATGAGGATGAGGTGGTGGTCGCGACTGACCCAGATGAAGTAGAACTAAGCATCGCACGCGGTCTTGGTAGTTTGTTTCTTGGTATGTCAATGCTGGTCATAAGCTCGCGCGCTATCGTTTGGGGCGCTGTGGAGCTAGCCACGCTTTGGGGTCTCAGCGAGCTGATTATCGGGTTGACGATTGTCGCTGTGGGTACATCACTGCCTGAACTGGTATCAAGCTTGTCAGCGGCGCGCAAAGGCGAGCATGATATGGCGCTTGGCAACATTATTGGCTCGAACATCTTTAACACATTGGGCGTTGTTGGTCTCGCCGCACTAATAACACCAATCACGGTCAATCCAATTATCTTGTCTCGTGATGTACTCGCGATGGGTCTCATCACTTTGTTACTCGTTGCGCTGTGCGGCTTTGCTTTCTTAACAAAGCGACAGTTTGGTCGTACTTCTGGCGCCACACTGCTGCTCTTTTTTGTGGGTTACACAGGGTGGCTCATTCAAACTGCTATTATGTAAATTTTAGACCTTATAGCATGCATTGCTACACCGTTCACTGTCATAACTTGACACGCTTTACTTATTAACCGAGTTACTTGTCTTTTTTGCGGTTTTTAAAGCCACGCCATAACCCTTCATGCGCTACTTTTGGCATTTTTAGGGTAATGGTGTTGGACAGCATGTCTTGCACCGCTAAGCCGCGACGATTAAACAAGCAAAACACGTAATTGAACATCAGGCCAAAAAAAGCACCGGTTAATAGTACAGCCCGTGACCCACCAATTAAGCTGCCAATAATGCCAAACAGTAACGGCATCAAACAAGCGGCCAAAATACGTTTAAAAGACTGTCCCCACGTCAGCAGATGGCCGGCGTTATTAACCGTTTTTAAACGCCATGTTTGCATACCTAGCGTCTGCCCACCGCGGCGCCAAAATATCCCATAAAACGCCACCAGCGTCAGTACAAAAGAGGGCGTCATAACGACGTTTTGATACCAGGTTGGCAGAGACTGTGCTTGCGATGACTGCGACCCTGTCTCCATGGTCATCAAGGTCCCAAGCACCGTGAGCACGGTGCCCACTAAAAACAGCAACGCTAAAATCAACATGCCATCATAAAGAATGGCCACGACACGCGTCATGGGCTTTGCAATGGTAGGTTCTTCAGCGGAATTTTGCTGCACAGAGGCGTTTTGAGACTTTGCTTTAACAGCAGCTTTTGACGGGCGTTTAGATAAACTCTTTGACATGGTACCAGCTCATAGCAAGCAGTGAATAGTGGCTCTATTGTACCGTAATTCCCGCTCTTATCGTACATTATCCTAAGACGCTACTGAGCCAAAGCATAAGGCTTAAAAAAATTGCGGACATAAAAAAATCGCCAAATTGTCATAAGACAGGCGATTGATTTAGTGTTTCTTCAGCTTATAAACAAGCTATTATGCAAATGGTGCGCCTGGAGAGATTCGAACTCCCGACCCCTTAGTTCGTAGCCAAGTGCTCTATCCAACTGAGCTACAGGCGCGTATTTTGCACATTATCCACTGCCTTGTTAAAAACAATTGCAGTAAATTAGGTTGGTCATTATATAGATAATATCGCTTGTGTCAACATTTTTATTCATTAAAACAAGATATTTTTTGATTTAATAGCTAAAAAATATTTAACGCCAATATGTGGCGACACCACTCTCATAACAACTGAATAAATGGCGGTGAAGGAGGGATTCGAACCCTCGATACGCTTACACGTATGGTTCCTTAGCAGGGAACTGGTTTCAGCCACTCACCCACTTCACCGAACGATATAAAACGCTTATAAGGCCATAATAAAAAAGCAGTATAAACAGAGTATCAATGCTAATGATACGTCTTATGTCGTGGGCGAGTATTATAACAAAGCCAAAACGAATTGCAAGCGTTGTCTACAGATTTAATGAAGCTTTTGGCATAATTAGTCCTTTATCTCAGCTTATCCCCTTTTAAAGCAGTAATTTTCTCATACAAATAACCTCTACTCTGTGTAAAAGTGCCTGTAGTTGTGACTTAGCCCGCTAAGTGGCACAAGACGGTGATGGCTTTTTTAGCGGCAGGTGGCTATAGTATTTACTATTTACTTCACCCTACATCAATAGGAGCTGTCATGCGACCAGTGGTACTGTGTTTTTCAGGATTGGACCCATCAGGCGGTGCTGGATTACAAGCGGACATCGAGGCCATCGGACACGCAGGCGCCCATGCCACCATCGCGTGTACGGCGATCACGGTACAGGACTCACAGCAAGTCTTTGGTTTTGAAGCCTGTGCCGCAAGCTTGGTAAAGGCGCAAGCAACCGCGGTGCTTGATGATCTACCTGTTGCTGTGATCAAGTCAGGGATGCTTGGTACCACGGACAATATTACGATGCTGACCCGCTTGTTTGCCGAGCGTGTTATCACTGACCAAACCCCTTTTGTATTAGACCCAGTGTTGGTCGCCAATAGTGGCGGCAGCTTAGGCGATGAGAAAACCTTAGTTGCGGCCTTTAGAGAACTGTTGCCTTACGCTACCTTAGTCACGCCAAACAGTCATGAGCTGCGCGCGTTAAGCGGTGAACAAGACTTGCATACTGGCGCGCAAAAATTATGCGCACAGGGTACCTATGCCGTACTGGTGAAGACCTCACATGACTTTGATAGCGGTGATATCGAGCAGTATTTGTATATAGAAGGTAAGATGGTGCATCAAAGCACTTTGCCGCGTTTAGACGGCGAATTTCACGGTTCGGGCTGCTCGCTGGCCAGCTTTATCGCTGGACGGTTAGCGATGGGAGATGGACTTGTCGATGCCGTCAAAGCGGCAGACAGCTGGATTACTCAAACCTTACGCGCAGCTGATGTCCCCCACCCAAGCAACGCCACGGCCCAATTAATACCCAACCGCTTTGTTAGCTTTTAATTTACTTTTCCCGTCCACTATCGTAAGAGTCGTTTAAAAGACGATAGGGCTACTGGGATTGGCTTGTCTCAATCTCTGGAGTACCCAGCATAAAAAAAGGCGCTCTATATCAATAGAGCGCCTTTTGCATAAGTATTTTATTGTGGCGCAAGTTTTATTTAAACTGACGCGACGCGCTTAGCCCAACATTGGCATAAAGTTCGCTGCAATCCCACCAATAAATATCTCAAGTAAATAAAAAGCCAGAAAAGCGACCATTGGCGATAAATCGAGCATGCCTAAGTTTGGCGTGATACGGCGAAACGGTGCCAAGATAGGTTCAGCCAAATTAATGATAATACCGATAATGGGATGCTCAGATCTGGTAAATACCACAATCCAGCTGACAATAATTGAACCAATCACCAAGTAGCGGCACATGCGTAAAAAGTCTAGAAGTAAGCTGGTTGTGCCAGTGAAAAATAACGGTACAGGCGCAATGCCTTTATGCGTTAACGCCGCTTTGCCAGAGATATCAATCAGACGAATTAAAAACATCAGCACGATAGCAGCAAGACTGATACGGCCTTGTGCCACAGTTGGAAAAATACGCCCAAACACGTCGACAATATGGGTTGCTTTGTAAGCAGGTGCAATCATCGGGTTTCTTGCGTCCATGCCTGCAAACTGTAGCATAAAGCGGATAAACACCAACATCATGGCGACGGTGGTGACCAAATCAAAGATTTGAAATAACATGTTGTTCATGAAGTGCTACTCAATATGACATTAATAACAGGTTCTAGGATGACAAATGTCATGATTAGATGCTTAACGTTACCACTCAGGTGCGCCATTCCTTGTAGAAAGTGCCACACCTGACGTGGCTGACTACTTACCCATTTCTTCACTTAAAGCTTGACTGCGATCGTAGCACGCTTGCATGGCTTCACCGATTTGGCGACCGATCTCATTGCCTTGCATCGACTCAATCGCGGCTTGGGTGGTACCATTCGGCGACGTCACTTTTCGGCGCAGCTCAGCAGGCGCATCGTCACTACCCATCGCCATTTTTGCCGCCCCTAGCATGGTTTGCATGGCGAGCGCTGATGCTTGTTCTTGATCCAATCCCAACGCGATTGCTCCATCGACCATCGATTCAATGAAGTAAAACATGTACGCTGGCGCTGAACCTGATACGGCCGTGACCGCATGCATGTGCTCTTCGTTATCAACCCACATGACCAACCCTGAGGCTTCCATCACCGCAGTTGCCAGTTCCTTTTGTTCGGCTGAGATATCGTCCGTACCATAGAGACCCGTGGCGCCCATCTGAATCATAGCTGGTGTATTTGGCATCGCGCGCACGATATTGCGATAACCGTTTAACATACCAGATAAGATCTCAGTTGATAGTCCTGCCGCTACCGAAATGACCAATTGATTGTCCAAAGCATCAGCAAAGGCACCAACGACCGCTTTCATAACTTGCGGCTTCACAGCCAGGACGACAATGTCAGCATCGACAATAGCAGCGGTTGAATCAGCCGTAGGATCTACCGTATTCAATCCTTTAGCAGCAAGTTGTTCACGCGCATCACTACTCGGATCAGCCACCGTAATGAGATTCGGTTGGATACCGCAGCTGACCAGTCCGCTAATCAAAGCCTGCGCCATGTTTCCGCCGCCGATAAAGCTGATTTTTTTATTATCTAATACTGACATACTTGTCTCCTACTCACAAAATTCAAAAGTATTCAAACTAACATAATGCTAGGTAAAATGACACTCAGTTTACCATACTGCTACTGTCACCGTTTGCTAAATTCAAGACGCTAACGACTGCCCTACTCTTCGAAAAACTTCTCAAATAAGAATGAATAAATTGTTAGCGTGTATGATTTGAGCATAAATGACTGTCAATAAAGACAGCAAGCGTTTGCGCTTCGGTACGCATGGCCAAATCATCAGTACTTAATATCCATCTATCAAAAGGTGAGAGTAACAAGATAGGTATCTCATTTTCTACCGTTTCTGCATTTAAAAACGTCATACTGACCACAATCAAACTCTCGCGTAACCAAATGGGAATACCCAGTGTTTGATACAGCTTTTTGCCCGATTGCGGGCGTGTAGACAATGCCGTTTTGAGGCGCTGCTGTCGATCTAATGGCCGTATTTTCAATGCTGTCTGATGCCCTACCTCACCCGCAGGATTGTCTAGCAGTCGCACCAACGCATTTGGCGCAACCTGCAATTGCCAAATAACGTCCTCGCTCGTGCGTAAATTGATGGATAAGGGCGAACTGTCCACTGAGCTCACATCAGGCAAAACAATGTGAGCCAATGTCCGCTCTTGCGCTGTTATGGGTATGTTAAGCCACGCTAGCCAGTCACTACTCAACCGATAAAGCTGCTGGCGATAGCGGCGGATGGTATACGCGTGTTTCCGGCCTTGCCAAAACAGCTCGGTTTGATGGTTGTGATCACTGCGTTGACTTAGATTTAATACATCATCTACCAGCTGCTTGGCAGGCGGCAGCGGCTCATCTTGGCCTAACCAATGATGCAATAATTGCCGCTGACGATAAAGCGGTAGTTTGGCTAATTTATCAACATTTAACACCCGCTGTAGCGGTGGCTGTTGTAGTGAGCCAATCGTCGTCTGCTGCAAATCTTGAGCCGCTTGTGCTCGGACAGTGGTGTCTGCATCGCTTAGTAGCTGAGCGCTACGAGTAATATTATCTATAACGTTTGGATTGTATTTTGCCAATACAGGCATGATGTCACGCCGCAGGCCACTACGCACATTATCACCAGTCGCATTGGTTGGGTCATCGATATAAGGGAGCTTTAAACGTCTGGCATAGGCGCTAATATCGGCACGACGTATCGTGAGCCAAGGTCGCCATAGCACCATCCGATGCGCGCCCTGCGACTGTACACGCCAAGGCTGCATACCCGACAAACCGCTGACGCCTGCCCCTTGGATCAGTCGCATTAATACCGTTTCTGCTTGGTCATCGGCATGATGGGCTAGTAATAAAACATCCTCTTGATTCATATACGCGCGCATGACGTCATAGCGTGCTTGGCGTGCGGCTTGCTCATCACTTCCAGTGACTTGCGCTGGTAGAATATGACAAGGCATCTGCTGCGCTTTTGCCCAGTGGGCGACGTGCGCCGCCCAATGCTGACTATCGGCTTGCAGACCATGATCGACATGTAACATCTGCGGTAAAAGTGACAACTTACCTTGACGGTAGAGCTGCACACACAGCGCCGCAAGCGCCAATGAATCACGCCCCCCACTACATGCCAGCCAAATACGCCGAGCATGCAGCTGTGTGCCATACTCCGCCATACTATTCAAGAAAGCCGCTGCCAAGTGTTCATCGCTTGGCAGCGCTGCTATTGGCTCAATAGGATAGGGTATAATTGCGCTGCTGGTCATAATCCGCCTTATTATTTTGATAATGATATAAGTGAGTGAACATATAAGTGAATGAACATATAAGTAAATGGCATAAAAAAACGCGCCATTAAAAGGCACGTTTTTATTTTAACACTAAGGATAACCCTCTATTAGCAAGGTAACATCACTTCTGAATTAAAAGACTTGAGTTTTTCGTAGCGTAACTCGCAGCGTTCCTGCGCATCCAGAACTTTAATCTCATCTAATTGTTCGGTAATAAGCGCTTTTAAGGCATCCATGACGGGCTGCGGCTGGAGATGAGCACCCTCACCTTCATCAATGACGGCATCAATCAAGCCCATTTGATACAGATTGATCGCATTTAACTTCAGTGCTTCACTGGCATCTTGGGCTTTTTCGGCCGTTTTCCACAAGATAGACGCACAGCCTTCTGGCGAGATGACCGAATAGATGCTGTTTTGGAGCATGTTAACTTTATCACCAACCCCAATGGCGAGCGCGCCACCTGAACCACCTTCACCGATAATCGTGACGATCACAGGCACTTTCAGGCTAGAAAAAACCGCGATACTCTCGGCGATGGCTTGCGCCTGACCGCGCTCTTCTGCCCCAATACCAGGGTATGCGCCTTGGGTATCGACAAAGGTCATCACAGGGATATTAAAGCGCTCAGCCATTTTGACCAACCGGATTACTTTGCGATAACCTTCAGGATTGGCCATACCAAAGTTGTGAGCGATACGCTCACGGGTGCTGCGACCACGATGTTGACCGATGACCATCACCGGCTGGCCATCAAAGCGGGCAAGGCCGCCAAGAATGGCTTTATCATCGGCATAGGCACGGTCGCCATGTAACTCATCAAATTCGGTAAATAGCTGGTTAACATAGTCCATAAATAATGGACGCTTGGCGTGTCGTGCAAGCTGCACACTATCCCAGACAGTGCTCATAGACGCTTCCCTTTAATCATTATACTTAATGTATGTATGTTTAAGAACAATATCGTTATCGGTATTCAGATAATGAAAGTACAGTTGTAAACTCAATAGAAGCTATAGTAGCACATCTTATATAGCATGACATTACTGACAAAGCAGGTTTTGTTACGTTAATCTTTAACGCAATAATCGCAATCGTAACGGCTAAAAGCTGTCAGCCTCGACCACACTCAGCTTCACACCCCACTTAGCAAACTGATCAATCTCAGTACGCAGATCGGACAACAAGAAAGCATAATGCTCACTACTGTCAGTCACGGTGATTTGCCAACTGTTATTCTCAACAACGTGTAACTGTAATTCTGGTAACCCATGATCGCTACGGCTGTGATGCGCCAATACTGCAAGGCGCAGTAGCAAACACAGATAAACCAGCTGATCACCGCCGACATTACAAGTCTGCTCTAACATATCGGCTTTGAGCTTGCGACGATGATTGAGCATCAGCTGCGCCATACGCTTTTGATCGACTTGTGAAAACCCAGGAATGTCTGAGTATTCGAGCAGATAAGCACTGTGCTTATGATAGCTGCTATGACTAATCGCCAGCCCTATTTCATGTAAAAATGCCGCACGCCTGAGCAAATCACCGTCTTCATTACTGAGGGCAAGCTTACTCTTTACTTGCTCGAACAAATGGCGACTGGTCTTTACCACTTGTTTGGCTTGCTTTTTGTCCCCTGAGTAACGCTTGATCAGTGCCAACACACTACGGTCACGCACATCTTCACTCGCAAAACGCCCAAGCATGTCATACATGACGCCTTCACGTAATGCCCCATCCGAGTACGTAATAGTGGCTATACCCAGTACTTTCATCACCGCGCGTAGCACCGCGACGCCTGCTGGGAATACCGCTTTACGATGCTCTTTGACACCTTCTAAATCAATGTCATTCACATTACCAATTTTGGTGAGGAGTTTCTCTAGTTTTTTGACCCCTTTGTAAGTGATGCGTTCTTGCTCATCGGCCCAGCCTTTGGAGACAAGGACATTGCGCACCGCTTTAATCGTACCACTGGAGCCGATCACACTACTCCAACCCGTTTTTTGATAACGGCCACTAATCGCTAGCACTTCTTTGCGCGCGCCTGTAATCGCATTATTAAACGCCTCTTTGGTAATCAGGCCATCAGCAAAATACTTTTGGGTAAAAGCAACGCAGCCCATCTGTAAGCTCTCGGTCAATAACGGATCGAACTCTTGACCAATGATAAACTCTGTCGAACCACCACCGATATCAATGACCAAGCGTTTGTCGCTACTGGCATTGGTGTGGGACACGCCCAAATAAATCAATCGCGCCTCTTCACGTCCCGCGATAATCTCAATCGGTTTGGGCAAAATTTTATTGGCACGAGCGATAAAGTCGTTGGCGTTTTTGGCTTGGCGCAACGCATTGGTTGCCACCACACGAATACGCTCTGGTGGCACCGAATCCAAGCGCGCGACAAAACGACTGAGACAGTCAAGTCCGCGTGTTTCTGCTGCGGCACTTAGGATATTGTTTTCGTCCAATCCAGCGGCAAGCTGCACCTTTTCAGACATAGAGACTACTTTTCGCACCTCACCATGGTCAAGACGCGCAATGGCCAAATGAAAACTGTTGGAACCAATGTCAATGGCTGCCATCATTTCATCATCAGTGAGTGGTGGGTTTGTAAGATAATCAATAGGCATAGGAGAGATCATTACCGTGTTGGATAAATGAGAAAAGACAGGAGTTAAAAATCAGACGTTTGCTACTCACAACCATCATCAAAAATAAATATGTGTGAGCATCGACGCAATTTTCGCCATTAAAGCATTTATGTTATAAGCTGGCAAGTGACACCCAACCCTAGCACAAAGGTAAGTCACGTATACACCGAATAATAGAGGCACGCGCGCCATCTATTACTTGTGTTAACTATATGGGTTTGCTACATTGAAAGCCATCAGTATTACACTAAATAACAGCAACTTACTGATGACTAAGCCCAATAACTTAACGACAGTAAACCTCACTTTATGTACTAAAACCTCTCTTTGATTGATATTTGATAAACGACCAGCAAGGAAGCTCGCACCATGAATCAAATCGTCACACAAAACTCGCCGAAAACAGCGGACGCCCAGACTACTGCTCACGCTAAAAATGCCGTCGTAACAACCGAGCAACCAACAGAACAGGCGTTTTATGACTTCTATTTAGAGGAACATCAAAACATGGCTTGCCGCCGACTGCATTTCGCTGGTAGTAGCTTTGGGTTGTTAGGATTGGCAAAATCTATCAAAAACCGTTCACCCAAACCCTTACTTAAAGGCATCGCGGCAGGATACGCTTGCGCGTGGGTAGGCCATTTCTTCTTTGAAAAAAACAAACCTGCTTCTTTTAAGTTTCCACTAAAAAGCTTTGCCAGCGATTTTCGCATGTATGGCGATGTGCTACGCGGCAACTTAAGTTTAAAAGATCGCAAATACGACAGAACCAGAAAAACCCAATAAGCCTTGTCATATAGCTAGCTCACTTTAAAATAGTTAACTTACTTTAAAATAGGGACAGTGCTACTGGTATTGATTTTGCGTAGCATCTGTCGGCGTAGGCACAGCACGCAAGGGAAATGAATACCAGTAGCACGGGGTATAGTGTGCCAATTTTATTTAGGATTAACTATAGCCACAAAAAAACCAGCACCGTAATTCTTTACGTGTGCTGGTTTTTTTAAGTGTTTAAATATAAGTACTTAAATGTAAGTATTTAAAATCTGATAGTTTGAACAATGAATTAGTTCTTTGCCATTTCTGCAAAAATTTCATCGGCCGCTTTAATCGAGGCGTCAATATCTTCAGCACTGTGCTTGATAGACATAAAGCCTGCTTCATAAGCAGACGGTGCCAGATAAATACCGCGATCGAGCATGCCATGGAAGAAAGTGTTGAACACGTCCATGTCGCACTGTGTGACGTCATCGAAGTTTTTTGGCGTCTCGGTTGTGGCGTCTTTGACAAAAAACATACCAAACATACCGCCCAATTTATTGGTACGAAGGTTGATGCCATGCTTGTCAGCAGCGGCTTGAAAACCCTCAATCAGTTTGTCTACTTTTGCAGCAAGCTCATCGTAAAAACCCTCAACCGTTAAATCCTCAAACATTGCAATACCAGCACGCATCGCTAGTGGGTTGCCTGATAATGTACCGGCTTGATAGACACCGCCAAGTGGTGCGATACAAGACATGATCTCTTCTTTACCGCCGAACGCCCCCACCGGCAAGCCTGCTCCGATGATTTTACCAAAACAAGTCAAGTCAGGCGTGATACCAAAATGCGCTTGCGCACCGCCAAGCCCAACACGAAAGCCTGTCATCACTTCATCAAAAATCAGCACAGCGCCGTGAGCGGTACACTGGGCACGCAGCGTGTCATGAAACGTTTGCGTCGGCATGACCATGTTCATGTTACCAGCGATAGGCTCCAAGATAACGCAAGCAATCTCGTCACCCCATTTTTCAAAACAGTCTTTGATCGCTTGTGGATCATTATAAGGAATGGTGATGGTGTGTTTGGCAAAGTCTGCGGGCACACCTTTTGACGTTGGCTCACCAATATCAAGCATGCCTGATCCTGCTTTTACCAGCAGGCTGTCTGAGTGCCCATGGTAGCAGCCTTCGAATTTGACGATTTTATCACGCTGGGTGTAACCGCGTGCCAAACGAATCGCGCTCATGGTCGCCTCTGTGCCTGAGCTGGTCATGCGAATCATCTCAACACTCGGCACGATGTCACAAATCTTATCAGCCACAGTGGTTTCAAACGGCGTTGGCGTCCCAAAGCTTAGGCCATCATCGGCGGCTTTTTTGACCGCGTCGATCACTTTTGGATGCGCATGACCCAAAATCATGGGCCCCCATGAGCCAACATAATCAATATAAGCATTGTCTTCGGTGTCATAAATTTTGCTGCCATTGGCACGGTGCATGAATATGGGCGTACCACCAACCCCTGCAAAGGCACGGACGGGCGAATTGACGCCACCTGGGATATGCTTGCGGGCTTGCGCAAAGAGCTGTTCGTTTTTTGTACTCATAGTTATTCTCTACTTATAGGTTTTATATTTTCTAAACTGACATCAGTTTTGTCGTTGTTTATCATCAAATCTTTTAAGAAAATTTGAGGTTTTAAGCTTTTTTAACCACAGACGATTTCAGTTTCATCGGACCGTAACCATCCAGTTTACAATCGATATCATGTCCATCGGTCGCGTCCGGCAATAAACGGATACTTTTTGCTTTTGTACCGACTTTGATGATGGTAGAAGAGCCTTTGACTTTTAAGTCTTTAATCACGGTGACCGCATCACCGTCTTGTAGCTCGTTGCCGACAGCATCACGAATGACAGCATCCTGTTCTTCTGCCTGCGCCGCATTGGTCTCAGCCGCTGTCCACTCATGAGCACACATAGGACATACCAGTAACGCACCATCTTCGTACGTATATTCAGCATCACATTTAGGGCAATTTGGTAAGCTCATCATTTCCTCGGCAGCCATCATAAATTAGGGTGGTATAGAGTCAACATTGTACCGTAACTCAACATCTTTAACCAATTTGTACCGTTGAAAAATGGCCGCGATACCCAATTTATGGCGTAACGATGACATTTTTTATGACCCTATTTTTTGTGGTACTCTTCTTAGTCTCATTTAGTATTGTATTCGCTGTTTTTTATCGTATCAATTTAATACCCATAATCTTTAATGAATAAACTTCCATTAGAAGGATAATAATAATGACTCAAGCTTCACAGACACCCGCGTTACCACAGTTCGCTCAACTCACTATCCAAGGTGAGGATGCCGAAAAATTTCTTCAAGGTCAGTTAACATGTGATGTTACCAAGCTCGGACTCAGCTATCAGGCAGCCGCCATCGGTAACTTAAAGGGACGCATTGAATTTGGTATTTGGATTAAAAAACAAGCAGAAAAGCATTTTGATGTGGTCATCAGCGCCGATTGCGCTGATGCTTTAAAAGCTCATCTGAATAAATACGGCGCGTTTTCAAAGTTTGATACCAGTGCACCGACCGCGATTTATCCTTGTGTGCTGGCAGACGAGCCAACTTTTAGCCACAAAGATGACCATAATACGTTTGAGGATACTCAGGCGTGGATGGAATGTAGTATCGCCACCGGTAACTATTGGATAGTCGCAGCTACCCAAAGTGAGTTCCAGCCCCAAGAGCTGCGTCTGCATCAGCGCGGCGGTATGGACTACGATAAAGGCTGTTATTTGGGACAAGAAGTCATTGCCCGTATTTATTTTAAGTCAGCACCCAAGGCATTTTTGCACTATGTCCAAGGAAGTGGCGAGGTACCGGCAGCCGGTGACAAGCTCGATAAGATCCAAGTGGTCAATGCGATGGAAAAAGAAAACGGTTTTATTGCTCTCGTCGTCGCGCGTCCTGAACAGTTGGCAGAAAGCGCGCTGACGATATTGGATTTACCAGCCGCACTACAAATAGATGTCGCGCGTCCAAAATAACGGCCCAGAAGTAGCAGTCGTTAAAATTAGCGTCAACAAAAAGCAACCCTAGTCACCGGTCGCTGATGACAGGTTTAACAGTCACAAAAAACACAGCAGAGCGTCCTATGACACATATCGCGGTACTCGGAGCAGGCGTGGTGGGCGTGACCACCGCATGGTATCTACGTCAAGCAGGCTATGATGTGACCGTGATTGAGCGTGAGCCTGCCGCAGGCATGCAGACCTCGTTTGCGAATGGTGGTCAGATATCGGTCTCACACGCCACTCCTTGGGCCAATCCTGCCACCCCCATGAAAGCCCTCAAATGGCTGTTTAGAGAAGATGCGCCACTGCTCTACCGCTTGCGTGCTGATAAAGCGCAGCTTAAATGGGCCATGCAGTTTTTGCAAGAATGCCGTGCTGAACGAGCCGATGCCAATCTGGTACAAATGGTGCGTTTGGGACTGTATTCAAGAGATGCTTTGCAGCAGCTACGAGCGGATATCGGTATCAATTACGAGCAGCAAACACGCGGTATTATGCACTTTTACACCAGTCAGGCAGAGTTTGAGGCTGCTATTGCTCCCACTGAGCGCATGCAAGCACTCGGTTGTGAACGCCATGTGATTGACATCAATAACGCGGTCAACTTAGAGCCAGCGCTCTATCCGATAGCTCACAAGCTTACTGGTGCGACTTATACCAGCCGCGATGAGTCCGGCAATGCCCACTTATTTACGCAACGGCTCGCACAGCGCTGCATAGAGGCTGGCGTACATTTTTTGTATGACACTGAGATCTTAGCACTCAATACGGATGCGCATACTACGCGCCCGCACGTACACAGCGTTACCATTCGCCCAGCCGGTGAAAATGTGCAAACCTTTAGTGCTGACAGTCATGTCATTGCGCTTGGTAGCCATAGCGTGTCACTGCTAAAACCATTGGGGATTCACGTGCCTATTTTTCCTGCAAAGGGCTATTCCGCCACTTATGCTGTTAATCCTCGTGCCCCGCATTTAGCGCCTTTTGTTAGCTTGATTGATGATGAATTTAAGCTGGTCACCTCGCGGCTGGGAGATAAACTACGGGTGGCGGGAACAGCCGAGTTTAATGGCTACAATTTAGAGTTAAATCCGACGCGCTGTGCGGCCATTACACGCCGCGTACAGCAGTTATTTCCAAAAGGCATCATCGCAAGTTCGGTGCAATACTGGACAGGACTGCGTCCGATGACGCCATCGAACGTGCCGTTGATTGGTCGCGCGCACTGCGGTCAAATCAAACATGGTAGTCACAACGCTTCTGCCACCTTTGACAATCTATGGCTCAATACAGGACATGGTACGTTAGGTTGGACCCATGCTTGTGGCTCTGCCAAAGCCATCAGCCTGCTGATACAGGGTGAGACGCCCACCGTCGATTTTGATTTTGTTGGAGCCACAGCATAAAAAAGGCGCTTTATATAAACGCCCTGCTTATTCAAACTTATTCAAATTAAATAGCTCTCATGCAGTTTACGCCGCATTGCTGGATTCGGCATCAGACTTGGCTGTTTCTAAATGGTCCGTTGCTAAATCAAGCGCGGCTGGCGCGATTGCCTCTAGCTGTACTGGCACGCCATTGACTGCCGCGTTACCGCTTAATTGATCGATAAAAGCATCATCTGTCAGATCGTTGACGCTCACCCCCGCATGCGCTTGAGCAATCCTCTGCTGCACACCTTTACGGCCGTGACCAAATCCATGCGGGATACTAACTACGCCTGGCATCAGCTCATCGGTTACTTCTGCGGCAATGACCACGCTGCCCACTCGAGAAGTGACTCTGACGTTTTGACCGTCTTTAATACTGTGCTGCTCTGCCGTTTTCGGATGCAGCATTAGCGTACAACGGGACTTTCCTTTTACCAATCGGTGGCTGTTGTGCAACCATGAATTGTTGCTGCGCACATGGCGACGACCAATGAGTAAGATCTCATTATGATCATACTGCTGCATCATCTCTTTGACACGTGCCACATCTGCCTGATAAAAATCAACATTGAGATTGATTTGCTTGTCGGCGTGTTTGATGGCCTCCGGCAACATGCGGTGCAATGGCCCCAAATCCATGCCGTGTGGGTTGTCTATCAGCGTATCCAATGTGACTTCTTTATAAGGCCCATATTTAAGACCCTGCTCAAGCAAGAACTTCGGCCCAAACGCTTTTGTCGCGGCACGTTCTTTTTGTGTTGCTTCTGGCGCGTCTTTATCTAGGCGGTCTGCCAGTGCTAGATAAATCTCCCAATCGTGCTTTTCATTGTCCTTTTTGCTAAATAAGGCAGGCGAGTACTTAGCAACATTGTGCACGGCAAAGCCATTAAACGTGACGTCATAATGATCACGCTCGAGTGGTGATACGGGCGGTAAAATAATATGGGCATGACGACTGGTCTCAGTCACAAAGTAATCAAGCGACACCATGAACTCTAGCTCTGACAATGCGGCGTCTAGTTTCTCGCCGTTAGGGGTACTGAGGACAGGGTTACCGGCCACACTCATAAAACCTTTTAACTGCCCCTCCCCTTCTACCAACATCTCATCCGCCATCGCAACAACTGGATACTCGCCATTAAAATCAGGAAGATTGCTCACGCGGCTGTGGCGTTTGCCCAAATAGCCTGGGCCCGAGCTATTCACCACATCGACGGCAGGGTTGGGGAACATGAGTCCGCCCACTTCATCTAAACGTCCCGCCACGATGTTAATGACCATAGACAGATATTGACTTAACAAGCCAAACGCTTGCACCGATATACCCATGCGACCATAACAGACCGAGCTTTCGGCTTCACAAAACTCTTTAACCAGTCGTTTGATCTCGTTTGCAGTAATGCCCGTAATACCTGCCACGGACTCAGCATTATAGTCTTTGGCAAAGTCTGCGATGCGCCCAATCTCTGGTGCCAACATCGCCGCTCTACTGTCTACCTTGGCATAGCCTTGCGCATAAATCTCATTGAGCATGGCCAGTAACAGTAATACGTCTGTTGCAGGGCGAATAAAGTGATGCTCGCTTGCGATATTTGCCGTTTCGGTACGCCTTGGGTCAATCACAACCACTTTACCATCACGGGCTTTGATGTCTTTTAGCTTTTGGCGCATGTTTGGCGCGGTCATGATACTGCCGTTAGAGGCCAGTGGGTTACCACCAATGATGAGCATATATTGTGTGCGATTCACATCAGGGACGGGAATACGCAGCATATGGCCAAACAAGTGCATACTGACGATATGGTGCGGCAACTGATCAATCGAGGTCGCAGAAAAGCGACTACGCGTTTTTAAGCCAGTAAGTAGCTGCTTAACGGTCAACATACCGCCCATGTTGTGTACGTTAGGATTACCCAAATACACGCCAAACGCATTTTGGCCGTATTTTTGCTGTATAGACTGAATGCCTGTAGCAACTTTATCTAAGGCTTCTGACCAACTGATTGTTTTCCAACCATCCGCCGTTCTTTCGACAGGCTGGCGCAAACGGTCAGGATCTTCATGCAAATCCTGCAAGGCTGTCGCCTTGGGACAAATATAACCTTTGGAGAATGGGTCACCTTTATCCCCTTTGATCGATAAAACTTTGTCACCATCGTGTTTTATTTCGACACCGCACATCGCTTCGCATAAGGTACAAGTTCTAAAATGTGTCTGTTCATTGGCCGAGGTTGTAGCCGTTGTGATGGTCATAGTCATGCTCCCTTTTTTTAAAATCCTAGCTTTCACGATCTACGTCATGACTCACTAGGGTTGCGTCCTTGCAAAAATTGGCGAACAGCGTATCAAAACTTGTGCTCAATGTGGCAATCGCTTGTTGCCTTGAATAACGCTGCTGATGACAGCCCACAATCAATTCGTGAACTTGGGCAGCCGCGCTATCGACACAAAGATTGACAGCACTACGTTCAAAAGAGCGGTTGGACAACCGTAATCCCTGAATAAATATCTCTGTCCACTCTGCTTGTATCTCTATGATGAGATTGCCTAGGCCCGTGTTTGAGGAGGTCTGGTTTTCTGGATTGGTACTAAAACGGTTGGCACTAAATCGCGGACGATCTTCGAGCAAATGCTGGAACAGCGCGATATTTTGAAAAGCAGAATCAAAAATCATAGTAAGGCACTGCTGACAACGCTGGGTAAACTGCTCATTAGTAAGCGTTGCATAGTCCTTTAGCATGTTTATCCACGCCATCCGCATGGGCGATAGATAGCTGTCTTTTAACTGGGCACATAACTCGTTTTCCAGCGCCTCTACACTCTCAAAATGATTATAAAAACTTGGCTGAGCAATACCCGCCCCTTTCGCAATTTTGTTCATGCTCATGCCTTGAGCCCCTTCTAGGCTGTACAACTGCAACGCACTTTTTAGTAAGGCACGGCAAGTTCTGGCTTTTGCTTGCTCACGCTTGGTTTCTTTAGGTGCTTCGATCATAGTATCGGTCAAATCCATTGGGTTAAGGGCCTCCACTATCGATCTATCCTAGCTTTATAAAGCGACCATTAAAAATCATTATTATTTCAGCTATAAGCTTATAGCCATTTAACTGTTAAGTCTATGATTAAGTTTTTAGCGCTACTCCTCCCTCTAAAGGCCATGCGCTTAATGGCGCTCATGACAGCAGCGTTTCTGACGCAGTTCGTTTACGCTCTTTACCTACTTTATCTAGAAGAGCGCTACGGATTACATAAATAGGCGGCCCATAACACAGTCGTGCAGATTCCTATAATGGTGCAACACTCTAAACACTGGGTATACAGACAAGGCAATTAGGAGTGCCTATATTAGAGATCACCAGCTAGATTAAATCGATAGCTGCTGAACAAAGCGTTCGTGAAAAAATTCATACTAAATGACATAATAAAATAAGGATTACAATAATGAATGAACATACTCTAAAAGGCGAATGGAACCAAATGAAAGGCGCGGTTAAACAACAATGGGCTGATCTGACAGATGATGATATGACCCATATCGAAGGTAGCCGTGATAAGCTGGTCGGCCGCGTACAAGAGCGCTATGGTCATGCGAAAGAAGATGCTGAACGTGAAGTCGATGATTGGCGTCGTGAAAATAACTACTGATTACTAAGGTAGCGAATTGCTGACTCATAAATTTTGAGTGGTACCGTTTTATATATTGTTTAAACAGTTAACGTAAAAAAACCGCATGGAGCGCCATGCGGTTTTTTATTGGTGTCGACCCTCTCCTAAAGATTCCTTTCCTAGAGATAAAGAGAAGATACGCTTGGTGTAAAATATTTGCGTCATTGTGTTAGAAGACCAATGAGCACCTCCCAGACACGATAAAACCGCATAGCAACGAATGTTATGCGGTTTTATTGTTAACTATCCATGTTACCTATCACCACTGCGTCCTATGCATCCTTGCATAATATTCAGTACATTGTGATACTGGGCATCCTGCCCTTTTTACTACGTCTAGCAGTATTTACTACTGCTATCAGCACAGGTTATGTGTCTTTACTTCATTTACTTTTATCATCCTGATGCCAGTAAATGAATCATTATCCTTAATGCGGTCAACTCAATCCTTGAGTCACATTCCCTAATGCCGTGTAGCTATAATGCCTAATTCTTGTTCTGCTGTTAAGTCGCGTAAGCGTCATTGAATGTAAGCATATGCTTACAAGACTTACATTTTATCAATCAATTACAACTTATTAACGCAAACGACACTTACTATCAATCTTTGTCCCTTATCATAGATAATGTAAGAAAACGTTTCAAAGTTTCCAAGTACTCCATGATAGGTTTTGAAGAAAGGGCTGTCACTACTGTACGCTGTCAAATAAACAATAGCGTCGTCGTTCTACAAATCCTACCGTACCAGAAACTCACAAAGTGCCTTACGCTTTTCGCTGACACAAGAAACCATCATAGCGAGCAACTTGAAAACATAATAGGATATTGAATTATGGACATTCTAAAGTCTTTCTCATTTAAGACAGTGATATCTACTGGCCTTGTGGCCATATTATTAGGCACTACCGTCGGCTGTACCGTTGTAGGTCCAGGTTATGACAACCGACCTATATATCGTGATAACAATAACAGCACTGTGAATTACAATCGTGTCAGTCAGCAGCTGCGTCAGGACTTACGCCGTAAAGGCTATCAGGTTATGGATATCAAGTCTGATGACTATCGTGGTAATCGCGCCCTCATCGCCCATGCCAGAAAGAACAATCAAAACTATGAGCTTAGGTACACTTATCCTAGTCTCAGACTTATCAACTCAAATAGAACCTCTTGGTCTAATAATGGACAAAAAGATAGATATAAAAAAGACCACTACAAAAAAGACAAACATAAAAATAGTGGCAAACATAAAAGCAAGTATAAGCACAATAAGCATCATTGATTTAAAAAGAAGTTGAGATTTTGACATCACCAACCTAGTGATGACTTTTGGTCAAATATACCAGCCCCTGGTGTATTTGATCTTTTTTTACCTTATTAAAAAGGTAGATACTCAAAAGCGTCAGAACCCTTAAAAATCTAGGACGTTTATCACATCATAAGCGGGCGTCTCATAAGGATGTGCTTTTTTTAATGCAGTGATGACAGCATGAATCGCTGCTTTCTCAACAACCATCTCAACCCGCCATTCAGCGACGTTTTCGAGTCTATCATGCGCGCCGATATACGGTGTACTGCCCGCCAAGGGCTTAAACTGTCCTGTTCCCTGTACTTGCCAACAGCACTGCTCATAGTTGCCAATCGTGCCAGCACCAGCGGCAAACAGAGCCGACTTTACTGGCTCTAATGCCTCATGGGGGATAAAAACCGTCAGCTTATACATAGTCTGTCTCCTAAAATACGGCTAGCATAAAATTAACATAGATCGCGCTTACTACTTTTTAGATAAAGATGGGTGATCAGTCCATGTATAGCGTAATAGCCAATCTTTGGCGTCACCAGCATAGTCGATACCAATGCGTGGACGCAATGATATCGGCGGCGCACAGCCATCATCTTCTATCCACACTCCTGAAATAGGTGCGACAGGTTTGCCATATAACTGCCGATCAATCTGCAACCGCTTGGTCAGTTTTCCTGGACCGGCAAACTGCTTGAGATGAGTGAGCTGTTTGTCTAATCTTAGCAATTGCTCATCTAGCAGACGGTCACTGTCCTCTGTCAAAAACCCAGCTCGTATCAGCACGGACTCAGGAGATTCTGCGGTAGCAGTGATGACGTTGAGCATATGATGGATACCGTAAGTCAAATAGACATAAAACACGCCGCCTTGCTTATACATAATTTCAGTACGCGCTGTCCGGCTACCCGCATGCGAATGACAGGCAGGGTCACCCTCTCCAACATAAGCTTCGGTTTCTGAGATACGCATACGCAATACTTTAGGTACGCCATCGGTATCTACCAGCTTCCTACATAGCACTTTCCCCACCAAATCAGCAGCAACCACACAGGTGGGTCGAGTAAACCAGATCGGCTCAAGTACTGTTTTGGTTATAGATGTAGACAGTGTAGGGTTAGACATAAAAGCTGAGTCTCCTAGCTGAGTAATGAAGCTTTATTATAGAAACAGTGCGCCGCCTACATCGTGCGCATTTCATAACGATTCAGTAATTTTTTGCATAAAAAAACTGAGCACATGGCTCAGTCCTTTTATTTTATTGGCAAAAAGCTCAAATAAAACGCTTAGCTTAAGGGCACACCAATACGGTTAGCGACTTCTTCATAAGCTTCGATCACATCGCCCAACGACTGGCGGAAACGGTCTTTGTCTAACTTTTTCTTGGTAGTCTTATCCCAAATACGGCAGCCATCTGGTGAGAACTCATCGCCTAAAACAATACGATCATGGAATACCCCAAACTCGAGCTTAAAGTCTACCAAAATTAAATCGCCTGCATCAAACAGTGCTTTTAACACATCGTTGACTTGATAAGTCAGTTCTTCCATCTTTGCCAATTGCGCTTTTGTTGCCCAACCCAAAGAGACAGAAAGGGACTCATTCACCATCGGATCACCGAGCGCATCATCTTTATAGAACAGCTCGTAAGTAGACGGTGTCAACGCTTGCCCTTCTTCCAAGCCCAAACGACGAACCAAACTACCCGCCGCAAAGTTACGAACCACGCACTCAACGGGAATCATGTCTAAACGCTTGACCAACACTTCGTCTTCAGACAACTGCTTTTCGAAATGCGTTTCGATACCAGTATCAGCCAATTTTTGCATGATAAAGGCGTTAAAGCGATTGTTGACGACGCCTTTGCGGGCTAATTGTTCGATACGCTTACCATCAAGCGCTGAGGTATCATCACGAAAGTGTAAAATCAAAAGATCGTTGTCTTCTGTTTCATAGACAGACTTGGCTTTGCCTTTATACAGCAGTTGTTGCTTTTGCATTGTGGGGGTTCCTGTTCGTTCAAGCTTATGTGGTAAAAACGCGCAGCTACCACTAAGGTCTTATATTACTGCATCAATCACAGTGTAATGAATAACAGTAAAAAGGCAGTGGTATAAATAGAGAAATAGGTTTAATTTGAAGGATTACTGACAGCACGTTGAGGCTTTGGCAGTTGATACTGGCTACCTGACTCGTTTTGTAGTTTGAGCGTGTTCGCACCCGCATTAGGGGTTGGGTACAAAGGTACAAAAGGCGCGGTTTCTTGATCAGCCGGCAGCTCTACGGGTGCAAGCTTTTTGCTTTGCTGATACTCTAAGCTACCATTGTCACGTTTATCAAGTAAGTTTTTCGTTGCTTGGCAACCGCTCAACACTAAGGTGCTTCCCATGATTATGGTGAGCATGACAGGGAATATCTTTGTAGTCGTTGATGATGTCTTCATCATGTTATCTCTCTGAATTAGCAAGTATTGCTTATTTGGGCAATGGACTTATCGTTTGATAAAATCTTATAAGCGGTTGCTAAGCCTACGTCATCACTAACTGACTTAGCATTTATCAGCAAAATTTTTATAGTAAGTTTGCACGTACTAGGGCGTCATCGATGGTCGCATGATGTTGCTCAGCCAGCCAGACTAATGGCAGGCGAATACCCGTATCTATCATACCCATTTTATTGAGGGCATACTTTGCGGGAATAGGGCTTGATTCGATAAATAAGTCACGGTGTAAATGCTTGACCACATCATGTACTTTATTAGCCGTGTCAAAATCGCCGCGTAAGCCTGCACCAAAGGTCTCACTCATGGCTTTTGGCGCCACATTGGCTGTCACTGAGATATTCCCTTTGCCGCCAAACTTCATTAGCTCAAGTGCCGTGCCATCATCTCCAGATAACACCACCATTCTGTCACCAACGGCTTTGATCAATTGCTCACCGCGGACCACTGAACCTGTCGCATCTTTAATCGCTACGATATTGTCTATATCGGCTAAGCGCTCAACGGTTTCTTGAGCGATATCAACGACCGTACGACCAGGCACATTGTAAAGCATCTGCGGGATATTCACCGCTTTTGCGATTGCTTTATAATGCTGATATAAACCTTCTTGGGGCGGCTTATTATAATAAGGCGCGACCAATAACGCGCAGTCTGCACCAGCATCCGCCGCATCTTGAGTCAACTTAATGGCTTCCATCGTGTTGTTAGCACCTGTACCAGCGATGACCGGTACACGACCTTTGACATGCTGTACAAAATAGCGAATAACATCGCTATGCTCTTGCATAGACAATGTCGCCGACTCGCCAGTGGTACCGACCGCAACGAGACAATGGGTGCCTTGCTCAATCTGCCAATCTATGAGGTCTGCCAGACGTTTATAATCAACCGTGCCGTCAGGATGCATGGGCGTTACCAAAGCTACCATTGAGCCTTGTAGTCGGGTTTTGATCTCGTCGTATGCTGTGCTCATAACCGTGCCTTACTGTATTATCCTAGCTTTTTTCAAAGCTGTCACATGATAGGTCGTTTGCAAGTGCCAACCTCCGCGTGTTTATGTCGGCACTCATCATAGGTGCATTCATAAACAATATGGCCGTTATCTTGCTTGATAGTAATGCTAAATGTTTGCTTATTATTATGGCGTACGCTGCATAAATTTTATGCGCTCAAATCGGTATTGACGTTATTTCCGTCCGTTACTGATCATAGCGATTAAATAATAAACATATAATAATAAAAACGCCTGCTAGTGTAGCATATTTTGATTTGACCGCTATCAATCAATTAACGTTCAATATAATCAGTGAATAACAAATCAAGCGTCTTTTTTATTGTTTATAAATTATAGATACTGGGCTTTAACCTTGCAACGTAATAGATTAAACCCTTGGTCATTAGTAAGCCCAATGCAAATATACATCAGAATCTTGGACACGGTTAACGAATTTTCAACACATCGATCGTGGGACGATACAAACGAAAAGGCAATCCTCGCGTGCCGATTGCCACTATCGCTATGAATAATTCTATGGGCACACCTGTTTGAATACTGCCACGCTGTTTTTACCGGTCATCTTTATACCTGTACCATATCACTGTTACTCAATACGGAGGCCGATAATAGCAGGGATGCCTTGGCGAATCACCTCAATGGTCACCACACCTTTTTTGGGCAATGATGAGATAGCACTGGAAAAATCAGTGACTTTCTGAATCGGCTTTTGGTGAAAATTGGTAATCACATCCCCTGCCAAGATACCTGAGCGCGCCGCCAGCCCCGTCGGATCAACCGCGGTAACCAAGATACCCGTTTTATTGTCCACGGCGATTTCTGCTTGCTCATCAGCAGTCAAATTACGCAAACGCAGGCCTAATTGTATGTCATCATTTTGCTGATCGCCGCCTTGGGCTCTGACATCATTGGGCGCATAAGTGAGTTTACCGCTGACGATCATCTGCTTACCATTACGCTGAATCTGGGCACGAAATGTATCGCTAGGTTTGGCACGATTGAGCAAGTTCAATAAATCTGAGGCGCGCATAATTTGCACATTGTTATATTGTAAAATAATATCACCAGGTTTTAGCCCGGCTTTTTGTGCGGGTGAGTCCGGCGATACCCGTGTCAATAAAGCGCCTTGCGGACGGTCTAAGTTATAAGCTTCGGCCAAATTACGATCGATATCTTGTGGATAAATTCCTAAATAGGCCCGTACCACTTCTCCCTCTGTCTTTAATTGCTCATAGATGTCCATGGCAGCGTCAATCGGAATGGAGAACGACAGACCCATATAACCGCCCGTCCCACTAAAAATACGTGAGTTAATACCAATGACTTCACCGCGCTGGTTAAATAGTGGGCCGCCTGAGTTGCCCGGATTTAGTGCCACATCTGTTTGGATAAACGGCACACTAGTCTCACGAGAAAAGCTGCGGGACTTGGCACTGACGATACCAGCAGACGCTGAATAATCAAAACCAAATGGTGAACCAATCGCTAGCACAGGCTCCCCGACTTTCAAGGCATTTGAATCACCAATAGGCAGCGCTGGGAACTGACTACCTACTACTTTTAGTACCGCCACATCTGAGCGCTCATCACTACCAACCAAGGTCGCATCAAGCTCCGTTCTATCATTGAGCGTGACAGTAATATTATCAGCACCCGCTACCACATGATGGTTGGTCAGCATATAACCATCAGATGTGACAAAAAATCCAGTGCCATAAGCGTGTTCAATCGCAGGCGTGGTGGCCTGATCGGGGATGCGCAGACGATCACCAAAGAACTGCCGCAGTAACTCTGCCGTCTGCGCCTTGGCAAGCTCGGCCTCACTCACCGTTTTTGTAACATTCACGCGAGCAACCGCTGGCGTGACTTGTTGTACCAAGCCAGAAAAGTCTGCCGTGGTTACTGCTGCTTGTGCATTGGTTATGGTCGTGGCAGTGATGCCAGAAACCATCGCCGTGCTGACGGCAAGCGCCAACGCGCCACGTTGCAACCAATGCTGTATTCCAAATTTAGCGTGCGCTGTAAACATATTGATAGGCATATCGTCTTCCATATGAGTGGTTAATTATTATTGTTAAGGGCCATTTTTGGCTATTATTGGTAGTAATTTGTATTAAATAATCTTAAAAAGTATGGCCTTAAACGCTATGAGTCAGTTTACTACCGTTAAAACGTTTTTAAAGCGACATAGTGCTGCTGGGATAAAGTTTTCACAGCGGCTGTATCAATATCCAATTACGTCAAAACGAGTGTTGTACTCGAACGTGCAGGATAAACACGGCTACTGTATGATAAATAGTAACGTAATCTTGTCATGGTTTCGACAGCACAAGAGCACCTAGAGCGCAGTTATTTCATCATTACCTGATCCCGTTTTATAGCTGAACGACGATATCGTGGTCAGAGCAGCCATGATAGGTATGAAATAAAACCATGTTATGATAGCAAGCCAAATGACTTTATAAACAAACAAAAGTTAATTTTACTAACTATAAGTTTATCAGATTGGCAATCATTACCCTTATTTTTCATCTTTTGCATTTCTAACGTGACTCTATATATCTAGAAGTATTTAGGAATGCTTTTGTCTTTACTACTTTATAGTATATATATCATATCTAGCGCCTGTTTTATCTCATGACGGCTAGCGTTACTGTAGCTCAAACTTTATAAACAGTACTGGTATCTCATTGATGACACTGCCGGCCCTTTTTATAAAAGCGATTGATAGATATAAAATATGACAAGATTACAAAAGGATTAACTTATGGATACCGCCCTATTATTATCCGGCGTGGTTGGGATTGGCATTGCCGCCCAATGGTTGGCTTGGTATTTAAAGCAACCGTCCATTTTATTTTTATTACTGATTGGCATTATTGTTGGGCCAGTGCTCGGTGTATTCGACCCTGATTTGGTACTGGGGGAGCTGATGTTCCCTTTCATCTCTTTGGGGGTGGCGATTATCTTGTTTGAAGGCTCGCTAACCTTAGAGTTTGACGAGATTAAACAACACGGTACTGTGGTGCAAATGCTGGTATCGGTTGGCGTCCTGATCACCATTGCTATCGTCGCGTTATCGACTTATTTGTTATTCGATGTCGACCCACTGATCGCCTTATTGTTTGGCGCCCTAGTGTGCGTCACTGGTCCGACCGTGATCATGCCGCTACTGCGTAGTGTGCGCCCTAATAAGACGATCTCCAATATCCTAAAGTGGGAAGGGATTATCATTGACCCAATCGGCGCTATCGCGGTGGTATTGGTCTATGAGTATATTATCTCAGGCGGTGAAGCCAGCAGTATCTTACTGTTTGCCAAAATTGTGATACTGGCGACGGCTCTTGGTATGGCTGGTGCTTGGTTACTGGCGTTTTTGATGCGCCGTCATATGATTCCAGAATTTTTGCGTAATGTGTTTACTCTTGCCTTCGTCTTGGTGTTATTTTCTATCTCCAACCATTTAGAGCACGAGTCTGGCCTATTGACCGTGACTGTGCTGGGTGTGGCCTTAGCGAACTGGCCAAAGTTCCCCCGCGAGACGATTTTAGAGTTTAACGAGTCATTAACCATCCTACTGATTTCTGTGCTCTTTATTATTTTGGCCGCCCGTGTGGAGCTGGCAAGTTTATTGAGCGTCGGCTTCGCAGGCTTGGTCCTACTTGCTATCGTGATGTTTGTGGCACGCCCCTTATCGGTGTGGGCATCGGCTATTGGCTCAAACCTCAGGACCAATGAAAAACTGATGATCAGCTGGATTGGACCTCGCGGTATCGTCGCTGCTGCGATTTCATCATTGTTTGCCATTCGCTTGCAAGAGTATGATATCCAAGGGGTTGAGCTACTGGTGCCTTTGGTATTTATGGTGATCATCGGTACGGTGATGATTCAGGGCTTGGGGGCAAAAGTGATCGGCAATTTACTTGGGGTCCGTGAGCCTGAGACCAATGGTATCCTTATCGTTGGGTCAAACCCAATCGCCCTTTTGATCGCCACCTCTTTAAAAGATCAAGGGTTTGACGTCATCGTCGCCCACAATAACTATACCAATATTGCTCGTGCCCGCATGAGTGGTTTGCGTACTTATTTTGGTAACCCCATCTCTGATCATGCAGATCATCATCTTGACCTTATCGGTATTGGTCGTCTGTTTGCCATGAGTATGGATAAAGAGATGAACACCTTGTCTGAGATTCATTACCGTCATGAATTCGGTGAGCGTAAATTATACCGTCTTAAATTCAGTGATGAAAAAGTCAGAAGCGAGCGTGAGGACAAGCAGTCAAACTTCCACTCACAGTGGCTGTTTGGCAAAGACGTCACTTACACCAAGCTTGCCAGCATGCTGTCAAAAAAAGCCCGTATCAAAATTACCAATATCACTGATAGCTACAGCTTTGAGCAATACAAAGCCGACAACAAACAGTTTGTACCGCTTTATACCATCGACAAAGAAGGTAAGCTGCATGTCTTTACCGATAAATTTGATGGTACTGTGCCACGTGATCGCAAGCTTATCTCGTTAGTGGTAGAGGATGAGGTGCAACCAAAGCCAGTAGATGTAACGGCTAAGCAAGAACAAGCCCGTCTGACCGCAGACGCTAACTTTGAGTCCAATTCAAAAGCACCTGAAAAACGCAAAGAAAAGGAGCTGAGCGATGATAGTAATAATGCTATCAAACCAGAGGCACTAGTAGACAGCGAAAAAGACACGACGCCACATGCGGTTAGTGACTCGTCAACTAAACCAAACGACAGCTCGGAGTCTAAATCCCCTAGCGCAGCAAAAGTGGCTAATGACAAAGCGACAGAGCCAAAAGAGGCCTTAACTGATACCGCAAATAAAGGGGTAATGTCAGCCAATGCGACGGCAACGTCAAAGAACAAAACGGCCAATAACAGCAGTACCAATGGCAATGGCAGCGCTCCTAAAAACAAAAAAGGTTCGCTTGACCCAAACCGCCTACCCGACTCTAACCAAGACCATACTGTCAGCTCTGACGTCGATATCACGAAAAATGCTGAGCGTCAAAATACAGACAACAACGTAGACAAGTAATAACTGACAGACCATTAACGACCGTCTAAACGGTAATAAAACGTAAAAGCCCCAACGCGATGTTGGGGCTTTTTCAATGCTTCAGTGATTTTTGAGAGTACATTTCAGTTAGGGAGCCGCTAACTTGTCCTGCACCGTTTGCCACACTCGCGCGCTAACGTCATCAGCAGTGCCTGATGCATCAACACGCTGTATCCGCGCAGGGTACTCAGTAGCAAGGGCACTAAACCCCTTATGTACCCAAGTAAAAAACTCCGTAGCCTGCTGCTCAAATCGATCGGCAGCACCGCGTTTGTTGGCGCGTGCCATCCCCTCTAATACGGGCAAGTCCAACCACAAGGTCAAATCTGGTAACTGCGGCACAAACTGGTTGATAAGTGTGTCAATCTTAGCACGCATCCCATCATCACCATGCGCGCGACCAAAACCTTGATAGGCAATGGTCGAGTCGGTAAACCGATCACATATCACCCATGTACCGCGTTGCAGCGCTGGCTGAACCACTTGCTGCATATGGTCACAGCGCGCCGCAAATAGTAACAATAGCTCTGTATCGTCATTAATATCGGTTGTAGGGTCTAATAATATAGCACGCAACCGCTCCGCAAACGGGCTACCACCTGGCTCACGGGTCCGCTGGTATTCGATACCGCTGTCTTGTAAACGCGCGCACAGCTGCTCAATAGCCGTCGTTTTACCCACGCCTTCGGTACCCTCAAAACTGATAAAGCGCCCGTGATTGGGCGCAGTGTCATTGGTTGATGTAGGCAAGATTGTTTGAGACACACGCTCTTGTACAGATGCTGACATGATATGACCTTATGTCACTCATGAGCATTATATTTATAACACTCATTAAATGATAAATTGCTTAATGAACAGTACGCAAAAAAGTAACTTACTGTGGCGGCGTTTGTGATTTTTTCTCACGCATGACGCTCAAATACTCTTTTACCGCTTGATTGTGCTCAGCCAAGCTACTGGTAAACTTGTGACCGCCCGTACCAGTCGCCACAAAGTATAACGCGTCACTGTCTGCTGGATGCAAAGTCGCTTCGATAGAAGCGGCAGAGGGAAGCGCGATTGGCGTTGGCGGCAAACCATCGATTTGATACGTATTATATGACGTTTTTTCGTCAATGTCTTTACGGCGAATATTGCCATCATAGCGGCTACCCATCCCATAGATAATGGTTGGATCTGTTTGCATACGCATGCCTTTATCCAAGCGATTTTTAAACACCGCAGCGACCAATGGACGCTCTTCCACCACACTGGTTTCTTTTTCGATAATGGACGCCATGATCAGCGCTTCATAAGGCGTCTTATAAGGTAGGTCTGCTGCCCGGTTTTCCCACGCTTCGGTCAGGGTTTGCTGCTGACGTTTATACAAGTCTGTCAGTACCTGCTTATCACTGGTGCCTTCACCGTAATAATAAGTATCAGGCGCAAACCAGCCCTCCAGATTGTGATTGACAATGGGATCGCTACTATTCACCACCGCAGATGGCAGTATACCGACCAAATCTAGCGCTTGGGCAATACTGGTATTATCGCTATCAGCGGTTAGGACTTCTTTTTTGATACCATTATTGTCCCGTAGTGTTTGATACAAATCTTGAGAGGTTTTCCCTTCGATAATCTGCACTTTTACCATCGCTGCTTTTGCGCCCTGCTCTAACACTTGCAGCGCCTCAGCCATGGTGGGGTTTTCTGGTAACTGGTAAATACCTGCATGGAGTGGGGCATCAACTTGTGACTTGATATACAGCTTGGCAACGCTAGCAGAAAACAGCGGAATCTGCTGTTGCCACTGCGGTAGCAAACCATAATAGGTCTGGCCCTTCTCAATGGTGACCATCTGCGCTGGCTGCTCAATACGCCCAAACAATGTTTGATAGACCATCACCAACAAAAACGCGGCAATAAGCCCAAGTACGAGCAACACCTGATAACCACGCTGCATAAAGAACGAGGGGTTGTCCACTTTATACTCACGCGGCTTACCCTCTCCGCTGATGAGCGAGACATCTGTCGCAGGCGCTTCTTTGACTGGCTGTGGGTCCGGTTGCGCGGTGTCGACACGTTCTCCCACAGTGCTATCTTGTTTATTGGGTGGTGACTCATTAGGGCGTTCAGGTGTAGGCTTACTCATGGCAACTCGCGAGGCAGATGTTTGCTAGAATTTAGCACTGAACTGTGCCATTTTCAATGGTATTTGCTTAGCTTATGAACTAACTTGTCGTTGGTGCTTATTTATCTGCCTTAAAACTCATCGCTTTTGTGGGTATTGCTAGCGTGTCTATTTGTCGATAACAAACTTAGTTTTTCGAATAATATTAAATAGGGGCAAAATCCACAATATCACCTGACAATAACCTCAAGCTGCTCATTGGCATGATACCGCGCAGCGCATTGCAAAAGAAAAACTGAGTTACTCTGGGTAAATCCTCATCTTGTAACGACCTTATCACGACGGGCCGTTCAGTATCAGATAAAGCATCAATAATCACCTGCCGCATGACGCCTGCGACACCTGATTGTGCCATAGAAGGCGTATACCACTGACCAGTGGTTAAATAATTAGGAGCGTCTATATCAATCTTAATACTGGGTGTTGGCTCTGACAGTTGATAGAACACATTACTCATCGTGCCCTCAACCCAGTTACCGCTCATATCACGCAGCAGTCCTTCATCAAGACGCGTGACGATGCCAGCCGCTAATGGCTCAGCCTGCATGCGCTGTAACTCACCACTCGCCAGCACATTATCGAGCCGATTGAGACTTTTGAGTCCTGCCAGCGATGATGGCAGGCAGGCAATTTTTGAAGACAGACAAACAGCAGTGCTAGTAGGCTGTACAGGGATGAAGCGCCCATCAGACAGAGGTAGTTGCTTACCAGTATTAAGAGTCATTGCGAAGGTTTTTAGCCACGCCTCACAAGCGCTCCCAGAGGTGCTGGGCGTATAGCCATAACCTTGAACGTCTTGCACGGCACGAGTCACCACAAGCTTGAGCATGCCCTGCGCCAATTGCTGAGCATGGCCTTGTAAGGTGGTCAGTAGTGAGTGGCTGTCTAGTTTGAGTTGCAAGGCTTTAGCATGGGAAATAAGGCGCTGATGATGATAGTCTGACCACAGTATTCGCCCATCAATGACGCCCATGGTCGTAAAAAAACCATCACCATATGCCAAACCACGATTGTCCGGTGACATGGTGGCCACCGAGGCCTCTGTCATATCGTCTGACGCAGGTAAACGTAGCCAATTATTAGACGGCATGACAGCTACCACACATTAGTTATTGTCTGTTTGGGCGGCAGATTTATTGATGACCAACATACAGCTATAAAACTCGCATTTTGCCAGCTCTATTTTTTGTCCACCGACCATTTTATTTTTGACGATTTGACCGTTGAGCATGTCAGCAATCAATGTACCACCCTCCTCGCCCATCAGCTGCCGCGCAAGTTTATAAGCTTTTTTGGCATGATTTTGACTCAGCTCTTTTTCTTTATCAGAGTCGGTAGGATTGGCATAATACCAGCCAAGTTCAAGATATTTCTCAGAGTCGATAATGTCTAAATAAGGCGCATCCGTGTTCATAAAACGGTATTTGGTTGCTGGGTTGCTGGCATAGTCTAAGCTGTTTTCATCGGTGCTGATCACTTTACCAAAAGTCGATCTGATACTGTCTAAATCGTCCACATTAACTGACTCTACGTTATCAGTATGCCATGCCGAGACATCGTATCTGACTGGTGTGCCTTGCTGAGCCGTCGCACCATCTAAGTCAGCCTTGGTCGGCGTGCTAGCCGGTACGGCCGTATCAGCAGCATCTGTCTGTTCACTGGTTTGCGCGTTAGCGTCTTGATTTTGGGCATCACCTTGGCTACTATCACAGCCACTGATCGACACACCAACGGCCATTATCGTACCGACCAGAAGCGTCTGTAGGGTATTATTCCACATGGACAATTTACTCACATTTTCAGATTGGTCTCAAAATATTATTAACGAGCTGACAGATAGATGCCGCGGTTAATAAAGACTGTTTTTATTAATAAGCTTGCTTATCACTGAGCACGTTATCCCTCAGTTTTTATCATTTAGCCACCGTTAGTAGCCTATTGATACAAAAATGACATACCAATTTCATGCTCCCTAGGGCGTGTCCACATTTTAAAAATGGTGATAAAAATAAGATAAATTGCCGTCAAACAAGAAAAATAGGGCAGATAATATCGAGATATTAACCAACTATTTGCCGCTATTTGGCAAAATTTAGCTATTTTTAGTCCATTTAGAGGATAATCGATTGAACTGAGGACACGCCCTAGTGTACCCAACTGCTTAACACTTGACTACCCTTTACGTTACGCGTACCACTCCCAGAGAGGACAAATTTGTTAAAGTTCTAACGTGAAAAACGCTCGCCTGCGTTAACTATTTATTCATTAAGCTGCGTTTGTTAAATGTGGCAGTATCCCTTATGATGAATGCGCTTTGACCCCTCTTTTAAGCATGATTTTTTGCCTTTTACCGCCAATGGACCATTTATGACTCAGCATTTTATCGTTATTGGCAATCCGATTGCCCACAGTAAATCTCCTGAAATCCATACGCGATTCGCCGAGCAAACGGGCATTGATATTAGCTATCAACGTCAGTATTGCCCCGTTGATGCTGCCAGCTTTACCGCGGTGATTGAGGCGTTTTTTCATGGTGGCGGCATCGGAGCCAACGTTACCGTACCGTTCAAGCAAGTGGCTTATGACTGCTGCCTAGCGCGCGGCGGTTTATCAGAGCATGCCAAGGTTGCCGGTGCGGTCAATACGCTATTGTTAAATAAAACGTTGCGGGAGAACGGCACACCGATAGCAGAGGCCATCTATGGTGATAACACCGACGGTCAAGGATTGGTCAATCACATCATGAGTTTGAACTGGCCGCTCGCGGGCGCGCGCGTTGCACTCATTGGCGCAGGCGGAGCAGCCCGTGGTGTGGTACTGCCACTGATAGAAGCGGGGATTGCATCACTTACCATCGCTAATCGCACCCTAAGCAAGGCGACGGATTTGGTCCATGAGCTGAGTGCCGCCAGTCCTACTATTGATAAGCAACAGATTGACACTTGTCGCACGGCTGAATTAAACGGACAATTTGATATCATCATCAATGCCACGTCTATTGGCTTATCAGGTGATACGCTACCCCTTAGCGAAGCACTCAACTGTCACTATGCTTACGATATGATGTATGGTCGCCCGCTGCCGTTTTTACAGCGTTTTAGCGCCCGTGGCGCGCAGGTATCCGACGGCTATGGCATGCTTATCGGACAAGCCGCATTAAGTTTTGAGCGCTGGACAGGTCAGCACATTGATGTGGCGAAAGTCACTCAGACTTTGCTCAATCATTAATGAAAAGCGTGCATGAAAAAGACGCATAACTCTGGTTTATACGCCTTTCACTATTCATTACTATTTACTCACAACACTTTATTTAAAGGGCGTCATTTACCCAAAACGAGCCAGCAGCCAGTTTTCCATACGTCGTAGCGGCACTCGTAAATTGGTTGAATGCATCACTACGCCACCACCCAGACCGACTAAGCAACCAATCAACGTATCAAACAAGCGCGCAAGAATTACTGTCTGATAGGCTTGCTCAGACAGTGGTAAACCACTGCCATATTCAGCGATAAATATCGTCAACGGCGTGATAAATATCACTGCCAGTCCATAATGTCGATCGACCAAGGATTCAATACAGAGCATCATCGTCAGGATTGACAGTGCCACTCCCCATATCGATAGCCCCCAAGATAACATCCAGCCCGCCAGACTCACGCCCACGATCGTTCCTAGTAAGCGATGAATTTGTTTGATCCACATGGTACGCAAATGAATACCTTGAATAATAAGAAAGCAGCTGACCGCCGCCCAATAGGGATTAGTCAAATTGAGGCCTAATGCTATGAGCAGGGCTAAACTGACAAAACCCGCCACGATAACACTCTCAGTGATCGTGTCCGGCTCGTAGCTATAAGTGGGCGTAGGAGTTGATGGGCGCGTCGCTAATAGAAACAAGGAATACGCGAGCGCCATGACGAGCGCGAAACCACTACCCAGCATCACCAAACCTATGGCTGGCATAATGTCCTCTAAAGGCAATGATATAAATAACGCAATAGCCCCAGCCATCATCACAAACAATCCTGCTGGCGGCGGCTGTCGATAATAACGCCCAAAAATCACGATACCAAAAGCCATCAAGGTAAATATTGGCAATTTTAATAAAGGAGCTTGCTGGGCAATCAAACCCAGCGCAAAGCACAGCGACATAGCAAACCCCCACGCCATCACCGTGACCAATCGATAGGACAGCTTACCCGCTAATGGGGTATTTAAAATCACCATCGCACCCAAAGACGCCTTAATGCCTGATGGCAAAGCGCCAAAATAAGCGCCCACAAACACAGGAAAGCTAATGGCGATCGTCGCGATGATCGGCATATGCCAAGGTCTTTTGCTACGATTCACTGTCAACAGATGGGTCAGCTCACCATCCAGTAAAATTTTTATGCGAGCCAATAACTTTGTCAGCCAAGATGCTCGCTTTGTCTTGCGCGTTGATGCGCTCATGGTTGGCCCTCCTTATTACTATAAATGCGCTTAAACGGGATTTTTTATACGCGAATATTGACGATAAATCCGCGCTTAATCAGCAGCACTAATGAAAATTTAACTTACCATGGAATACTTAAAGTTTTAATTATATATATAAATCATGAATATTAGTTATTAGTTATATATTTGTCGCTATAGAAGACTTATACTGACCTTAACGCCTGAACAGCTGTTTTTTATCAAGGACGCCTTAACGGCCATCAAAATGGACACGCTGTTTTTCATATAGCTGAGTGACGACCAGTACTATTGACCCCCTTTACCCCAACTCATTAAATAACCGTTTATGTAAACCGTGGCTCCATTGTGACGAGCCAACAGGCTACGATAGCGAATAACTAAAGAGAGCGACTATGTTAACTTACAAAGCCCCTTTGCGTGATATCAAGTTTTTGATTAATGATGTTTTTGACTTTCAAACTCATTATAAAGATTTGGACAACGGCGAAAACGCCGATCCTGAAACGATCGATATGATTTTACAAGGCATGGCAGATTTTGCCGAAAACGTCCTTGCCCCTATCTATCAGTCAGCTGATGAAGAAGGCTGTCATTTTGACAATGGTGAAGTGACCACGCCAAAAGGTTTTAAAGAAGCTTATAACCAGTTTGTCGAAGGCGGCTGGCAAGGTATCTCCTACCCTGAGGAATACGGTGGTATGAATTTGCCAACCTCAATCAACCTCATCAAAGCTGAGATGATTGGTACGGCTAATTGGCCGTGGGCGATGTACACAGGTTTATCAACCGGTTGTATCAACACCCTACTCCAGTACGGTACGGACGAGCAAAAAGAGCTTTACTTACCTAAATTGGTCGAAGGTTCTTGGGCCGGCACCATGTGCTTGACTGAACCGCAGTGTGGTACCGACTTAGGACAGGTCAAATCAAAAGCCATCCCACAAGATGATGGCACGTATAAAATTAGCGGTACCAAAATTTTCATCTCAAGCGGTGAGCATGACCTAACAGACAATATCATTCATATCGTCTTAGCCCGCCTGCCAAATGCACCAGAAGGCACACGTGGTATCTCGCTGTTCATCGTACCAAAATTCACCCCAAATGCTGAGGGTGAATCTGGCGAGCGTAATGCGGTAGTCTGTGGTTCAATCGAACACAAAATGGGTATCAGCTCATCTTCTACCTGTGTGTTGAACTTTGATGGTGCCACAGGTTACTTGATTGGTGAGCCGCACAAGGGTCTAAAAGCCATGTTCACTTTTATGAACACGGCCCGTATCGGGACTGGTATCCAAGGACTGGCGCACACTGAGTTGTCTTTCCAAAACGCGCTACCATATGCAAAAGAGCGCCGCTCGATGCGTGCTTTATCAGGCACTAAAGACCCTGAAAAAGTGGCTGATGCCATCATTCATCATGCGGACGTACGCCGTATGCTATTGACGCAAAAAGCCTTTGCGGAAGGTGGCCGCTCAATGATTTATCATTCAGCGCGCTATGCAGATAAAATGGCACAAGGCATCGCAAACGGTAATGATGAAGAGTTCGAAAAATGGGATGATAAACTGGGATTCTACACCCCTATTTTAAAAGGTTTCTTAACCGAACTGGGCATCGAAGCTGCCAAACATGGTCAGCAAATCTATGGTGGCCATGGCTATATCAAAGAATGGGGTATGGAGCTCATCGCTCGTGATGCTCGTATTGCCACTCTATACGAAGGTACGACTGGCGTACAAGCGCTTGATTTGTTAGGTCGTAAAGTGATCTTGCAGTCTAAGGGTAAAATCATCCGCGATTACACCTCAAGCATCATGAAGTGGTGTGGCGAGTATGCCCTTGATAAAGACATGCGTAAATTCGTTTGGGCCCTAACCAAGCTGTGTGCTGAGTGGAACACTCTAACCGTACGTTTGATGCTCATGGCACGTAAAGACCGTGAAATCATCTCTGCTGCCTCAGACGATTTCTTGATGTACTCAGGCTATGTGATGATGGGGTATCATTGGGCACGTATGGCCGCTGTCGCTTATGAAAAGCTAAAAAATGGCGGAACAGAAGCACCAGAATTCTACCAAGCGAAAATCCAAACGGCCGAATTTTACTTTGATAAGCTGTTACCACGTACTTCCGGTCATGCCGAAGCCATGGTGGCACCAAGCGAAAGCATGACATCAATGGAAATTGACCACTTCTCTTTCCTCGATTAGAATTTGGGCTAAGTGTAAATCACACCTAGTCGATCATTGTTAAAAAAGTAGCTGTCATAAAAAGTGCCTGTCATAAAAAAGTGCCTATCATTTAGGCACTTTTTTATGCTTAACTAAATATCATGCAACTCAAATTAAGAGTCCTAATAGGTAGTAGGCAATGAATAACGAATAAAAAATCACAGGAGTCAATCATGTTACCCATAAAACATCAGACCGCTTCGCTAGCCAAGCACTGTGGACGAGCCCTACTGCTTAGTACCGCGCTTGTCAGTATGGCTACCAATAGCGCGACTGCGAAAAGTAGCGACACCCCCATTCACTTTGCCAAAGGCGCGGTGAGTAGTACGACTACTGGGAAGTTAGCTTCTAGTGAAAAAGAGCACTGGTACCGTTTTCAGGCCGAAGATGGGCAATACGCCGTGGTCAACATTGCCCCACTAGCAGGCACGCCTGAGACCGCGAATGTTGGTGTGCTATATATGCCAAATGGCACTTATGATGGCAGCAAAGGCGGTATTGTTTATCAAGACTGTTTACCGGGTACGGGGGAGTACCGATTACGTGTCGCGCGCAATTTGATGGCAACCCATAGTAAAACCGCAGGCTACAAAGTAGAAGTGGTAATATTACCAAAGTATGCCAGTAAGCCACTGTGCGAGCACTCATAGTTTGTCATGACTAGAGAGGTTAAAGAGACCAGTGTCTTTAACGACCAAGCATTTTTTTATGATAAACCGCACTGATCTCTTCAACCTCTACACATATCTGTAACGCCGCTCGCCCTGACTGCTCTGCGTTTAGTATTTCCTCTATGGTTGACATCAATAGTTCAGCCAACTGATTACGCGTCTCCAAAGTACGACCTGTCATGATTTTTAAGTGCGCATAGATAAAGCCGTTGGTTTGTTCGTCATCTTCTGTACCCACTAAAAACGTCTCAATGGGTACGATGCGTGCTTTGATATCGGTCTGCTGACCAAAATGGCCACTGTCCCACAGCACCTTGTTCAAAGATTTGAGGAAGGCTTCTTCGTGTGAAATACTGACATTAGGCGTCGCTTGAATGGTTAAATGTGGCATAAGTGTGTCCTTGTAACATATGATTGAGGGAACGATCAGGCGGTTTAGTCATCAGTAATCGCATCGAAGCAAGCCGCCAATGTTTCTGCTAATTGGGCAGGTGGCAGCTCAATCTCCAGACCACGGCGACCGCCACTCACATAAATCGTTGGCTGAGCTTGTGCTGAACGATCTATCACAGTTTTTAAGCGCTTTTTTTGTCCTAACGGGCTGACACCGCCCAGCACATAGCCAGTACTACGCGCTACTTGCTTGGGATCTGCCATTTGAACTTTTTTGCAGGATAGCAATTTATTAGCAGATAAGGCTTTGGCCATTTTCTTAAAGTTGAGCGTTTTATCGACTGGTAATATTGCCACAGCGAGCGCGCCTGTGTCTGTCGATATGACCAAGGTCTTAAACACTTGGGTCACATCCACCCCTAGCTTTTCAGCGGCTTCTAGTCCAAAAGAGGGGGCATTACTGTCATGAGTGTATTCGTGCACTTGATAATCAAGTCCACGTTGTTTGGCAAGATCGATGGCTGGAGTCATAATATTTTAGCTTCATTCAGTGACGTTAATGAGTAAGTAGACCTACAGTTTAGCGTATTTTGTGCCAATATATTATTACGCTTAGCCCTTGAATACTCAAATAATTGCGTGCGCCTCAAAGGGCTCGATGTCGTGTGTGCTCACGAGACCCTATGAATATTAGCAGTATATACAGACACTATATATCGCTTTGATGGCTTTTATGGCATCATAAGCGCAACATATTTGACTATTTTTGATACTGATTATGATACCGAAGTTTCTAAAAAAACGGATTTTTAAAGCGCCAGTCGTCACTGATAACCCTTCTCCAACTGACGTCAATCCAAGCGTACCCACGCCTTATGCTAACGCCCCGATCAATCAGCTGTATCGTAAGCTATCAGGTCAGCTGCTTGACGTTGCTGTCAAACCTAAGCTTTTAGGGGAGTTGCCTGAATTCGATGCTGACGATCAGACACTAAGATTTTATGTGTTGCAAGATTACTCACGCTCCAACAGTATTTTGATTGATTTGCAGACGCAAGAGCACAACTTACCACCAGCGTTGGTGGGCGTAAATGATGCTGCCCACAATATCAAAGAAAATGCGGCCATCATATTTTTAAACCACCCAAGTGCCAAAGACAGTCAATTATCACCGCGCCTTGGCCGTTTGGTGTCAGCGGTCTTACAATACCCAGAGCTAAAGGTTCGGTTGGTGCCAGTGTCCATTTTATGGGGACGCGCACCAGAGAAAGAAGATTCTTTATTCAAACTGCTGACCGCTGATAATTGGGAAGACCCAAGTATCACTAAGCAACTGTTTAATATTGGGGTGATGGGGCGTGATACCTTTGTCCAATTCCACCCACCACAAGATTTGCGCACCCTTATTACGGATCATCTTCAAGAAAACCCAGAGAACGCTGCTGCTTTTGAATCAGGAGCCATTGATTCAGCAAACACCGACTCAAAAAACACGGAAAATGATACTAAAAATAAAGCCGACGTCGTGCCAAATTATGCATTGGTAGCAGCAGCTGATGGCAATCGTGAGCTGGTACGCATGTTACAGCAGCATCTCACGACTTATTTAGACAAGCAGCGTGCGAGTATGCTCGGCCCTGATTTGTCAGATCGCCGCAACTTGGTAGACAAATTGGTGTACTCGCCAGCGATCAAACACGCGATTGAGACTGAAGCCGCAGAAACGGGCACCAGTGTGCGTGAGGCTCGTGTCTTGGCGAAAGGTTATGCCAATGAGATGGTCAATGATTACTCACACTCTATCATTCGCGGTTTTTATAAGTTTTTAACGTGGTTATGGACACAATTATACGATGGCGTAGAAGTCCATCATTTCGAGCGTGTGCGCGATCTTGCCACGGACTATGAGCTGGTTTATGTTCCGTGCCATCGTAGCCACGTTGACTATTTATTGTTGTCTTACGTCATCTACAAGCGAGGGCTAAGCATTCCTTATGTCGCAGCCGGTGACAACTTAGACGTGCCAGTATTAGGCCCTCTATTACGCGGTGCAGTGGCCTTTTATATTCGCCGCAGCTTCCGTGGTAATGCGCTTTATACAGCGGTGTTGCGCGAGTACATGCACACCCTTATCACTCGCAACACGCCCATTGAGTACTTTATTGAAGGCGGTCGCTCGCGTTCGGGCCGCCTGCTGCCACCGAAGATGGGGATGCTGGCGATGACCGTCCACAGTCAATTGCGCCAGTCCAATAAGCCCGTGGTCTTCATCCCAACGTACATTGGTTATGAGCGCATTATGGAAGGCGGTACTTATATTGGTGAGCTAAAAGGTAAGCCGAAAGAGTCAGAGTCTTTGATGGGACTGCTCAAAGTTGGTCGTAAAATTGAGCGTATCTTTGGTAATGTACACTTGAGCTTTGGTACGCCACTGTACCTCAGTGACTTTATGCAAAAGTTCGATGTACCAGCCAATAGCCTACCTGCCGATCGTACTGATACCCCACTGGACGATAAAGCCAGTGCGATGGTCGATAATATTGGCGTAAAAGTCATGCAGCACATCAATAAAGCCGCGGTGGTCACGCCAGTGTCGTTATTGTCATTAGTACTGCTATCCGCACCCAAAGCCGCGTTAGATGAAAATAGTTGCCGCGAGCAAATCGCACTTTATCAAGGTCTTGCTCAGCAGCTGGCCTATTCAGATGACACTGTCATCACTGATATGACTCCGCAGCAAATCATTGATTATGGCATTAAATTAAAACTCATCGAACGTACGCCGCACATCTTAGGCGACATCATTCAGGTTGCGGGCAAACAGGCGGCACTCCTTAGCTACTTCCGTAATAATATCCTGCATGTCTTCATCTTACTGTCTTTCTTAGCAGCTTTAGTTGCGCGTAATGGCCGCATAGAGCGCAGCCGCCTAAACAGTATTACTGAGCAATTGTATCCCTTCTTACAAAGCGAGCTATTCTTATATTATCCAGCGCATGGCTTAGCCGAAACCCTCAACAAAAAAGTCGATAGTCTGCTCTCTCATGGACTGATTGTAGAATTGGGTGATGGCGTACTCAGCGCTCCTGAGTCAAACAGCAAGTGCTATCAGCAGCTGCAAGTACTGGCGACCCCAGTGGGACAGAGTCTTGAGCGTTACTTTATGACCCTTGCCCTACTCGCGCAGCAAGGCTCAGGCAATTTGACCGAAAACGAAGTCGTTGACTTGTGTCATCTGCTTGGTCAGCGCTTGTCTGTGCTCTATGCGGACGATATTCCTGACTTCTTCGACCGTGCTTTATTTACCAGCTTCATCAGTGCCTTGACTCGTCTCAATTACTTGCAAAAAGATGATGAGACTGGCGTGTTAACCTTTGATCACCGTATTAACGACATTGCTCATCATGCCAAGTACGTACTGACGCCTGATATGATGCAAATTTTGCAGCAAGTGGCAAGCTTAGATGAGACTGAAATCACTCATGCTATCACTGAGATTAAGAATAAAAAACAGCGAAAATTTGGACGTAAGCGTTAATTGATAAAGTGCTAGTCCGTGATATTAAGCATAAAAAAAGACCTCTAATCGTTAGAGGTCTTTTTTTATTGTGTCAGATTAAAGCTTTCATTTAAGCTTTTAAGCCAACACTCTAGTTAGAAATCTTTTTGTACTTCATGCGCTTAGGACTGGCATCATCACCCATGGTTTTTTTGCGATAGGCTTCAAACTCAGTATAGTTGCCATCGAACCACACGGGACCCTCTTCTTCAAATGCCAAGATATGGGTTGCAATACGGTCAAGGAACCAGCGATCATGCGATACGACCATTACTGTACCGGGGAATACTTGAATCGCATCCTCTAGCGCACGTAAGGTTTCGATATCCAAATCGTTTGATGGTTCATCAAGAAGCAAGACGTTTGCCCCCTGCTTTAGCGTCTTCGCCAACTGCAGACGGTTACGCTCACCACCTGATAGTTGTCCAACGTGTTTTTGCTGGTCTGAACCTTTGAAGTTAAAGCGGCCGATATACGCACGGCTTGGCGTGGTGTAGTCGCCAACGGTAATGATATCAAGGCCGTCAGACACTTCTTCCCACACGGTTTTATTATCATCTAAGTGATCACGTACCTGACCAACATAGGCAACTTTGACACTTTCGCCCAAGTCGACCGAGCCGGTATCTGGGGTATCGCGCTCAGTGATCATGTTAAACAGTGTGGTTTTACCCGCACCATTTGGTCCGATAATACCAACGATAGCGCCAGCTGGCACGTTAAAGCTTAGGTTTTCATATAGTAAGCGGTCGCCAAATGATTTGGAGATGTCGTTTACTTCAATGACTTTATTACCTAGACGTGGGCCAGGTGGAATATAGATCTCAGAGGTCTCATTACGTTTTTGGAACTCTTGTGAGTTTAACTCTTCAAAACGCTGTACACGAGATTTGGATTTCGCCTGTTGGCCTTTTTGATTTTTACGAATCCATTCAAGCTCTTTTTTCAGGGCTTTAGCAAAAGATTCTTCTTGCTTATTCTGCTGCTCAAGTCGGTTGTTCTTTTGCTCTAGCCACTCAGTATAGTTGCCTTCATACGGATAGCCATGGCCACGGTCAAGCTCCAAGATCCACTGAGCGACATTGTCTAAGAAATAGCGATCATGGGTAATAGCCACGATGGTGCCGCTATAGTTTTGCAAGAACTGCTCAAGCCATGCGACAGACTCGGCGTCCAAATGGTTGGTCGGCTCGTCCAGTAATAACATGTCAGGGCGTGACAATAACAAGCGGCATAGTGCCACTCGGCGTTTTTCACCACCTGATAGTTTGCTGACATCCGCATCCCATGGTGGCAGACGTAGCGCCTCAGCGGCTTTTTCTAGCTGCGTATTTAAATTATGCGCGTCCCACGATTGGATGATGTCTTCCATCTTGCCTTGCTCTTCTGCAAGCTTATCAAAGTCAGCATCAGGTTCAGCATATTCTGCATAAATGGCATCAAGACGTGCTAGCGCATCTAATGCTTCGCGCATGCCGTCTTCGACATTACCGCGCACATCTTTGCTGTCGTCAAGCTGCGGTTCCTGTGGCAAATAGCCAACTTTGGTGCCTGCTTGCGCGCGCGCTTCACCGCTAAACTCAGTATCGACGCCAGCCATGATACGTAGCAACGTTGATTTACCTGAACCATTGATACCTAAAACACCAATTTTGGCACCAGGAAAAAATGATAGGTTGATATTTTTTAAGATTTCACGCTTAGGGGGAACAAGTTTTGACACGTTGTTCATCGTGTAAATATATTGAGCCATTAACACTCCGATAGACTGCATAGAAGAGAACAGCAAATGCAACTTAGCGATGCTGCTAAGCGTGCCGTACCTCAAAATCAGGGTTACAAATTATCAGTCATTATCGCATTGTGGCGCATACCCTGCAAGCTGACAGTTGCTTTACTCTATGTTTTGCTCATTTTGTCATAGAGCCGCTTATTTTTTCTATTCAAGCTACCTGTTTTATTAACGCTATCTGACATCTAGGGCTAAACTATTAAACGGAATATTTTGATACACGGCTGTTTTTTAACGACCACAAAAATAGCGCTAAAATTTTGCCAATGTAGTCAATAGACATTAAGAATCTTAACAGTTGCCCTATCTACTCTTACGCTAAGCGCCTAGATCGTTGGCTACTGATACGCCATACTGGCCGTACTACCTAGCGTACCCTGACGATATCGCAATTGTCATAAAATGTCATGGTCGACTAAATAAACGATAAAAATTCGATAATAATAACCAATAACGGAGTGCCCTTATGAGCAGCCACATTTCTAAATCAAATCTAAATATTATTCACAATCAACCCGCAAAGCGTTTTGAGACCTCTATTGAGGGTCAGACTGGTTATATCAGCTATCAAGACCGTGATGGCAAACTGGTATACGATCACACGATCGTGCCACAACAACTTGGAGGCCGCGGGGTCGGTTCAGCTTTGGTCAAACATGCACTAGACTATGCACAGGAGCAAGACAAAAAGGTGATACCGCAATGCTCTTTTGTCTCTTCATATATCCATAAGCATCCTGAGTATCAGAATTTGCTGTAGCGCCTGATTACCTTATAAGCGTCTATTGAGTGATTGATACCCTAGGGGTTGATTGAAGTGTAAGCACTAATACGACATTGCTCTCCTATAAGTTGGCTTTCTATCCATGTGTATATTTATTCTTACACCTATGGCAAGATAGCACTATAGGCGGGCCTTCTTTTATGCGTTGCTCATGACAACAGCGGTGATTGTATTTGATAGCGCTAACACCGTTGATTTTCACCCCATATAATTTTAATAAACCAATCCACCATAACAATAAAGGTTATTAACATGAGTAGTTTATCTGACAAACAAATCAATCTGCAGTTAGAAGATCTAGCAGGATGGCAGCGTGATGGTAACAGCATCGTCAAAAGCTATCATTTTAGCGACTTTATTGAAGCCATGAGCTTTATGAACCAAGCGGCCTTTCACGCTGAAGCACTTGAACATCATCCTGAGTGGCAAAACACTTATAACGTGGTAAATGTACGACTGACCACGCACGATACAGGTGGCATTACCAGTTTGGATATTCGATTAGCGAAACGTATGGAGTACATTATCCAGCCCAAACGCTTATAGTGACGCGTTTAGACGGTTTATTTGCAACTTCCACAACTGTTTCAAAACCTGCTCTAGTAAAAAAACCTGTTCCAATAAAAACTGCCCCAATAAAAAAGTCCTCAAATCAAATTGAGGACTTTTTGTTTTCTAAAAATATGTGCTCTGCCCTTACATCTTGCGACTTACAAACGCTACGATGAATAGGATGACGGCAACTGCCAATAAGATATAAGCCAAGTTAGCAGATAAGCCAGCGACGCCGCCGAAACCTAACAAACTTGCTAATAATGCGATTACGGCAAAAATAATAGCCCAGCGAAACATAATATTCTCCTCAAATTATTGTTAAAAAACCAGATGGATAAGCTTACACAGCAAATTTTAATCAAAATACGCGACTCAAATCATGCCTAGTAGACACTTACTACTGTCAGCTATTTTAATCCCTCTAATATCTATTAATACATCTACTAATACTTTTGATTAATACCGTCAATTTTTGTTTTTTTAATACTCGTTACGACTGCTTACGTCCATAGATTAGCAATGTTTATCTTCAGAAAACGTTCATTTTAGTAATAATGTCGGTGGGTTATGTAAAGTTTGTAGCAAACCTTAATATTTACCAGCTTATCTCGCTCTTTATAGCGCTTGTGTGTAGAGATGGTTAGCTCCTACTGAATAATTGTCACCTCTACCCTATAATCTGCTATAAATGTTGCTAGTCAGTTATGCCTGATACTGCTTAAGGACGTTACTTGCAGACGTTACTGACAGAAAGTCTCTGAAACTATGAAGGCAAATCAAAACCAAGCTGATAATGGCAATAGACCGAATAGATAAAGGTTTAAACCCCATGAGTATCTTAGCTCACGACTTAATTATCTATTCAAACACTTGCCATTAAAATACTTAATAAAGAAGGATGATAAATATGGATAACAATACGGACAGCTCAAAAAATATGGCAAAGGACAATATGGCAAAGAGCAATGATAAAAACCGTCCTTACGCAGTCGTGTTATATGGTGCGACAAGTTTTGTGGGTAAGATCACGGCGCATTATTTAACAGAATTTTTATCGAATGCTAAAGATAAGAGTGGTGCAAACGTTACTTGGGCGATCGCTGGTCGCGATGAGGAAAAACTGAATGAGTTACAGTCCAAGCTCGCCAGCAAAGTAGACATTATTATTGCCAACAGTAATGATGAAGCCAGCCTTGATGATATGACCAAGCAATCTCAAGTCATCATCTCTACCGTCGGTCCTTATCTCAAATATGGTGAGCCTTTAATCAAATCTTGTGCGGCCAATGGCACAGATTATGTCGACCTCACAGGCGAAGCTATTTTTATCAAAGACATGATGGACAAATATCAAGATATCGCTAAGCAAAGCGGCGCTCGTATTGTCAACTCGTGTGGCTTTGACTCTATTCCCTCAGACTTAGGTGTCTACTTTACTCAAACCCACGCAGAAGAGACTTTTGGTGAGACCTGTGATGTGATTCACATGCGCGTAAAAGCAGCAAAAGGCGGCCTGTCTGGCGGTACCATCGCATCGATGGCCACTATCTTTGAAGAAGTGGGAGAGGATAAATCACGTCGTAAGCAAGTGGCAAACCCTTATCTTCTGAACGATGATAAAGACGCCCCAAATGTGCGCCAAGACAATGTCAGCAAACCAGAATATGATAGCGAGCATAAACGCTGGTTGGCCCCTTTTGTCATGGCAAGCATCAACACCCGTATCGTACATCGCACCAACCAATTGCTTGACTACGAATATGGCCGTAACTTTAAGTATGATGAAGCGATGTGGATGAAAGATGGGGTAAAAGGTCAACTATCAAGCTACGCAATGAGCGCAGGCTTATTTGGCTTTGCCACAGCGATGATGATCAAACCAAGCCGTGAATTATTGTCTAAGCATGTACTACCCAAATCAGGCTCTGGACCATCGAAAGAAGAGCAAGAAAACGGCTATTTTGATATTCGCCTCTTTGGGCAAACCGCCAATAACGAAACCATTCATACCAAAGTCACTGGGGACAAAGATCCTGGTTATGGTAGTACCTCACGCATGCTGGCACAAGCGGCGTTATGTTTGGCACAAGATGTCAGCAAAAATGATGTGGGTGGTGGTTTCTGGACGCCAGCTTCCGCAATGGGCGACAAGCTTTTAACCCGTTTAAAAGCGCATTCAGGTCTTAGCTTTGAAGTGGTTGATGAATAGAAGTTTCTAAATCATGACGCCGTATATTTTAATATTTATCCTTTTAATGACCGTATCTTGCTTACAAGATGCGGTTTTTTATTAAGAAGATTTTTGGTTTTCTACGTCTGATGTTAACAAATAATAATAACGTACTTTTTTGGTGAATGATGTTGCCCGTTTTCGATTTTTTAATACATTATGCTACACATTCCTAGCCTAATGTCACAGCCATATTGCAGCGAGTGCAGTAGGATTAAACAGGTTATGGCATTATTTTTACATCGTTACGTTGAACATCTTATTTTTGGTGAGTATATCTATTCTGCAAAAGGTAGAGTCACCCTCCAAAAGTAAGCGTCTAAAAATAACCCACCGACTTTGTATCAATCAATGCCAATAAAATACGCCTGATAAAAACATACTTTAAAACAACCAGCACTGTGTCAACTGAGCTGGTCGTCCTTGTAAAATTCGACAATCGGAAAATTCATTTATCATTGAGAGGAAACTATTATGAAACTTAACCTATTAACAGCTGCAATAATGACCTCAGGTCTTGCTATGTTTGCCAGCTCAGCCAATGCAGCTATGACCACTGATGGCCATGGTAATGTCGGTTATGACACCTATGAAGAGTGCGTCACAGCCGTCAAAGACGGTTCAGCCAAATTTTATACACCTTACACCTATCAAAACCCTAAACTACAAGCGGGTGAAGCCACCATCAAAAAAATGCGCTTGTCAGAAGTAACCATTCCTCAGCGGGTGGTTGATAACAACAGCTTGCGTACAAGCGACTACTCGGCAGGAGCGTGTGACTTGGGCGTTGGTCAATCAAACGGTCGTTATGGGGTTTCAGGGGCCTTAGTGGGTACATATGTCCCTATCGCAGCCGACATGCCAGTCAACGTTTATATGGATGCCGCTGGCAACCCAGTACGTCTAAGCATGCAGCAATGCGACAACCACTTTGGCAGTAAATTCCCCACACCAGTGGTCAGTGAAGTCAAAGCTCCAGAAGCCCAAATTGCTGTCACCGAAGTACGGACTGTAGAGCCTGTTGTCATCGAGACCACTCGGGTCATTCGTCCGGCTAAGTATAGTGTTAAAGAAGTCATCATTGCCCCAGAAGATCAGATACAACGTGTCAATACCACGCAAGGCACTGCCGTCGCTGTTGAAGGCGTAAATCGTACTGTTATCGTTGGTGAAGAAGCCGAGGCAGGCATCCTTGATAACACCGAAGTGGATCAAACTTTCCCAGTTATTCGTGTTCCGGATACCGATACCCAACAACGTGTGGTTGATCCAAACACTGGTAAATATATTATTGTTGAATAAATATTTAACAATAAGTTTAGTTTGAGTTTATGCAGATTAAGACAGCAATCGTTGCATAACGACACATTCACACATCAAACTGTTAGAAATTTAATGAGTTTACCACTGAAATATCAGCTGCATAGCTGATATTTTAAAAATAGTAATAACAATAAAACCAGTATAAAAAGGATGGCGTCAATGTACCCATTCATGGTTTAGACATTTATTCTCTTTACATATTTTGGAGTTATACTATGAAAACGAATACTTTATCGCTCATTATGGGCGCTGCTCTTGTTCTACCAAGTCTGGCTATGGCAATGCCTGTTAATAAAACAGAAGTGACGCCAGCAGATAAGCGGGTGTTACCAGTAGATAACACCCTACAAGCTAAAATCGAAGGCCCTAATGGTGAGTTACTTGCTACCCAGCCGGGTGCAGTTGAAGTTAATAACGGCTCTGCGTCAGGAATGACTGATACAGCTACCTCAGCATCCGTCAATACAGGCAAAGTCACCCCTGCTGACATGCGCAGCACACCAGCGCCAAACACATTAAAAGCTAAAATCCAAGGTCCCGATGGTGAGTTACTTGCTACCCAGCCGGGTGAGGTTCAGCTCAATGAAAGTCGCCGTCTTGTCGTACGCTAACCTGTTTTGATATTAATAATGCCTAAGCCAATCACTATCAGCGGCTAGGTCTTTGTAAATTATCATGACGAATTAAAAAAGGCAGCCATAAGGCTGCCTTTTTGATTGCCCGTAATATTCATATATGAATATTACGAGCCACGAGCAGTAGTCATTATTTCTTCGCTTTAGTCACGCCCGCTTCTTTTAACAATGCCCCAAGGGTACCCATTTTGCTAGGCGCTTCAGCTTTTTCCGCTCTTGGCGCTTTGCTACGATGGTTAGCACTGTCTTTATCCTGAGCTTTACCACGCGGTTTGGACTGACGCTTGTCAGTTGCAGGGCGATTGCTGCGTGGACGGCTGTTATCCTCATTACCCGCACTTGCCGCAGAGGCCTTCGCTGCTGGACGCGCTGATTTTTCCGCTTCAGGTTTCATACTAAAACCGATACGACCACGTTTTTCATCAATGGAGATGACCCGCACTGAAACGATATCACCTGGTTTTACGCGGTTCATCGGGTCTGCGACAAAGTCATTGGCCATCTGGGAGATATGCACCAGCCCATCTTGATGGACACCAACATCGACGAAGCAACCAAAGGCGGTGACGTTAGTAACCACACCTTCTAACGTCATGCCTTCGCTCAGATCTTTAATACTATTTACATCATCACGGAAGTTAGCGGTCTTAAACTCTGGACGTGGGTCGCGTGCAGGTTTGGCCAGCTCTTCAACGATGGCTTTTACACTGACGTTATCGTCGTGAGCCACGAGCGCTGTTGTATCGATGGCATTTAATACCCCATCATTACCGATGACTTCTGGCAACGGCTTACCCGCTTGCGCCAACAAGCTATCGACGAGCGCGTAGCTTTCTGGATGGACGCCTGTTGCATCCAATGGATTGCTACCACCATAAACACGTAAAAACCCTGCTGCTTGTTCAAAGGTTTTTGCTCCTAAGCGCGGGACGTTTTTTAGTGACTCGCGACTATCAAAGGCACCATGCTCTTTGCGGTAAGTGACGATTTGCTGGGCGACATTGCGATTCAGGCCAGCAATATGCGCCAAAATAGCAGGACTGGCGGTATTTACATCGACACCCACAGCGTTCACGCTGTCTTGCGTCACTTTATCCAAACTATCTGCCAACTGATTTTGGTTGACATCATGCTGATATTGACCGACACCGATGGCCTTTGGGTCGACCTTAACCAGCTCTGACAGTGGATCTTGCAGGCGACGAGCGATAGAAACTGCCCCGCGAACGGACACATCTAAATTCGCCAATTCATCACTGGCCAGCTCACTGGCTGAATAGACGGAGGCGCCCGACTCGTTCACGATAACCGCTTTGGCTGTGAGCGCATCGTTCGCGGCCAAAATCTCTTTAATCATCGCATCTGTTTCGCGACTCGCGGTCCCATTACCAATAGCAACCAAATCGACATGATAGGTGCTTAACAACTCATCGATGACAGCTTTGGCTTCATCCATTTTATTGTCAGGAGCAAACGGATAAACCGTCGCGACGACAGGCTTATCTTCGCTGTCTAACATGACATGACCTTGGGCATCGACGATGGCCATTTTTACGCCGTGACGAATACCCGGATCGACGCCTAAGATAACCTTGCGACCAGCAGGCGCTGACATCAGTAAATGCTGTAAATTATTGGCAAAGACCTCAATAGCATCTGCTTCAGCGGTCAGACGCTTCTCTGTTAATAAACGATGCTCAATATGTGGGCGCCATTTGTCTTTCCACAAGCTACCGGCCGCTTCTGCTAAAAACTCACGACGGGCGGCAGGCGCTTTGGCATCGACGTCGAAATGACTGATGATTTTTTCGATAAAGGGGGCATCTTCGCCCTCAATCTTTAGTCCCAAGACGTTTTCTTGACGGCCGCGTAGCATCGCAAGCAGGCGATGATTGGGTAGACGCGCAAGACTCTCGCTATGTTCAAAGTAGTCTTTGAATTTCTCACCGACTTCACGTTTTTCCTCACTGGCCACGCTCGATACGATACTGGCCGTTTTGGCAAAACCACTGCGTAAACTGTCCAGCAAGTCTAATGCTTGCGTCCATTCATCCACGATGATGGCCTGTACGCCAGCGAGCTGCTTGTCGATATCGCTGAAGTCAACTTCAATCTCATTACCACTATCATCGGTAATGCTAGATTGTGCTTGATAGTCGGCTAGCGCATCCGTTGGGGTAATCTCTTGTGTGAGGATTACTTGGGCGGCAACGTCTAGGCCTGCCGCACGTGCTTTGGCCGCTGGTGAACGGCGACGCGGACGATAAGGCAAGTAGATGTCTTCAAGCTCAAGTTTAGAGGTCGCATTATCAATGCGCGCCTGCAGCTCGGCGGTCAAATTGCCTTGCGTGCTCAGCAACTCAGTAATTTTGAGGCGACGGGTGGCCAGGTCGCGCTCATAGTTAAGAGACTTCTCTAACGCTCGCAACTGGGCATCGTCAAGATTCTGCGTCTTTTCTTTGCGGTAACGGGCAATAAAGGGAACCGTCGCGCCTTCATCGTAAAGTTTGACAAACGCATTGACTTGAGCAGTCTTAATGCCAAGCGCGCGAGCAAGCTTGTCGTGAATATTCGCGTGTGTGGTTGCATCCAAAACCTGTGCATTTGTCGAGGTTTGAGATGGCGTTAAGGTATCAGTGCTACTCATATACGTATCAATCGTTGAGAAATGTAGTTTTGCATTATAGCAAAAGCTGCATGAATAAAAATCCTTTTTATCTTTTCGTTATTTATCACCCGTTTTATCGCAAAAATCGTCTGATATCATTAGTTTTGAAGCCCTGTTAAACAAACGCATACAGCATTTATCCTTATGAATGGTGCAATTATGACTGCAATCTTATACACTAAAGTATCAATAGCATAAATATTGGTCGCTGCTAACGCGTTGAACAATAGTACTCAAATTTTTGAGGTACTGAGATGGATCTTCATTTTTGGCTAATAATTAAGTAATGGCACTGTGTTTGCTCATGATTTTTTATACGTGATTTTTACCGATGACTTTTAACTATAATTGCTACTAATAATAATTTTTATAAGAGGATGCCTGTATGACAGATAACAACAGCCCTGACACTTTGACTCAGCGTATTTTAGTCGTCGATGATGATGCCCGTCTGCGCTCCTTGTTGCAGCGCTTTCTAGAAGATGACGGTTTTGTCGTTCGTACGGCACACGATGGCAGTCAGATGGATAAGTTGATGCAACGTGAGCTTTTCTCATTGGTGGTGTTAGATTTGATGCTACCAGGCGAAGACGGCATCAGTATCTGTAAGCGTTTGCGTGAAGATAATGGTGATATTCCCATCATCATGCTCACTGCCAAAGGGGGTGATGCCGATCGTATCGCTGGTCTTGAAGCGGGTGCGGATGATTATCTGCCAAAACCCTTTAATCCAAAAGAGCTGCTGGCTCGTATCAAAGCGGTATTACGTCGCCAAAATCGTGAGCTACCTGGTGCCCCAAGCCATCAACTTGAAGTGGTTGAATTTGGCCCATGGACACTTGATCTGTCAACTCGTACCCTCAAACGCGATGGCAACGTCGTCACTTTAACGACCGGTGAGTTTTCGGTGTTGAAAGCTTTGGTTCAGCATCCACGTGAGCCGTTGACTCGTGATAAATTAATGAACCTGGCGCGTGGTCGCGAATGGGGTGCAATGGAGCGCTCTATCGACGTACAAGTCTCACGTCTACGTCGCCTGATTGAAGACAATCCTTCGCAAGCACGTTATATCCAAACCGTGTGGGGAGTGGGCTATGTATTCGTCCCTGACGAAGCCGAAATTGACACGGATAAAAGTGAGTAACTGCTTAATATTACCTTTTTTTAACGTCGCCTTCGCTTAGTCCTGTGAATATATTAGAATCGTTAAGGTATTAGTAACGTTAATATCATGAGCGCTCCTTTGAAAAAAACGACTGTTTTCCAAAACATACCCTGCACCTTGGTGACAGGGTTTTTGGGTGCGGGTAAAACCACGGTGATTAACCAGCTACTGGCTATCAAACCTGCCGATGCACGCTGGGCGTTATTGATCAACGAGTTTGGTCGTATCGGGATTGATGGCGCCCTGCTGAAAAGCTCGCAAGACAGGACGACTGAGCAAAATGACATTGCAATACGAGAAGTCAGCGGTGGTTGTATCTGTTGTACCAGCCAGCTACCCTTACAGATCGCTATTAGCCGTTTGCTTAGTGACCATCATCCACAGCGATTACTCATTGAACCCACAGGGCTTGCCCATCCAGGTGAGCTAATACGTCAACTTGGGGCACCGCATTGGCAGACAGCGCTAAAGATGCAGGCGGTGATCACCGTGCTGAGTGGTATGCAATGGCAGCAAGACAAGTATCGCAATCATGAAGGGTTTCAAGCGCACGTCCGTGATGCGGATGTATTGGTGATTAATCGTTACGCTCAATTAAGTAGTAGCGAAAAACACGCATTACAACAATGGATAGCCAAGCTAAATTCGCAGGTAAACATCATTTGGGCAGTCTCTGAGCAAATTCCTTCTGATACCACAAACACCTCAAATGCCTATCTAGCAGCGCTAAATACTCAGTTGAGCGCACCAAGCCATATTCTCGCCCAGCACCGCACTGTGAATATCAGCCGTCCTCAACGACCTTCTGTCAGCTTACAGCCACTGAACACGGCTTTGTCGCCTACTTCGCTATTAAATCCTTCGCAAGCTAATGACGATGCTGAGACCAGCTCAGATCTTGAGCTGCCTTATCGTTATCATGAAAAACAGCAAGACCTACAATTAGCAGGTTGGCGGTTGCCAGCACAGTATGTGTTACAGGCAGAAGATCTACAAGAATGGTTGTTAACGCTACCAAACTGGCAACGTATCAAAGGTGTCGTGCACACTTCTGATGGTTGGCTACAAATCAACTTTACCCCTGATAGCTTAACCACGAGCACCATCAGCCCGCAGGTTGATAGCCGACTAGAGGTTATTCTACAGCTAGATGACAGCGATAATCACGCAAGCAACACCGCTTTGGAGAATGAAGGGATAGAAAACACGCTGACTTCTCCCACGTTACCAGAATTATCGCCTTCTATAGATTGGGAAGCCTGTGACCGTGAACTGATGGCCTTGGTTATATAGTTTATAGGCAGAATACAGACGCTCGCCACAGCGGAAATACGAGATCCATTACAGAAAAGCAATTACAAAAAAGCACCCTGCTATGTAGATTAGCAGGGTGCTTTTTCATTAACGTAATTGGCTGTCTTTACTACCACGACGATTAAACAACTCAGCCGCTCTCGCCTCTTGCTCAAGCTCGCTTTGGCAACTGACACAATGCTGTACACCCGGTAAAGCTAGGCGCCGCGCTTCTGGAATGGGGTTGCCACACTCATCACAAAACTCCGCGCTTTCGCCCTTGGGTATCGCACTACGCACACGATCTAACGCATCATTGACCGTTGCATCCATTTGTTCGTGCTCAGCACCATCTCTTGACCAGCCACCTGCCATAATCCCATCCTATTTATTTTTTAATGATCATTGCTTTATAGATAAATTCTTTAATAACAAATAGATGGGGTGGTTATTGCTAATTACAATATGCAAATAACAAATGTGTTTGAACGATTAGTGAGAATTATATTTAGGGTATTTACTTTTTAAGAGTGTATGCCTAAAACCTTCTACTCAGCGTTGCCACCCTTCTGTTTTCATGATTTTTTGTCCTTTTTTAGTGATTAAAAAGTTAAGAAAATCTTTTGTTTGAGGATCAGCTTTTGGTGATACAACGATGTTTAAATCACGCCAGATAGCTCGATCCTTATCTATACTAACCATGTCCATATCTTTGGAATTATTAAGCGGCCAATTCGGCCAAGTTATCCAAGCATCTGCTTTTTCATCTTTAAATGCTTTAAAACTGGCTCCAGATCCTAAAGAATACGCTACTATATTATCTCGAAAACGAGCAATATCGTTTAAGCTTCCTTTGCGTCCTGCGAGATCCTCCCAAACTCCAGTACCCGAAGTGTTATATGTTCCTTTACCTTCGGTCACAACTATTTTAATCCCCTTAGCTAATAAATCATCAAAGCTACGTATATTTTTAGGATTTCCTTTTTGTACAGCTATGATTGCTGGTCGGATATAAATGGGTTCAACTTTTTCATGATCAAAAGTTTCGTATGTCTCAAGAAATGCAGTCATTGATTGCTCAGAAGTTCCCCACAGAGCATCGGCATCAGCTTGAGCGTCAGCCGACCATTTGTCTTCAGGTCCTGCTATTAATTCTACCTTGGTACCACCTTGCTTTTCCCAGACATCTGCCACTTTTCTTAAAGCGGTATGTGGGCCACCTGCTCCATACAGCTTTATGACACCATCCTGAGGATTGTGCTCGATGGAAGGATCAAAAAGCGTGGTTTGCGCAAAAGCTGAAGTACAACTTAGCAGCACACATGCAGCAGCAATGGACTTATTCATAAGTATTATCCTAAGTAAAAATCATTGGTAGTTTTGACAAAAAACAGAGTCGTATTTACTATAAAACAGATATCTTGCTGTTGGTATATATTTTTTGTAGCTTCTATTAGCACATCAAGCAACTAAAGAAAATTTATACCAGTTTCGCATCCTAGTACGACGCATCTATTTCATTTAGTATCAACTATAGCTACCCAAATTACTTTTACGCTTTGTATTCATGCAAGTTTAAGTAACACCTCTTAATCTTTTGGCTGTAGCTCAACCACTTGCCCACGTACCCCAATACTGTCATCGCTCATCAGACAGACGTAGCCTGCCATGATGTCTTCAGGCGTTTTTAGGCTCATAGGATTCTCACCAGGATACGCATGGGCGCGCATATTGGTACGCGTGCCACCAGGATTGACGCAGTTAAAGCGTAAGTTTGTGGTATTTTGCGTTTCTTGAGTAAATATATCGCTCATACCTTCCACCGCTTGCTTTGAGAGCGCATAAGCACCCCAAAAAGCGCGAGGATGTGTACCAACCGTGCTAGACGTAAAGACGATAGAGCCATTAGCAGCGTCTTTAAGTAGCGGTAGTAGCGCTTGGGTGAGCATAAAGGTCGCGGTAAAGTTAACCTTCATCACTTGGGCAAACGTGTCAACGTCGTACATCTCAAGCGGTGTCAGCTGTCCTAGCATCCCAGCATTGTGCAAGATACCATCCAACTGTCCGACTTCTTTGTGTATCAGGCCTTCTAGCTGTTGCATTTCGGCATAGGTGGCGCCTTCTAAGTTCATCGGCAGCATGGCTGGTTGCTTGCCACCAAAGCTCTCAATTTCATCATAGACGTACTCAAGCTTACTGCTGGTACGTCCCAATAGCAAAACAGTAGCACCATAACGAGCGTAGGTTAACGCTGCTACACGACCAATACCATCACCTGCACCCGTCACCAAAATAGTTTTACCATCTAGACAGTTATTAGGTGGCACAAAACTACGAATGTCCTCATGAGTTAAAGGTTGCACAGAGTTTTGGGCGGTTGGTTGATTGTCGGCCTGCTGAGCTGGCGGATTGGTAGGGTTACTCATGTTGTCACTCATGTTATTACTCACGGCTTATCGTTTTATAGTTGGGATGCAAAATAGCGATGGCGGCTAATAGAAAATACGGATTTATAGTGAATTGGTTTATAGATATTCAAACTTACCAGAAGACAGCAATAACGTATTTAACTGTGCAGGAGTATCGACAATATGGTCAGCGCCCCATTTCTTTAAGTTTTTTTGATCTTCAGAAGGAATATAACCATAAGCGGCTAAAATCGTTGGCATACCTGCCGCATTACCCGCTTCGATATCCCTTATATGATCGCCGACATAAAGGACGCAACCAGCTGCACCGCGAGGGATACCAAGCTTCTCTAAGGCCATGTACATCGGCTCTGGGTCAGGTTTGGAGCGCGACACATCATCAGGGCAGACCAAAGCGGCACAGCGCTCATCTAGCTGCATGATGCTTAGTAGCTGCTCTGCCAAATAACGCGGCTTGTTGGTGACGATCCCCCATGGCACGCCTTTTTCTTCAAGGGTCGTCAATACCTCTTCTAACTCACTAAACACGCAACTATCGACACATATCGCGGCTTCGTAGTCATCTAAAAACTGCTGGCGAAAATTAAGTAACGCGTCCTCACTGACCTCCAGCTGGTCGTTGTGTCGTAGCATCAACTGCACCATGGCCGATGCACCCGCCGAGACTTGCTCACGGATTTCTGCTTCAGACGGCGCATGCCAATCATTTTCGCGACTCATGTTACCAATGATACGGACAAAGTCAGCAGCCGTATCGATCAGTGTCCCATCAAGGTCAAATAAAACCGCTTTTACAAATTGGGCCATAATGAGTACTCTTAAAATTGATAACGTGTTTAATGAAATATGATGGCATACAAAGGGTTAAGTACAGCCTTAAGCCAGAGGTTTTTGTACTGCCATCATATAATTGACATCGACATTCTGTGCCAGCCAATAGCGTTTAGTCAGTGGATTATAATGCAAACCAATGATGTCTTGCCGTGTAAAGCCAGTATTGATAGCCATCTTATCTAGCTCAGCTGGGGTAATAAATTTGGCATAGTCATGTGTACCCCGATCAAGCAAGCGTAAGACATACTCTGCGCCAACGATGGCAAACAGATATGATTTAGGGTTACGATTAATCGTTGATAGCACGCAAACGCCGCCTGGGGCTAATAGCTCAAAACAAGCCTGCACAATCGAGCTTGGATCAGGCACATGCTCTAGCATCTCCATACAAGTCACCACATCAAATTGACCCGCATGCGTTTTTGCCAGCGTCTCAACTGGAATGTGCTGATAGCGTAACGTGTGCTCTAAACCGCTTTGTTCTGCGTGCAGCGCCGCCGCTTTTAGGTTTTCAGTACCCAAATCAATACCCGTGACATCCGCACCGCGACGTGCCATTGATTCCGACAATATACCGCCGCCACAGCCAACATCAAGCACCTTTTTGCCAGTAAGTCCCGTCGTTGCTGTTTTATGGATATCTTGACGAGCGTTGTCGTGTTGATAACCGCGCTTAACGTTTTCCTCTATCCAATTTAAACGGAGCGGGTTGATTTCATGCAAGGTCGCAAACGCGCCAGTATTACTCCACCATTCATCAGCCAACTTGTTAAATTTTTCAACTTCGCTAGGATCTACATTAATGGCAGTTGTTGTATGATCTGTCTCATTGAGATTGCTGTTCGCGGGCTCCTCCGAAGAAGGCGCAGAAGATAGAGCTGAGCTCATAGCGTTTTTCCTTTATGGTCATTATCATTATTATCATATAAAGTGCACAATTATGTGAGCAATATTAGCATGAGAGCGGCCACTTTGTCGTGCATACATCGTCACCGATTGTGAATAGCTTAAACGCTTATAACGTCTGTCACGCTTATAAGAAGTACGCTAGAAAAAATCGTACCAGTAGTTGATTTCTATCAATATATTGATTTTAGCGGTCTTCGGCTATAGTGACTCTCTGACACCATTCCAATGCTAGACAATAAAGTATATGAAAAAATACGATCATAAACGAGCAAAACTCAGGCTTAATCAAGGCAAGAGACCGTAAGAAATGTACCTTAAATAATAGCTCACAGCTTTACAACCATCAGTTAAGAATCGGATTCACAAGCGCATAGGTTTTACGTTATCATAGGCAGCACACTATTATCGTTTTGATACGCTGTTTATCGCTCGATAATACTTGACGCTCTATCGTTTATGCATTTAAAACCCTAACGAACCCTAAGTCTTCACACCTCAAGGATAAAGTATGAAACGTGTCATCACACTGACTGGTCTGGCCATGGCCATTGGACTTGCCACTATGGGCGCACAAGCTGCGGACTATGTCGCTGGAAAAGACTATCGCGTGCTAGACAATCCAGAAAAAATCAGCGGTGATGCTATCATTGTTCGTGAGTTTTTCTGGTACGGTTGCCCCCATTGTAATGTTCTTAATCCGCATATGGAAAAATGGGCAAAAACCAAAGACAAAGATGTGGCATTTTTTAAAACGCCAGCCGCGCTTAATCCTGTTTGGGAAGCCAACGCTCGTGGCTTTTATGCCGCTCAGCTACTAGGGTATGAAGACAAAACGCATGACGCCCTATTTGATGCCATTCACAAAGATGGCAAAAAGCTGTTTGATCAATCCTCATTAAGCAAATGGTACGCATCAAAGGGGGTTAATGAAAAGAAATTTAACAGTCTTTATAACTCATTTGCTGTGGGGACAAAGATCGGCCGCTCACAAGCAGGGGCTAAACGCTACCAGCTTTCTGGCGTACCAGCAGTAGTCGTCCAAGGCAAATACGTGGTGACTGGTGAAAGTGCTAAAGTACCCAAAGTCGTTGATTATTTAGTCGATAAAGCCCGCGCTGAAAAGAAATAATCCAGCCTTCCTCAAGTACTTGAGACGCGTTTATCAGCCAAGGTCAAAAAAGCCAATCATTCAATGATTGGCTTTTCGTATTTTAGTACACCAGCAACAGTCATGAGGTCATTTGGCTAAATCGCAAACCAAACCACCGTATCATCTAATCACTGCCGTTTTATCGCTACTTCTTTAATTGCGATAAAATAGCCACTTCACGAATATAACTCGCCAAATCTTCTTTTGACTCTGCCATGAGCTCATCATCTTGCGTGTGTTTGGCGTATTCAATCCATAGCAGCAATTGATACATACTGTTGTGCTCAGAGGCTTTGTACTGCTTGACAAACTGTTTGAGCGTTCCTTCATCATTGATGTTGAGGCGCTCATACCAGCTTTCTATCTTTGAGATTTGCTCTTTTGGAAAATACGCATCAAACAACGCTTTTACCAATTCGTGGCGATTTTCTTCGCTGATAAGCTTGCCGACCCGCTTGGTCTGGCGATTACGCGCATTGGCACTGGTAATATCAGCCAACGCCATCAACTCTGCCATAAAATAATCACTAGCTGGCAAGTTTTTTAGCTGTTTTTTCGATAAGCTGGCAAGCGGTATCGATAATTGCTGCAAGCGCTCATGGGCTTTTTTGAGTTCTGTGCGCGAAACGCGCATATCCTGTTCTGACCAGTCAATCATAAAAGCTTTCCAAAATAATAAATAATAAAATTAATAGTTTTTGATGACTACCAATAACTACCAACGATCTTTTTCACGGTGCTTTGCCAATACTTTTATACCTTGCGGCATAGCATCGGCAAGACGACGTTGTAAATTATCGGTGATGAATACTGAACGATGCTTACCACCTGTGCAACCAATCGCCACTGTCACCGTGTGACGATTATTGTGTAAAAACTCTGGTAACCAGCGTGTTAAAAATTTATCGATATCATCCGTCATCTCCGCCACTTCTGGGCAATCTGCAAAAAAGGCGGCAACTTCTGCATCCAGACCTGTCGCCGTGCGTAGCTCAGGATTCCAATGCGGGTTGGGCAAAATCCTCACATCGAACACAAAATCAGCATCGATAGGACTGCCGTATTTAAAGCCAAAAGACAGCAAGTTAATGACAATCTGATTGTCGACGCCGACATATTCACGCAAGTTATTTTTTAACTGGTGGATATTGAGATTGCTGGTGTCAATTCTGATATCGGCGTATCCGGCGATCGGTTCTAACAGCTCACTCTCTTTTTTGATCGCCGCAGGAAGATTAAAAGCCACATACTTTGCGATGTCGCTATTCTCCTCTTGCAACATCAAAGGATGTACACGGCGAGTTGCACTAAAGCGTGCTATCAACGTACTCTCTTGTGCCGTCACGTATATCATATTTACCGCATGTGTCCCATATGTCTGTCTTAGGGACTCATGCATCTCTGCAAAGCTGGACAGATCAGCACGTGGTGTGCGGATATCGACGCCGAGTGCCACACGCCGAATCCCACTTTCATTGACCAGTTTATGGGCAGCGCTGAGTAATAAAGATAACGGCAGATTATCAATAGAGTAATAGCCTAGATCTTCTAACACATTCAGTACTGAGGTCTTACCTGATCCTGACAGACCGGATACGACTAAAATACTGAGCGTATCGGCAGGTGCGGATGTGTTTGCGACCTGCCTGTCCTGATCGTTACTGTTATCCTGACTTACGTCCATGATCCACCCACCCTAGTCCATTGCATCCTGCAAGTTACTCTGTCACAACGACTGATTTTTACCACTCACTGACTAACTGGTTATCTAACAAGCGTGCCCGACCTAACCAAGCAGCAACCAGAATAATCAAATTCTTATTTTCTGCATTAAACATCGCACCAGTATTAACCAGCGAATCTAGCGCGTCGGTTTTTATGTCTAGATAATCAATCGTAAAGCCTGCATCAGTGATACGGTTGCGAGTTTCTGTTAATAAGGATTCAACGGCTTGCTGACTGTGCGCATTATTTTTTAACTGCTGGGCCAAATGTTGTAGCTCTTGATGTAACACAGGTGCTATTTGACGCTCAGCTGCACTTAAGTACTGGTTGCGCGATGATAACGCCAATCCATCAGCAGCACGAACAATAGGGGCGCCAATAATCTCAATGGGATAGCTCAAATCACGCACTAATTGCTTGATAATCGCTAACTGCTGATAATCTTTTTGTCCAAAAACAGCAACATCCGGTTGGACGATATTAAACAACTTAGAGACCACAATACCAACGCCATCAAAATGTCCAGGACGCGACTGACCACATAACTGTGTCGTAATAGCACCAGCCAGCACAGACGTCGGTGGTGGCAAGACAGGATACATCTCATCGACAGTGGGAGCAAAAACATAGTCGGCATCTACCGTTGCCAGTTTTGCGACATCCTCATCTAGCGTACGTGGATAGCTATCAAAGTCTTCGCCCACGCCAAACTGAGTGGGATTGACAAAGATACTGACCACCACGATATCAGCCTGCTGCTTGGCAATTTTGACCAGCTCAAGATGGCCATCATGCAGATTACCCATCGTTGGCACTAAAGCGATACGCGTAGGGCTAGCCTGTCTGTCATTTTGTATACCACGATAAGACTGCAAGGCTGTGCGCAGTGCTGAGATGTGCTGATAAATCATTGGCATGGTTCAATATTCTTCTATTTCAAATCTTGCATCAGATTAGCTAAATTGGTGCTGTTCAGTGGGAAAAGAGCCTTCGCGTACGGACTGCTGATAAAGCATGAAGGCACCCTCGATGCTGCCTTCAGCATTACGCTCATCCGTCAAAAAATCATGTACAAAGCGTGGGACACGGCCATGGACCATGCCCAGCATGTCATGCATCACCAGTACTTGACCATCTGTGTCTGCGCCAGCGCCAATCCCAATCACAGGTACGGCTACCGCCTCTGTCACTACTTTAGCAAGCTCAGCTGGCACGCATTCTAGTACCAGTAATGCTGCACCAGCAGCGACGACCGCTTTGGCATCCGCTAGTAACTTATCAGCCGCTTCGTCACCGCGACCTTGGATTTTATAACCGCCAAAGACATTGACCGACTGCGGCGTCAAGCCTAAATGCACACAAGTTGGCGTGCCCGCTTGTGCTAAGGTCGTGACGAGTTCACAAAGCTCACTACCACCCTCGACTTTAATCACATGGGCGCCGGCTTGCATCAACCGGCGACTATTGGTCACGGCTTCTGGCAGCGTCACATAACTCATAAAGGGCAGGTCCGCTAAAATCAATGCGTGCTTATTACTACGGGCAATATTGGCAGTGTGATAAGCCATATCGTCGACGGTCACGGGCAACGTTGAATCGTGACCTTGTACCACCATGCCCAAACTATCACCAATTAAAATCGTATCAATCTGCGCCTTGTCCATCATTCGTGCAAACATTGAGTCATAGCACGTCAAGCAAGTAAACTTGGTACCGTCTTTTTTAAATTTGTTTAAAGTAGATAACGTCGTCATATGACCCTCAATTAATCTGTGCTGCCTTAAACTATCAATATCCTAACTGTAGGCGGCTTACTTTAAAACCGATACAGCGCGACTGGAATGTATTTTCTGTCGCTTCTGTGATAGCAGTCGAGCGTGGCTACTAACATATCGATTTTATTTCGAACGGACTATAGCATTTTTCCTACGATTAAAAATCTGATCAGAGGCTTGATAACCGTTTTAAGTCTGTCCAATCTGTACTCTTTGGATATTCATCTATTGGCTTTCCTGCGATGGTTAGAGTTGGCGCCAATTCTAAGAGCGGTATCAATACAAAATTACGCTCAGGCAATCCAGCATGCGGTATCGTTAGCTTAGGATCCATCATTTGTGTGTCGCCGTACAACAAAATATCCACATCAAGACTACGCTCGCCCCAACGTCTCAAGCGCGCACGCTTTGCTTGTTGTTCTAACTGCTGGCAAAACGCAAGTAACTCAAACGCTGTCAGCGTCGTCTCAAAACCAGTCACTGCATTGATAAAATCAGGCTGATCTTGCGGCCCCATAGGTGCTGATGCATAAAATGAAGACACGCTCACTTTTCGTATCTGCTTATGGTCTTGCATGCCTGCCACTGCTTGCTGCAAGTGCTCTATAGGTGAACCCAGCTCATTAGATAGATTACTACCCAAGCCGACATAGCAGGTTACCCAAGTACCATTAACCGCACTACTACCGCTAACGGAAGCGGGTTTTTTGTTGCCAGGCATGGCACTATTATCGAAGCTACTCATCGTTTTACCACCTTACTCACCTATCTGTACTCTACACTAATAACATTACGCCTTATCAGTGCTGGGTTGGCGACGGCGACGCTTTGATGGCACAGGGCCTTTATTGCCGTTCGCCTTTATAGCCGCAGTCTGAGTACGAGCCGCTTGATTGGTTTTAGCAGATTTTGCGGTGGTTGCTTTGGCGGATTTTTTAGCGTCAGCTTTATCAGTCGGTTGCACCGCGGGCTTAGGTTGCTTTTTTGCATACTTCGTAGGCGTTTGCGCTTGCTTGTCATCACCTGGCGTCTCGACACTGCTCGTACTATCGACAGAGGGCTGACGACGGCGGCGCTTATGCGGAATCGGCTCGTTATTCATGCTGACTAGTGCAGGCGATCTTGCTACCGAACGCGTCGTAGGTGCCGGTTTAGCCGCTGACTGCTGGTCGTTAGACAACTGGGCAGTATTTGAGCGTTCACTTTTAGTAGCAGATTTTGCCATCTGACTATTTGGCTCTTTTTCAGCCGGTGCCTGCTGAGTGGCTGCTTTTTTCTGCGTGGCCGCCTGATTACGCTTGGGCTGTGAGTCTTTGTCATTAGGTAGTTGCTTTTGCAGCGGTGGTACGACTTTTTCATGCTCTATGACAAACAAGGGCGCAGGCTTTGCATCACGGCGTTTGTTTGCCGATTGGTTACTGCTAGCTAGAGACAACTGCTGTAGCTGAGCAAGCTCACTACTGTCTTGTTTTACCTGCTGCGTCATATGCGCTTTGCTATCATTACGACTAGCGTTAGATTGGCTTGCAGCGCGGCGACGGCGTGCTGGGACATTTGCTGGATCGTTTAGCATTGTCTGTTTATTCCCACTCTTCTCCATACTATCCTTAACTTGGTTTGGCTTTGTACTGCTTTGATGAGAGGTGGAATTATCAGTGGTATTTACTTCTGGTTTTTGCCGATTGCGACCACGACCACGCTGCCCCTTTTTATAAGCGCCTCGGCGAATATTTTCATCAAACTCATCAATCGCTTGCTGTTGTTCTTGTTCAGACAAGGTCTGATACGTTTGCCACCAGTCGCCCATGCCATTGGTCGACTCTGACAGGGGATGCTCGGCATCACCGCACTGCTCACGCAATAACAAAAAGTCAAAACCCGCTCGGAAGCGTGGGTGCTCAGAGAGTTGGACAATTTGTTTGCTACGCGGGGCGGCAAGTCTCGGCTGCAATATCCAGATATCACGAATAAACTGCTCAGCAAATTTAGGAATCGCCGTCTTAATACGTTGACGATCAATGACTTTGGTAGCGGCATGCATCTGTGCTTCAGCGAACGGCATATTGCGCTTTTTGGCTTTTGCCAATTGATGCAAGTAATTTTCCCACAATAGCGCCGCATAAAAGAACGCAGGATTGATGCTCTTGCCCGCCGCAATACGTTTGTCGGTATTAATCGCTACTTGGTTCACTAAGGCGCTTGGCTCAGACGGGGGATAAATGATTAAGCTATCAATCGCACCCGACTCAAACAATAATGGCAATAACGGCACCAGATAGCCGCCCGTAAACATTTTTTGCGTCTCATCATAGAGACGATGCGGCGATATCTGCTCAAGCAGCGCCCAATTACCATCATGAAACTGCGATGCCAGCGCGTCATCAAATTCAAAGCCCAACTTGGCTTTAAAACGTAGCGCACGTAACAACCGTACTGGATCTTCTTCAATCCGTACAGGCGCGTTGCCCAACAGACGAATGATTTTATTATCAATGTCTTCAAGCGCACCGCAAAAATCGTGAACCACCCCTTTGAGCGGCTGATAATAAAGCGCATTGATAGAAAAGTCGCGACGAGAGAAATCTTGTTTGATGTCCCCCCAAACGTTGTCACGCAGGATCATACCGTCTCGATTGGTATTGGCATCACTGGTTGGTGGGCCACGAAAAGTCGCCACTTCAATCAATTCTCTGCCTGAATACACATGCGCTAATTGAAAGCGGCGACCGATAATACGGCAACGCTTACCAAAAACATCTTTGATTTCATGCGGCTTGGCGTCGGTGACGGCATCAAAGTCTTTCGGGCGTAGACCCAATAAGGTATCGCGCACACCACCACCGACGATATAGGCATCAAACCCAGCTCGGGTCAATGTGGCAATCACTTCAGTAATGGAATTGGGTAATTCAGATTTATTCAGTTCTAACTGCTTGGCGGCACGCTCGGCCATGCATCTACTCCTCGCCGGTATTCTTTGACCACCTCTGACGAACACAGCGTTTATCAGGCGGATGTACCTGCTAGTTTAACAAATTTTGGGCGTGCTGGGTGTGTTATGACATCTACTTACGTGCTATTTTGTCAATATTGGGCTGATTGCTGCAAAATAGGGCGATCAATCCTGCACGCTTAAACGTTCTCGATTTTTCTCGACGGTTTTTGTACCGATCCCTTTGACTTTTGTTAATTCATCGACGGTTTTAAAATCGCCAAACATCTCACGGTATAAAACAATTGCCTGTGCTTTACTGCTGCCAATACCGTTTAAAGACACCAACTCACCTTCGCTAGCACGATTGATGTTGATGATCTTTTGCTCACGCGCTTGTATGGCTGACGCTTCTTTTGCGAGCAAATAGTCATAGGCACGCTGAGGACTATCGAAACAGGGCGCAGCGTTAGCACTAATAGGCATCATAGTGACGCATATGAGTCCCACAAGACCAAGAGCCATGGTGAGTGTCACCGTCGTTGTTGAGCTAACAGACGAGGCTTTATGATGAACGTTCATGTCGTTTGGCCGCTTCCCACAATGCATCCATCTCTGTGATATCGCTGTCCTCTAAACCCTTGCCAGCCACTGCTAGCTGCTCTTCGATGTAACCAAAACGTGATTTAAACTTATGCACGCAGGTCAAGGTGGCGGTTTCTGCATCTAGGTTCAGTTTACGAGCGACATTGACGAGCGCGAACATACAATCGCCCAGCTCTTTTTCTATTTCTCTGATGTTGGCTTTGATTTCAACGTTGGACTTATTTGTGAGCTCAGCCTTTAACTCAGCAACCTCTTCATCCAACTTATCAAAAGCCCCGCTGACACCGTCCCAATCAAAACCCAATGCTGATGCCTGCTTTTGTACATCCTGTGCTTGCATCAAAGCGCTACCTGCTTTGACTTCATCTAAACGGCGTGGCGTTTTGCCGCGTGCTAGGCGGGCTTGCTGCTCCTCTGCTTTAATCTCATCCCAGCGTACTTTTACCGCAGCATCATCTTTGAGCGTTTCGGCTTCAAACACATGCGGATGCCGGCGAATCAGCTTCTCTTGTAAAGTGGTAATGACGTCCTTCATATCAAAGCGGCCTTGCTCAGCGTACATCTGACAATGAAAAACCACTTGCAGTAGCACATCACCAAGCTCACCTTTGATATCCTCATCGTCATCGCTCTGGACAGCCTCGCCCAACTCATAGGCCTCTTCAATGGCATACGGAATTAAGCTATGATTGGTCTGTTTTTTATCCCATGGGCAATCGGCACGCAGCCGCGCCATCAACGCTAGAAGATCTGCCAGTTGCCCGCTTGCGTCTGGCGTCCCTTGCGCGGGTTTGGGTGCTTTAGTGGTATTGTCTATTGTACTCATAAGGGTTGCTCTTATAATTTAACGTTTTTTCAGACAGTTAATGATAGTGTATCATTGAACCCTGATAGACTTATCATTGTGCTATTTACTTCTTCATTTTACCATTGCTCACACGCAAGGAAACTTATCATTATGTCCACTTCAGCGAACACTGGCTATCAACCAGCAGCGGAATTCAGTCCCATTACTATCGATTCGTTTAAGGCTTATGATATACGCGGTGAGCTTGGGGTCAATCTCGATGAAGACATTGCTTATCGTATAGGACGAGCCTTTGCACAGATATTGTCTAGGCGCTATGACACCATGGCTGACACCCAAGCCAGCGACATGAGCAGTCTACAGCCTGTTATCGTTATTGGTAGCGATATTCGCCATTCAAGTGAACCATTAAAACAGGCCACTATTACTGGTATGCTAGACGCTGGCGTTGATGTCATCGATTTGGGTATGACCGGTACAGAAGAGGTGTACTTTGCCACCAGTCATTATAAAGCGTTAGGCGGCATTGAAGTCACAGCAAGTCACAATCCCATTAATTACAATGGCTTAAAGTTGGTGAAAGAGTATTCAAAACCAATCAGCGCCGATGATGGTTTGGCAGAGATTCAAGCACTGGCAGAGTCTGGATTGTTTACTACGGATAAGCCATCCGGCAACTTGCAGCTATTGACAGATAAAAGCCCTTATATCAATCACGTGATGAGCTTTATCGATACTGATAAACTCAAACCGCTAAAACTGGTGATTAATTCAGGCAATGGCAGCGCGGGTCCCGTGGTTGATTTATTGACCGACAAGCTGAGACAAGCGGACGCACCAATTGAGATCATTAAACTCCATCATACCCCTGATGGTAGCTTCCCTAACGGTATTCCCAATCCAATGATTGCAGCCAATAGAATCGCAACTCAGCAAGCCGTGTTAAAAAACAATGCCGATCTTGGTATTGCCTTCGATGGCGATTTTGACCGTTGTTTCTTGTTTGATGAAAATGGCGAGTTTATTGATGGCAGCTACGTGGTGGGTATGCTGGCACAAGCATTTTTGAATAAATACCCAGCTGAGTCGATCGTCTATGACCCAAGAGTGATCTACAATACCGAGGCGGTGGTTAAAGAATACAAGGGTAAGGCCGTTATCAGTAAGTCTGGACACTCCTTTATCAAGCAAGTCATGCGTGATTCTGGGGCGGTGTATGGGGGCGAGATGTCCGCTCATCACTATTTTCGCGACTTCTTCTATTGCGACAGCGGTATGATTCCATGGCTACTCACCATTGAGTTATTGTCTATTACAGGTAAAACATTGTCTGAGTTGGTCACAGGCTATATCCAAGCTTACCCCAGCTCGGGCGAGCGAAACTTTCGCCTCACCACTCACGATGCGCCCACCATTATTAGCGCTATTGAAAGTAAGTTTGGCCCAGAAAACCCCACTAAATCGACACTGGATGGCCTCAGTCTCAATTTCGGTGATTGGCGCTTTAACTTACGCGCGTCGAATACTGAACCGCTTATCAGGCTCAATATAGAGAGTCGCGGCGATGCAGCATTGTTAGCCACCAAGACTCAAGAGATTGAGCAGTGGTTGGCAGCACAAGGAGCCATACCAGCTTAAAGTTATACAGTCAGTTCAAGATAAAAACCCTTTAAACAGTATTTTTAAGATGAATTGGCTAACTAAATTATTAAACGGCTATGTTTAGTTGCAAATAAAAAAGGCTCGCTAACGGTTATTAGCGAGCCTTTCTCAATCAAAGCAGGGTTTGACGGGATTATTTAGACCGACCAATCCCCATATAGTCGCCTACTAGGTGATTAATTTGCCGCCGCGTCAACGCATTTCTCGCATCAAATATTGGCATCGCTTGCTGATTGATTTTTGCAATATCCAACTGCTCTTGTGGTGCCCAGCTCATAATAAAAATGGCCTGCGCCTCATTAAGCTGCTGGTAAGGGCTGGCAATCAATTCAAGCAGGGGTTGCTGCGGATAGAGCGCTGCAAGTTCAGGTTGTGCTTTATCACTATAAACCAAAGTACGAATATTATAAGACCATAATAACGCTAATAATGGATGAATGGCGGAGCCCGCCGTACGCCCTGAGCCTGTCTTATAACTACCACCCCAGATCATCACTGTTCTGTTGTCAATAAAACCATTAAAATACTGCCAAAACTTACGGAATATCAGCTCTTTTTGGTCTTCATTGATGTGCATAATCGAGTGCAATAGCGGCATGTCTAAACTGTGAGAGGCGCTTGATTGCTGTAGTTTAGACAACTCAGTCGGTAGCGTGTTACCACCAAACCCCCAACCCGCTTGTAGGTAACTGCTGCCCACCCGCTCATCTAAGCCCATGATATGGCTCACTTGCTTGATATCCACCTGTTGGCTATCCGCCAAACGTGACATCTCGTTCATAAAGCTCACGCGCGTCGCCAGCATCGCCATAATACTACTACGAGCAAACTCTATCGTGGCGATATCAGTGTAATGAGCAGCGCGCGCATGCTGCATGATAGGCTTCAATACCTCTAAGTGCTGGCTACTGTCCGCTGTTTTTTCACCAAGTAACCACAATGAAGGGTTTAACATCGAGCTATAAGCATCGCCATCTTGTAGGAATACAAATGGTATATAGTATACCCACGCACGCTGCAGGCGCTGAGCCAGTGCTGTGACACGGCCCAGCTGCTCAATACCGCTCATAATTAGCGGTGTTGCTTGCTGATGACTGTGGTTAAAAGCAGTAACCCAGCTATCTTCCGTCCATACTGACTGAATACTGTTTAAAAATAACCAGTACAGCGCAACGGTTTGCGGCTCATCACTATCACTATTTTCGTCAACATCACCGCTGTTATCACAATTTGGCTTTTCATAGCGCTGTATGAGCTTGTCGGCATTATCTGGCAACGCGTGACTAACAATAATATGCTGTTGCTCGTACATTTGCCATAGTGCTTGTAAATGATGCTCAAAGCCATACTGCTGTATCTGTTGCTTTAACAAAGCGCTATCTGCATACAAATGAATACGCTGACCCAAGCTTGCCAGTACGACCGCACTGGTAATGGCTTCAATACTATGTCCGACGAGTACGCAGACGCTAGCGTTCATAATAGAGTTGTTAAGCGGATTCGCTTTAGATTCGTCGTTTTGTTTGTCTGTGACATCAGCGCTCATGCGGTTACCTTTTAATATTATTCACGTATCAGCATCACTACTCAGCATCACCACTAGGAGAGCCGTTTAATGTGCCGTAGCAACTGATCGGTGGAGGTATCAAACCGTCCTTCGTCAACCTCATACTGCATGGCATCATGCACAGACTCCGCCATTTGTTTGCCCATCTCAACGCCCCATTGATCAAATGGATTGATATCCCAGACACTGGCCATGACATACACCTTATGCTCATAAAGCGCAATCAGCGCCCCTAAACTATGCGGGGTGAGCTCATCGATCAGTAATGTGGTTGACGGCTGATTACCTCGGTAGTACTTATACTTGTCTGCCTCAGAATCCGCTTTAGCACAAGCGATATCTGCAACGGCAGTATTACCAAAGGCCAATACTCGGCTTTGTGCCAGACAGTTGGCTAAGGACAATTCATGTTGCTGCTGTAATGGCGCGTTTGGTACCTTATCACTATAACGGCGTACACAAGCGATAAAATCACAAGAAACCTGCTGTGTGCCTTGGTGTAGCAGTTGATAAAAGGCATGCTGGGCGTTTGAGCCAATCTCACCCCACAGAATTGGGCAAGTATCGTAGTCAATGTGATTGCCATGCTGGGTAACCGACTTACCGTTACTCTCCATCTCAAGCTGGGTTAAGTAGCTCGGTAAATAGCTTAAACGGCCATCATAAGGCAACACGGTATGAGCATTCACCTGTAAAAAGGTACTGTTCCATACGGCAAGTAAACCCAAAAGCACGGGTAAGTTCTCTGCAAAATCGGCCTTAGCAAAATGCTCATCCATACTGTGAGCACCGCTTAATAGCTCCTTGAACCTAGGCATGCCAATCCGAATGGCAATCGCCAGTCCAATCGCTGACCATAAAGAAAAGCGACCACCGACCCACTCCCAAAGCTGCAACTGATGCTCAGGATGAATACCCCACGCATTCATTTTTTCACTATTGGCCGAAATACCAATGAAGTGCCGACGTAATACGCTGTCTTCAGTACCCGCCCGCAGCTTGGCAGTAGCAAGCAACCAGGATAATGCTGTCTTAGCATTGGATAACGTATCCACCGTACCAAAAGACTTGGATGAGATAATAAATAAGGTCGTCTCAGGATTGAGATATCTGAGCAGGTTATCAAGCTGGGTGCCATCCATGTTAGAAACAAAATGCACCTCAATCTCTGTATCCGCCCATTCATCTAGGGCCCTAGTCGCCATGAGCGGTCCAAGGTCAGAGCCACCAACTCCAATGTTCACCACATCCGTAACGGCTTTACCTGAAAATCCACGCCACGTACCATGACGAACACGCTCGGACAATCTTGCTACCTGCGCCAAGCTATGATGCACGTCAGCCACTACATCTTGACCCTCGACCTTCAGGGTTGCTGTGTCTGGTAGACGCAGCGCCGTATGGAGCGCCGCACGCTGCTCACTGGTATTTACCATAGCGCCTTGCATAAGCGCCTCAACCCGCACTGACAGCTCACAGCTCACAGCTAGCTGCAACAGAGTGTCTAGTACCTGCTCATCGATACACTGTTTACTATAGTCCATATAGAGCGCGCCTGCCTGCGTACTAAAGCGCGTAGCACGATTGGCGTCTTGTGCGAACAAGGAGGCCAGTGACCATTGCTGCTTAGCCAGCATTTGTAATTGCTGCCAGTGTTTAGAGCTGCGAGCGCTGATAAATCCTTTTTTGTTATCCTTTAACTCATCCATCAGCTACTCTTCATCCGCTAATTGCTGCTCGGCAAAGTAAATAAAGGCTTGCATATAAGAGCGCATATCACCTGCATCATAGCTATCACCGCGCATGGTTGTTACGTTTACGCCATACTTACTAATCAGTGCATCAATGGCATCGGTGAGCTGTATCTCGCCGCCGACTGAGGCAGTCGTATTGGCCAAATAATCAAAGATCTGGTTGCTAAACACATAGCGCCCTACCACTGCCAGCTTTGAGGGTGCCTCTGCTAAGCTGGGCTTTTCGACAAAGCCTGCCACTTTAAAGCTGACATTCACATCCGCTTGGTCATCCACATCGCTAGCACCGCTCAGCTTGGCAATACCGTATTTATGGACATCCTCATCTGCTACTTTATCCACCAATATTTGTGAATGGTTGTCTTTATGAAAAGCCTCAATCATAAAGGCCAAATTATCGGTCGCAGCATCGGTCGTAAATGGATCGAGTACCACATCCGGTAATAGCACGGCAAAGTCATGCTCACCAATGATGGGGCGCGCTGCCAGCACCGCATGCCCTAAACCTAACGCTTTACCTTGACGTATCATGGACACCGTCACATCATCTGGTAGCCAATTTAAACTACCCGCCAGCTCGTTTTTGCCTTTATGACGCAGCTGGTTATCCAGCTCAGCATTGACATCAAAGTAGTTTTCAATCGCGCTTTTTTGCGCGTGACCGACCAAGACAATGTGCTTAATACCAGCAGCAATCGCCTCTTCAACCACATAGTGTATGGCAGGACGATTGCCTAATGGCAGCAGCTCTTTGGGCACTGATTTAGACAGTGGCAACATACGGGTGCCAAAGCCTGCGACGGGGATGACAGCGTGCGTGATTTTTTTCATAGTGTTTAGGCTGTTTTAAAGTAATAGTGAGATAAGTTTATATCTTATAAAGCTATACTAAATAGTGGCATAACCATTCGGATTCATACTCTGCCAACGCCAAGTATCTTGACACATATCAGTAATAGAGAGATTTGCTTGCCACCCTAATAATGTTTTCGCTTTATCAGCACTGGCATAACAGCTGGCAATATCACCTGCACGGCGATCGACAAACTGATAAGGAATAGGCTTGCCAGTCACTTCAGTAAATACCTGCAATAACTCTAGTACAGAGGTGCCTTTGCCAGTTCCTAGGTTAATCGGTAAGAAACCTACTGAGCCTTTTTTATTTACACTGGTTTTATCTATATTGTTTTTTTCTGGACTTCTTGCTTGCTCTAGATAATTCAACGCAGCCACATGACCTTGAGCCAAATCAGTAACATGAATAAAGTCACGGACACCGGTTCCATCTACAGTAGAATAATCATTACCGAAGATACTGAGCTTATCAAGTTTACCAACGGCTACTTGGGAGATATAAGGCATTAAATTGTTCGGGATATCATTAGGGTCTTCACCAATCTGCCCTGAGGGGTGCGCACCTACTGGATTAAAGTATCTGAGAGCAATTAAATTCCACTCATCATCGGAGACTGCTAGGTCTTCTAAGATATGCTCGACTGCAAGTTTGCTTTGCCCGTAAGGATTGGTACAAGAACGCGGGGCAGTCTCATCGATAGGCAAGGTATCAGGATCGCCGTAGACCGTAGCGGAGGAAGAAAAAACGAGGTTTTTGACATTATGAGCTGCCATGACTTCTAATAAATTAATGGTACCACTGACATTATTGTTATAGTAAAGCAGCGGCTTGGCTACTGATTCGCCAACGGCCTTTAACCCTGCAAAGTGTATGACACCAAAGAAATTATGGGTAGAAAACACTTGTTTCAATGACTCTGTATCGCGGATATCCCCTTTGATGAAGGAGATAGGCTGTCCAATCAGAGTAGAGACACGGTTGATCGCTTCACGGCTACTATTAGATAAGTTATCGTAGACTACGATATCATATCCTGCTTCATGCAATGCGATACAGGTGTGGGAGCCAATATAGCCTGCGCCACCAGTAACTAATATCTTGTTTTTCATAATATTATTTTCAGTACAAAAAAAGACACCCCATTGTAGAGGTGCCTTCTTAATATTTCAATAGAGTTTTGGTAGTTAATCGGCTTTTGCCTATCTTACCAGCCTGTCACTTCTTTTAGCTTGTCGCCAAGCTTAGATGGGTCACGCGTGTATGCAATACCTGCATCTTCAAAGGCTTTGAATTTTTCTTCAGCAGTACCTTGACCACCAGAAATGATCGCGCCAGCATGGCCCATACGCTTACCTTCTGGAGCAGTGACACCTGCGATATAACCAACCACTGGCTTAGTGACATGATCTTTGATGTAAGCAGCAGCTTCCTCTTCAGCCGTACCACCGATCTCACCGATTAAGATAATCGCTTCGGTTTGTGGATCGTCTTGGAACAATTTTAACGCGTCGATCTGGTTCATGCCAGGGATAGGATCACCACCGATACCGATACAAGTAGACTGACCAAAGCCAAGCTTAGTGGTTTGTGCAACGGCTTCATACGTCAATGTACCAGAGCGTGAGATGATACCCACTTTACCTGGCTGATGGATGTGGCCTGGCATGATGCCGATTTTGCATTCGCCTGGCGTGATAACACCTGGGCAGTTAGGACCAACAAGACGCACGTCGCCTGCAGCTTCAAGATAGCGTTTGGCTTTTAGCATATCGAGAGTAGGTACGCCCTCAGTGATCACAACGATCAATTTGACGCCTGCATCGATTGCTTCAACGATAGAGTCTAGTACAAATGGTGCTGGTACATAGATAACTGAAGCGTCAGCTTGAGTGGCTTCCATGGCCTCACTCATAGTGTTGAACACTGGCAGACCTAGGTGCGTTTGACCGCCTTTACCTGGGGTCACACCGCCAACAACTTTGGTACCGTATTCGATGGCTTGTTCAGAATGGAACGTACCGTTTTTACCAGTGAAACCTTGTACCAATACTTTGGTATCTTTATCGATTAATACACTCATTATTTTTTCCTTTATTCGGTTGTCTTGTGATAGCAACTTGATGGCGTATCGATCATTTATGAATGACGATTCATTTTTTGCCAAAAAGTTGCTATTACGCTTTGACTACTAGGCTTAAGCAACTATTTTTATAGATTTACGCTTTAACAGCATCGACAATTTTTTGAGCCGCATCAGACAAGCCTTGAGCTGAAATCAATTTCAGACCAGACTCTTCTAGAATTTGCGCGCCTTTCTCAGCGTTGTTACCTTCTAAACGGACAACAACAGGTACTTTTACGTCAACTTCTTTGATAGCAGCAATAATGGCTTCTGCAATCATGTCACAACGTACGATACCACCGAAGATGTTGATAAGAACGCCTTCAACGCTGCTGTCTTCTAAGATAATTTTGAACGCTTCAACAACGCGATCTTTAGTTGCCCCGCCGCCAACGTCCAAGAAGTTAGCAGGCTTGCCGCCGTACAATTTGATGATGTCCATCGTCGCCATTGCAAGACCAGCGCCGTTTACCATACAACCGATGTTACCTTCTAGAGCAACGTAGTTTAGGTCAAACTCAGCCGCTTTAAGCTCACGCTCATTTTCTTGGGTCTTGTCTTGTAGCGCTGCGATTTTTGGCAGACGATAAAGGGCGTTTGAGTCGATACCGATTTTGCCATCAACACAAACAATCTCGCCATTTTCACGAACCGCTAGTGGGTTGATTTCCATTAGCGCAAAGTCGTTTTCGACAAAGGCTTTATAAGCGCCAGTCATCAATTTAACGAACTGGTTGATTTGCTTGCCTTCTAAGCCTAGTTTGAACGCGACATCACGCGCTTGGAAAGGCATCAAACCAACTAAAGGATCAACATTTACTTTAAAGATTTTTTCTGGCGTGTTGTGCGCCACTTCTTCGATATCCACACCACCTTCAGTCGATGCCATGAAAGTCACGCGACGAGTCGCCCGATCAACCACTGCGCCAAGATACAGCTCAGTTTGTACTGGGTACATATCTTCTGCAACCAACACAAAGTTCACTGGCTGACCATCAGCGTCAGTTTGGAAAGTTACTAGGTTAGTACCGATAAGCTCTTCAGCAACTTGCTTCGCTTCTTCACGAGTTTTAACCAGTTTTACACCACCAGCTTTACCACGACCACCTGCATGTACTTGCGCTTTGATAACCGCAATATCAGTTGGCGTTTTATCAAAAGCCGCTGCAGCTTCGTCGCCATTATGGGCAATGATGCCTTCTTGAATAGGCAATCCGTAGCTTTTTAATAGCTCTTTTGCTTGATACTCATGTAAATTCATTGATTGTATCCTTTATTTTTTACAATTAATAAAAAGTGAAAACAAATGCGCCGTCTATACATGCTAGCTATACATCTGGCGCACTTATGACCGTAGCGATGACTTTGATAGCGACGCTACGATCAGGTTATAAGTCGGTACTTATTACAATAACTACTTATTTCTTACGCTTTTTACGCTGGATGGCGTGAATAGCACGGCCATCTGCAGATAGTGCGGCTTCATGCACGGCTTCTGAAATGGTTGGATGGGCAAACGTCATAAGCTGTAAATCTTCGATACTAGAGACAAACTCCATCGCGATCATACCTTGATGGACGATGTCACCTGCGCCCGCAGAGATAGCGTGCATACCTAATAGGCGATCTGTCTTGGCATCGGCAACGACTTTGATAGAACCTTGCGCTTCGCTTTGAGCGAGTGCACGGCCGTTAGCCGCTAAGTTAAACGAGCCTGTTTTAACTTCATAGCCAGCATCGCTAGCTTCTTGCTCAGTCAAACCAACCCATGCAATCTCTGGATGCGTATAGATAACGTTGATGATCGTATCATAATTCACTTGGGCTTTTTCGCCATGAATACGTTCCACCGCCATCATGCCCTCTTCCATCGCTTTATGCGCAAGCATCGGACCACGTACCAAATCACCAATGGCGTAAACACCATCAAGGTTGGTTTTGCATTGATCATTCACATCGATAAGACCACGTTCAGTCAACGTGATACCACTGTCATCGCCAAGCAGTTTTTCAGAATAAGCACGGCGGCCAACACAAACGATCAGCTTATCAAAGCTCTCCTCGCTCGACTCACCTTTATTTTCGCTAGTGACAACCACTTGATCGCCTTTGACTTCAGCGTTGGTGACTTTGGTATCGACACGGATATCGAGACCTTGCTTTTTCAGCATTTTGCCAGCTTCTTTTGAGATGTCTTTGTCAGCGGCGGCCAAGAAGCTTGGAAGCGCTTCATATACAACAACTTCCGCCCCTAAACGACGCCATACTGAACCAAGCTCAAGACCGATCACGCCCGCACCGATCACGCCTAAACGCTTAGGTACTTCTGTGAAATCAAGCGCGCCTGTAGAGTCAACGATGCGATCGCCGTCAGTTTTGGCCACAGGAATCTCGATTGGTACAGAACCTGCCGCTAAAATCACGTTTTTAGCAGTGATGGTGGTTTCGCTTTCGTCTTCTAGAGCGGTAAACTTCACTTTTTTGTCAGTGCCTTTACCGTCAACCAATGTGCCCCAGCCTTGTAGCCAGTCAACGCCATTGCCTTTTAATAACGCTGCAACGCCGCCAGTCAATTGCTTAACAATACCTTCTTTACGCGCAATCATCTGCTCGATATCAATGGCGACATCGCCTGTGCTGATACCATGTTCAGCAAGGTCATGCTTAGTCGCTTCATAACGATGCGAGCTGTCAAGTAGGGCTTTTGATGGGATACAGCCAACGTTCAAACAAGTACCGCCAAGTGCAGGCTCGCCTTTATAAACACGTTTTTCGATACAAGCAACGCTCATACCCAACTGACCTGCACGGATAGCCGCTTCATAACCACCAGGACCGCCGCCGATGACGACTAGATCATAATTGTCTTTCATAGTACGTTCCTATTTCAAATTTTACTTATTATTGACACTGAGGTTTGTCTCATTCATGAATAGATAATCTCTGCAGTTAGTAGTTAATACACTACCTTAGCAAGAGACGCTTTTTCATTCAAAAATGACTACCCACAACAGTGACCAAATTAATTTAATACGCCAACTAACTCATTGACTGTTAAATGGCTAGAACTCACACCTATACCAAAGTTAAAAAGCTTGTATCAGCGATTGCCAATACAAGCTTAACAGCTTACAGGTCTAGTAGTAACATGGCTGGATCTTCAACCAGCTCTTTGATCGTTACTAGGAACTGTACGGCTTCTTTACCATCAATCATACGATGGTCATAAGAGAGTGCAAGATACATCATTGGTAAGATTTCAACTTTACCATCGACTGCCATTGGGCGGTCATTGATAGCATGCATCCCTAGAATAGCCGTTTGGGGTGGATTCAAGATAGGCGTTGACATCAATGAGCCAAATACACCGCCGTTTGAAATGGTGAATGTGCCACCAGTCATATCTTCTAGTCCAAGCTTGCCTTTTTGCGCCAAGCCACCAAGCTCACGGATACGGCTTTCGACATCTGCCATGCTCATGCGATCGGTATCACGCAATACAGGAACTACTAAGCCGCGATCTGATGATACGGCAACACCGATGTCATAAAAACCATGATAAACAATGTCATCGCCGTCTAGTGAAGCATTCACTGCTGGGAAGCGTTTTAGTGCTTCTGTCGCCGCTTTCACAAACAATGACATAAAGCCTAGACGGACGCCATGACGCTTCTCAAACTGCTCTTTATACTTAGCACGCATGTCCATCAATGGCTTCATGTTAACTTCGTTAAACGTTGTTAACATCGCTGTATCTTGTGACGCTGACAATAAACGCTCAGCAACACGCTTACGCAGACGAGTCATTGGTACACGTTTTTCAGTACGCTCACCCATTGATTCAGCCACTGGGCGGCCGCTATCAGACTTAATGCTACTGTCCGCTTTCAATGTTGGGTTTGCCATATCAGTCTTAGTGACACGACCACCGCGACCGCTACCTTCAACTTCTTTAGGATCTACGCCGCTTTCTTTCGCCGCTTTACGTACTGCTGGGCTTTGATCTTTGTGATCGGCTTCGTCTTTTTTATCTGTTGCTTGTACAGGCTCGCCACCATCGGCTGCTTGTTTTGCTTGTACAGGCGCTGCTGGTTGGTCTGGATCTACAGCAGGCGCAGAATCTGCACTGGCGCTGGCACCCGCTTCAAATTCAGCGATAAGCTCATCAGACAAAACCGTATCATCAACTTGCTTAACGATTTTGGTCACGACACCATCATCCGGTGCAACCACTTCTAATACAACTTTATCAGTTTCAATTTCAGCCAATAGGTCATCACGATTTACTTGTTGACCTTCAGTGACATGCCATTCAACGATCGTGCCATCGGCAACCGATTCTGGAAAAACGGGGGCTTTGATATCAGCCATCGATATACTCCTTAGATTTGGATATTCATATGTATATTATTAAGTCGTGATAGGCAGTCAGTACCATTTTAAGGGGTCATTCTTAGATGGTTAAAGGATACTGACTGTCATCGCCTGATTCATTTATCTTGTATAGCCTGTTACTTAGACAACTCATCGACACTAATGCCAAGACCACCAGCGATCAACGCTTGCTGCTGCTGTGCGTGTAGTTTTGGTGAGCCTGTCGCAGGTGCTGCACTAGGAGGACGTGCCACCGGCTCCATGACTTTTGCCTTGGTTGGATGCGGTACGACGATACGGAACATGTGCGGTGCCAAATAATACCAAGCGCCTTGGTTCAGCGGCTCTTCTTGCGTCCAGACGATCTCAGCTAAGTTACTGTATTTCTCAATCTCAGCAATCAAACGCTTCTCTGGCAACGGATAGAGCTGCTCGATACGAACGATAGCGACATGGTCTAAACCTAAGGCACGACGCTGCTCCAATAAATCATAATAAACTTTACCGCCACATAGCACCATGCGAGTTACTTTGTCTGCGTTGTGCTCATCCATCTCTGGCAACACGGTTTCAAATTTACCGTTAGCCAATTCTTCTAGATTCGATGTTGCCAATTTATGACGTAACAAGCTCTTCGGTGACATAACAATCAACGGTTTACGAATTGGGCGTACCGCTTGACGACGCAGGGCATGATAAATTTGCGCCGGCGTGGTTGGCGTAATCACTTGCATATTGTCTTCAGCACACAGCTGTAAGAAGCGCTCAAGACGGGCAGAAGAATGCTCAGGACCTTGACCTTCAAAGCCATGTGGCAATAGCATGGTCAGACCACAAACACGTTGCCATTTGGTTTCGCCACTTGAGATAAACTGGTCAATAACTACCTGTGCGCCGTTAACAAAGTCACCAAACTGCGCTTCCCAAACGATCAATGCGTTTGGTACTGTGGTGGCATAACCATATTCAAAGGCTAACACCGCTTCTTCTGACAACAATGAGTTATAAGTCGCAAAGCGCGCTTGCGTCTCACTCATATGAGCCAATGGCACATACATGCTGCCATCATTCACATTGTAGATTTCACTATGACGATGTGAGAACGTACCACGGCCGACATCTTCACCAGTAATACGTACTAGCACCTCATCGTTATCTACGAGTGACGCATAAGCTAACGTTTCAGCTGCACCCCAGTTTAAAGGCTCTTCGCCAGTTTGCATGGCCAAACGCTGCTCTACCATCTTCTGGACTTGACGTTGCAGCTTATAGCCTTCTGGCATTTCCGCCATACGACGTCCATAACCTTTTAGCGTCTCGATATCGACACTGGTATCCCATTCATCGACTAAATCATGACCTAGATAAGGCTTCCAATCGACAAACAGGGCTTCATTAGGCTCACTGACTAGCGAATTGGCCACATAATCACCGCGGTCTAACGATTCGCGATATTCATCTTCGTACCGTTTTTCTTCTTCTGCATTCAATACACCATCTTCAATAAGCTTTTGTGCGTAGATAGTGCGGGCAGTCGGTAATTTTTTAATGACCGCATACATTAGGGGCTGAGTCGCTGATGGCTCATCCGCTTCGTTATGGCCATTACGGCGATAACAGAACAGATCAATAATAATATCTTTACCAAACTCATGACGGTAGTCTAACGCCAATTGAGCGGCGAACACGACGGACTCAGGGTCATCACTGTTTACATGCAAGATAGGGGCGTGAACCATTTTTGCCACATCAGTACAGTACTCAGTTGAACGAGCATCGTCTTGACGGCTGGTGGTAAAGCCAACTTGGTTGTTAATAACAATATGTACCGTACCGCCTGTGGTATAAGCGCGGGTTTGTGACATCTGGAAAGTTTCTTGAACCACGCCTTGACCAGCAAAGGCGGCATCGCCATGAATGACGATTGGCAATACTGAATTGCCATCAGTCTTGTCCATTAAACGATCATCATTACGACGAACCTGACGTGCGCGCACTGACCCCTGCAATACGGGAGCGACAATCTCAAGATGTGATGGGTTAAATGCCAACGCTAAATGCACCTCACCGCCTGGTGTCATCACATTAGACGAAAAACCGTTATGGTATTTTACATCGCCTGAGCCTTTTTCTGGCTGTACTTTACCGTCGAACTCATCAAACAAATCCGCTGGATTTTTGCCTAAAATATTTACCAACAGGTTGAGGCGTCCACGGTGGGCCATACCAATGACCATCTCTTTGGTACCATAACCGCCAGCACGTTGAATGATTTCATTGATAGCAGGGATAAAGCTTTCGCCACCCTCTAGACCAAAACGCTTAACACCTGTGTACTTACGCGCCAGATATTTCTCTAAGCCTTCTGCTGCTGTGAGACGCTCTAGAATAGATAAACGTTTTTCTTTATCAAACTTGATATACCCTAAATTGCTTTCTAGATACTTTTCCATCCAGCGTTTTTCGGTGCTGGTGGTGACGTGCATGTACTCGACGCCAATATGACGGCAGTATACCCGCTCCATGATTTCGATAATTTCACGTAACGGCGCTTCATCCTTACCAATATTTAAATCATTGGTCGGAAACACGGTATCAAGGTCGGCTTCTGAGAGATTATGATAAGCAAGGGTCAAATCTTCCACTTCTGCCCGTGGATGTAGATCTAACGGATCCAGCTGGGCGCGGCGGTGACCACGGCGACGATAGGCGGATATTAGCTGTTGTACGCCCATTTGCTTGGGATCAGCACAGTCAGCGGCATGGCTAACAGTGGCGTCCGTATTTTGCACACCACCCTTATTGGCGGTCTGGTTACGGGCAAGCAATAAAAACTGGTCTTTAATAGCATTATGCTGAGCATCGTTTGGCGATTTGTACTGTTCAAAATACGCTTGCCAATCTGTATCAACGCTATTAGGATCGTTTAAGTATTGCTCATAAAGAGCTTCTACATAGCTGGCGTTATCAGCAGCCAACTCTGTATGTCCTAGGCTCGCGGCTTCTTTAGTTATACTATTCATAATAATCGTCTATTTGATAGATAAATGAATGGAATCGTGCTTATTCTTGAGTAATCTGTTGTATGTTGACCGGTACTATTAATCACTATTCGATAAAAAGGGCTTACTTCTATCGATAACTGACTACGATAATAAATTATGCTGAACCGTATTCAGTAAGCGTTATTGCCATACTTCTACAAAAAATACTGCTATTTGTGAACGTTCAGTTTTCTAGTCAGACTCGTTTCACAACATTAATTTATATATACTACCGTCAGTCATAACCAAGTTATTCATAATGCGTTATGAGCAAATGAGCAACGATGTCAGCTAGCCTATAAATTGGCTATTTTTGCTGAAATTCTTTGTCATTTCTGAGACATTACTACTTTTTAGTCAAGCATACATTGCTGTATAGAATAGCACGCCTAGCTTTTGTGCCATAGTTTGTTTGTTCAATACTAGGTATTTACGTAATGAATATCTACTATCATTCTAATCGCATTATCACACACTTGGCTATTTTGGTGCTGTTATTTCGTTCAATAACAAGGACTGAGTCATCAAAGTATCGCGTTCGCATAACTGGGCGGTATTCTAACATTTAACGTGGTCAATATCTCTTGGTGAATCATATTTTCTCATGCAAGTATATCGCTTGCTTGATCATATATCATGTGTTCTTACATACGACCAACGTATTGTTAGTACAGCATTACCTACGCTACTGGGCATTGTTTTCATCTATAAACCCTGCCCCAAGCGAATGAAAAGATTTGAACCCTCTTAAAATTTTGCTAATAAAAAACACCACCCAATCACTAGGTGGTGTTTTTATATAGTATCTGCAAAAAATGCTGCAACTATAAACGATTAACCCGCTTGATCAATAAGCAGGCTGCGTAGATGGCCAATTGCTTTGGTTGGGTTCAAGCCTTTTGGACAAACTGATACACAGTTCATGATACCGCGGCAACGGAACAAACTAAACGGATCGTCTAAACGAGCCAAGCGCGCTTGCGTGTCGCCATCACGGCTATCAGCAACGAAGCGATAAGCATGCAATAGCGCTGATGGACCTAAGAATTTATCAGGGTTCCACCAGAACGATGGGCAGCTGGTTGAACAACATGCACACAAAATACATTCGTACAGACCGTTTAGCTTTTCACGCTGTTCAGGTGATTGCAAACGCTCGGTTGGCGGTGCTGGCTGATCATTGATTAAGTACGGATGTACTTTTTCATACTGCTCATAGAATTGGTTCATGTCGACAACCAAATCACGAACCACTGGCAAACCCGGCAGGGGACGCACGGTTACCTTTTCTGGCAAGGTATTCATGTTGATTAGACATGCCAAACCATTTTTACCATTGATGTTCATGCCATCAGAACCACAGATGCCTTCACGGCAAGAGCGACGGAAAGTGAGTGTTTCATCTTCCTTTTTTAGGCGTAATAACACGTCAAGCAACATACGATCTGACTCAAGAAGCTCAATCGTATACGTTTGCATGCGTGGCGCTGCGTCCAGATCAGGATCGTAGCGATAGATTTCGATGGTGCGAGTACCTCGGCTCATAATGCTAAACTCCACACGTAGGTGATGGCGGGCATACAAAGATTGCAACATAGTGACGCTGACTATCCATCAATACTGATAACCAGTACCAAATACTGATGAGTAGTCTAAAAGCGCTGGCATGAGCATGTAGCTGGCGGTCACCTTTTTAATAAATTAATTAGGGATAAAACGTTTACGCTGTCTTATATATCAGGCGTACAGTCTAGAATTAATAGACGCGAACTTTTGGCTCGATATAATCAACAGTCAATGGCACTTTGCGAACTGGCTTATAAATAATCTTGTTGCCTTCAGAATACCATAAGGTATGCTTCATCCAATCGTGATCATTACGGCCATTTGGTGCATAGTCGTCATCTTCTGGGCGATCGTAATCAGACACACTATGAGCGCCGCGGCTTTCATGACGCTTCGCGGCAGAGATCATTGTCGCTTTTGCTACTTCATATAAGTTAGCAACTTCAAAAGCTTCAATACGTGCTGTGTTAAACACTTGTGATTTATCTGCCAAGTGGATTTTTTCGATTTTTTCACCCAGCGCTAAAATCTTCTCAACGCCTTCGTCCATCATCGCTTGCGTACGGAACACACTAGCATGTGCCTGCATGGTCGCACGGATCTCGTCTGCGACGTCTTGCGCATTGTAGCCTTCAGTTGACTGCTGCAGCTTGTCTAAACGGCGCACGGTAAAATCAAGTACGCGAGGATCTAGGGGCTTGTAGTTATGATCCGCATGGTGGAATTCATCAACGATGTGTTTACCAGCCGCGCGGCCAAACACCAATAAATCCAGCAGTGAGTTGGTACCTAAACGGTTGGCACCGTGAACACTCACGCAAGCACACTCACCAATAGCATAAAGTCCTTTGATGACCGTTCCTTCTGCATACAACCCGTCTTCATCAGTGCCAGCTTCTAGATTTGGCACAACCACTTGGCCATGAATCGTCGTTGGAATACCGCCCATCATATAATGAATGGTTGGAATAACAGGGATAGGCTCTTTTGTGATATCGACATTGGCAAAGTTTTTACCAATCTCAAATACTGATGGCAGGCGCTTCATGATGGTCTCTACCCCTAAATGGGTCATATCCATTACGATATGATCGGCATTAGGACCACAACCACGGCCTTCTTTAATTTCTTGGTCCATAGAACGTGAAACCAAATCACGTGGTGCCAAGTCTTTTACCGTTGGCGCATAACGCTCCATGAAAGCTTCGCCATCTTTATTACGTAAGATCGCGCCTTCACCGCGGCACCCTTCCGTTAATAGGACGCCAGCTCCGTGAACACCCGTAGGATGGAACTGCCAGAACTCCATATCTTGCAATGGAATCCCTGCGCGAACCGCCATACCAATACCGTCACCAGTATTAATATAAGCGTTGGTAGAGGCAGCAAAGATACGACCTGCACCACCTGTCGCTAGGACAGTGATCGGCGACTGGAACACAGCAATCGTACCCGTTTCTTGCTCAATCGCCACAACGCCATTGATGTTACCAGCTTCGTCTTTGATCAAATCAAGTGCAATCCACTCGATAAAGAACTCAGTACCTTGCTCAAGGTTCTTTTGATATAGCGTATGTAAGAGTGCATGGCCAGTACGGTCAGCAGCAGCGCAAGCACGTTGTACGGCTTTTTCGCCATAGTTTGACGTGTGACCACCAAACGGACGCTGATAAATCGTCCCATCTTCATTGCGGTCAAACGGCATGCCCATGTGCTCAAGCTCATAGACCACTTTTGGCGCTTCACGGCACATATATTCAATGGCGTCTTGGTCACCTAACCAATCTGACCCTTTAACAGTGTCATAAAAGTGAAAGTGCCAGTTATCATTGCTCATATTACCCAAACTTGCACCGATACCACCCTGAGCTGCGACGGTGTGCGAACGCGTTGGGAATACTTTGGTCAGGACTGCAACCTTCATGCCCGCTTCAGCCAAATGTAGTGAAGCACGCATACCTGAGCCGCCACCACCAACGATGACAGCATCATAGTTGAGGGTTTTGATATTGCTAATGGTATTATCTTGTCTTGTTGCCATTACGGTTTTCCTAATGCCTGTGAAGTAAATACAAGAGTTGCCTAAACCAGTCTTTCTGCTAACGTAGCGACGTACGGCTGCTACCACCCACACAGCTTAACTGTTCTTATTCAGACAACCTGCAACCACTTACTAAAATTTGCATATTCATCATGATGTTGTGGTGAATCTATTACCCAGCACGATCGGATGAATCTTATATGACTGTTGACCAACTGCATTTAAAGACCTAAGCCATAAATAAAGCGGACTTAACAGTCGGTCATTAAAAAGATAAAAGTATCACGTTTAGGGTAGTCAACTCGTTAAATAGCAACGACACTGAAGCCTGTACCCCAAAAAATCATGATGCCCCAAAATAGAAACACTAAGACGGCGATAATCATTAAGGTCTGTAGCACCAAACGTAGTCTTGGTGCGCTTTCACCCATCTTGCCAGACGTAATGTAATCGGTAAATACCGTCCACATACCAACCCAAGCGTGACCAGCTAATGCCAGTACAGCCACTAAGCTAAACAGACGCATTGGCAGACTGGTCATAAACGATGCCCACTCAAGATAAGTGACATCACCATGGGTCAAAAAGAAACCCAGCAACACCACACTATAAACGGCTAAAACGACAGCACTAATGCGCTGGACAATCCAATCGCGTGAGCCTGAGCCTGTCAGACCAGTCGCACTTTTGATTCCTGAATCATTTTTAATCATTAGAACATCACCCATACAAATGACGCGACAATTAGTATCGCTGAAATCACAAAACTGGCCATAGAGGCAGCGCGGCCAGATTTTAGCTCTTCAGTCATGCCCATATCAGCAAATAAGTGCTTGATACCCATCACAAAGTGATAAGCAATCGCTGCAACAAAAATCCATGCTAAAAAGCGCACAAGTACGTTGTCAAATACGGTTGCAAAACTCTCAGGCGATGCCAATGAGTTTTGTAGTAACCACAACATGACAGGAATCAATAAAAATAAAATAATGCCAGAGATACGATGCAGAATTGAGGCGATCGCAATCGGTGATCGGTTAACGCTAATCACTTGGCTTAGAGGCAGATCAATAGGTCGGTTGCTTTTCACAGCGGGCATCCTTTTTGCGGTTATACTCCTGTATCTGCTATCAACGCTTAATATCAATGGTGTCAATTAAGCATTGAGCAACACACGAGACGAATAAAGTAAGGAAGAGCTAGCTGACTTCGTTTAGTTTGCGCTAAATATGAAGAAACGATCAGGGGATACAGAGTATTGATAAACTGTTTAATATTGCTCGTCAAATTGACAGGTCAATAAAACAACCCATCTATTATACAACAAAGAAAATAAACATGAGTAAGATCGATTAACTAGTCTATTTTTACTGGTGATATCAAAAAAGATAACGTTACGCTGTCATCTGTATCGACATCAACCTTAGGCTAAGTACTTAAAAATAGAACAGTTAACAAGAACATTCGAACCTGAAATAAAGGTTTTTATCTATCAAGACATCATTGAGTCGTAACCCAGTACGAATAGTGAAGGCTCTAAACGACACTATATCATGACCACTTATCAATTCGCACAAAGCTAGTGCCAGTTAAGTGCCTCTAATTATAAAATGACTGGACGATAATTACAAATTTATCCCTTAAGTAGTAAAAGACAAACACTGAGTCAACAAATAAATAGAAATAGGCAAGCCTGCGGGCCTAAAAACCCTTAGGATTGCTAGAATTTACCCCCTATTTGTTTTGTCCGCTACTCATGCTCTGTCTGTTTTTGCCACACATTTTCGTAAAAACTGTCTTCTTATTCTGGGAAAATCCTTCAAAGACACCCTCAATAATGTAGTCTCACTTACTGCTACAAAAAGCAGGTTTTTTAGTAAAATAACCAAACAGACATATTTTGATACAAAAATTACAGTGAATAAACACGACTAAACCGTGCCAATAAGCGGCATTGTGATGAAAAGTCTTTTCAAATCATAAGGAATTACTGCTAATATACCCTGCGTATCAAATGTGTTAAACACTTTTTGACCATTTGACGAATGCTGACGCGAGGGTATGCGTCTATAGCAATTTTATTCTAACAAGCTAAAACCAATGGAGAGCAATTTATGGCTGACACTAATGCCAAACTAACCGTAAATGGGGAAGCGTACGAACTTCCTATTATTAAAGGTACTTTAGGGCGCCCAGTTATCGATATTGCTGCTTTACAAGATTCAGGATTTTGGTCTTATGACCCTGGTTTTAAAGTAACGGCTCCTGTTGAATCAAAGATTACCTACATTGATGGCGGTAAAGGCGAGTTACTACACCGTGGCTACCCTATCGATCAGCTAGCAAACAATGCTGAATATCTAGAAGTTGCTTATGCGCTGATTCATGGTGACCTGCCTAACAGTGAGCAAAAAGCAGACTTTTTTGAAAAAATCCGTAAGCATACTGGTGTTCATGACCAACTGCGTAAGTTCTTTGAAGGCTTCCGCCGTGATGCGCATCCAATGGCGATTATGGTTGGTGTCGTTGGTGCCTTATCCGCGTTTTATCATGAAGACCTAGATGTGAGTAACGAAGAGCATCGTGAAATCACTGCTATTCGTCTAATTGCTAAGATGCCAACGCTTGCTGCGATGAGTTATAAATACTCACAGGGCGAACCGTTCATGTACCCACGCAATGACTTTAGCTATGCTGAAAACTTCTTATACATGATGTTTGCGACGCCTGCTGATGTGGATTACAAGACCAACGATGTCATCACCCGCGCAATGGATAAAATCTTCACCTTGCACGCTGACCATGAGCAAAACGCATCAACGTCTACTGTCCGCCTAGCGGGCTCTACTGGCGCCAACCCTTACGCTTGTATCGCTGCTGGTATCGCAGCCCTTTGGGGACCATCACATGGCGGCGCTAACGAAGCCGTTCTTGAGATGCTAGATGAAATCGGCTCTGTTGAAAATGTGCCTGAGTTCATGGAAAAAGTGAAGAGCCGCGAAGTGAAGCTCATGGGCTTTGGTCACCGTGTTTATAAGAACTTTGATCCACGTGCTCAAGTCATGAAAGAAACTTGTGACGAAGTACTCGCTGCTCTCGGCATCAATGATCCTAAGCTTGAACTTGCGATGGAACTTGAAAAAATCGCTTTAGAAGATCCGTTCTTCATCGAGCGTAACTTGTATCCAAACGTTGATTTTTACTCTGGCATCATCCTAAAAGCCATCGGTATTCCAACGTCAATGTTTACGGTAATCTTCTCACTAGCCCGTACGTCTGGTTGGATCAGCCATTGGTTGGAGATGCACAGTGCACCGTTCAAAATCGGTCGCCCACGTCAGCTATACACTGGTGAAACGCGTCGCGATTTTGTAAAAACTGAAGATCGTAAATAAGCAAAAATAATCCTCGCTTAATAAAAAATCCCGCCAATGTGCGGGATTTTTTATTGTCTGATTTTTAATGCTTTAGCGCTTTGACCATCATAGTCTTTGCTCAAACACAGTTTCTATTCAACTGTGGCTGGTCCAAGCTTTATCTTGATGAACTATTGAAACGTTCTTAACGTCTGCTCATATTTAGCGATTTGCTCATCATAGTCTTCAATCGTGTCGTTAAATTTTGCCATAAGCGCTTCAAACTCTTTTTGTTGATCTACTTTCATCTGCTGCATATCAATCACTTGCTGAGCCTGTATTTGCTCCCAGACTTGATGCTGAATAATCAGCCGTGCCAACGCAGGACTCTTGGCACTCACCCGTCCAGCAATTTCTGCATGTTCAAACAGTTGCGGCACTAATGTCGCGATATTAAGCAAGGTGTCGACATCTTCTGCACTAAGCGGGGTCGTCACCGGTTGATAGAGCGCTTCCATTGCTTGCTGGTAGCGATCAATAATTTGATCTTCCGTTCGCATAATGGGTTTGCGCGGCTCTAGGCTAATACGCTTTAATACAGTTAAATCACGCTCTCCAACTTCCGTACTGGTATTGATATCAACCTCAGGAGCAGCGTTAGCGTCACTGTCTGTAGCAACAGCCTCTTCTGCATTCGCGGGCGCTATTTCCGCCACCTGCTCCGAATTGCTACTATCAGCATCGACAGTGGCCTCAGTTGTTAACAACAAATTCTCACTGTCTGACGCATCAGCGGCTTGCAGCGATTCATACTCTGCTTGTAGACGGCGCTGTAATCCTTGTACTTGCGCGACGTATAAAGGCTGAAACTGCTCAATACGCGCTGCAGCCGAATCACTTTGCGGCATAGGCTTGCTGTCCTCAGCACTCGTTTTTTCCGTGCTCTGACTGTCCTCTGGCACAGGCTGAGTGTCTGACTGCTGCTGACAGCCGGTCAAAAACAGTATTCCGGTTAGTGTGACTGCAAGCCAAGTCGGTGATTGACGAAAACTGGCAGCTTGATTGAGACGCAGGTTATTGACCACACCTTTATTCGCTTTATGGCTAGCGTCAAGCGCAGACTTTGCTGGCGAAAATTTAAACATGAGAGTAGCTATCCTTGTTAAGGCAAATTATTAAACACTAAAATGATCGCGACCACGCATTGCTCATTGGTTTGACACCGCCTTATCGACAGCGTTTACCCTTAAAAACGGTATGCAGGCCTCTAAGTCTTGACAGTCCTGTCCCCGCTGACGACGGATAAAATAGTCCTGTACCATGCGTGCTTGCTGCTCAACACCATATTTAAAAAACGACTTTCCTGTCTCGAGCACATAGTCATAACGGCGATCAATAAGCGCGCCACGCACTACTTTTATACCTTGCTGCAACTGCCACACATGGGTTAATTCATGTATCAGCCAACTTTTTTTGCTAAGAGACGCGTGGCTAAAATCCACAAGCCAATCTGCTGGATGAAAGTAAATATTGCCATTCGGACTAACCGCATAGTTTTTCAGTACCCACCACGCGGTTTTTAGCTGCACTTCATCAAGGTGAATACTGTCACCGAACACCGAACGTGCCAACGCTTTTTCACCATCACTAAGTAACCGTGAGTGCTGCTTTGCACCTTTTGACGGTAAACAACGATGCGCCAAGCGTTTAAAAATCGTTTGAGACTTCATTCACAAAACACCTTATGCTTAATGGACTGTTTGCAAGTCGTTACGCTTATTAAAGGACGTTTAGTAGTAGCAGTAGAGCATTAATAGGGATAAAACTTAAAAACCAAAGTGTTTGCTACATAAAAAATATTTGGGACATAAGCTGTACACTTTGCTGATTTTTAATAACGTAAATCTGCGTTAGCCTAGCCTGTACAGTATTGATAACCGTGATTGGAGATGGTGATTGATACAAATTAGCGTACTTTTCCTACTGATGTCTAATGTTATTATTGACCATTCTGTTTTTACCAGTGCCGCTTTTTTGACCCAAAAATCTGTTTTTTAGTATAAATAACAAACTTAGTGGGCAGCTTATTTATAAAAATGCTGCTCAAGCCCCGCTGTTAGAATGATGGCGCGCTGTTTTATTTCATAATAGAGAGTCCTATGCCCCCTAACTTTCATGCCGACACGCCCCTTGCCCAACGTATGCGCCCTACGACGCTTGATGCCATCATTGGCCAAACGCACCTTTTAGCCGCTGGCGCACCCCTACGACGGTTGGTCGAACAAGGACATTTGCCCTCTATTATTTTGCATGGCGAAGCAGGCATCGGTAAAACAACCATTGCCATGCTATTGGCTGACGCGGTTGGCAGACCTTTTCATGCGCTCTCTGCCTTAAATACTGGGGTTAAGCAGTTGCGTGAGGTGTTAGACCATAAAGATTCATTGAGCTTTGAATCTCCTGTGGTCTTTATCGATGAGATTCACCGTTTTAATAAAGCTCAGCAGGATGCGCTATTGGGTGCGGTAGAGTCTGGCGATATTACCTTAATAGGCGCGACCACTGAAAACCCTTCCTTTAGCGTCAATAATGCGCTGTTATCACGCTGCCAAGTGTATCGTCTCGAACCGTTAACGTCTGAGCAAATCAGTGCGGTGTTACAACGAGCACTATCAGAAGACAATGTGCTTAAAAAACTGAAAATCGATTTACAAGCCCAAGATACCATCAGTCAGTTGGCTCATGGCGATGCGCGAAAAGCACTGAATGTGTTAGAGCTTGCGGTGCAAACCGCTGATGCGCAGCACTCACCGCTTGTCATTGATAATGAGCTGGTCGGCCGCGTCGCACAGACCGCGTTGGTTCGCTATGACAAAGATGGCGAGCAGCATTACGATATCATCTCGGCCATGATAAAGTCCGTACGCGGCTCCGATCCAGATGCTGCGCTATATTGGATGGCGCGGATGCTGGTTGGCGGTGAGCCTGCTGATTTTATCGCGCGGCGCTTGGTGATTTTGGCCAGTGAAGATATTGGCAATGCCAACCCCAACGCTCTACTTCTCGCCGATGCCGCATTGCGTAGTGTACAGTCCATTGGTATGCCAGAAGCGCGTATCATTTTAGGGCAAGTGGTGGTCTATCTTGCCACCAGCGCCAAAAGCAATAGCACTTATAAAGCCATTAATGCCGCGATGGCGTTGGCAGAAAAAGACGCATCGCCCGTTCCCCTCCATCTGCGTAATGGCGTGACCAAGCTCATGCGCACTCAAGGCTACGGTCAGGGCTATGCCTACCCACACGATTATCCCAATCATTACTATCCCCAAACGTACTTACCTGATAATTTATTAGGGACAAGCTTTTACACATTTGCGGACAATCAGCGGGAGCAACACAGCAAGCAATTTATGAATTGGCTAAAAAACCAAGCCGCAAGTAATGACTAATGTATTAGGACGTGTTGAACATTCACAAATGAGCACTACTGATTGCTAAAACTGGGGCTTAAGACAGCTGTACCGATCATTGATAAAACTTATGACGATTTTTTAGCGTCTAACCCTTATAGTTTAGAGATGAAGCAGCACGCTTGGGTAAAAAGCGTTAAAATGTCACCACAGAGGTATAGACAAGTAATGAGCGATGAGCGTCGGCAGTTGCTTGCTTTCATTACCACGCGCTTTGCTTAACCATAACAGCGCTTTTTGCCATCTACTGCTACAATAGGCAGATAACGCTTTATATTCCAAATCACACCTATCTATAAATAATAAAATATTGAGACTTACCTATGAGTTTACATACGATTCCTGAAATTATCGAAGACATTCGTGCTGGTAAAATGGTCATCTTGATGGATGATGAAGACCGCGAAAACGAAGGCGACATCATCATGGCAGCGACCCATGTGCGCCCAGACGACATCAACTTTATGATTACCCACGCGCGCGGCTTGGTCTGTTTGACCTTATCGCAAGCACGTTGCCAGCAGTTGGCATTACCACTGATGTCTGATCGCAATGAAGCAAAATTTAGCACCAACTTTACCGTGTCCATTGAGGCGGCGGAAGGCGTCACGACTGGTATCTCTGCCGCCGATCGCGCGCGCACCATTCAAGCTGCGGTTTCTTCTTCAGCAAAACCTGAAGACATCGTGCAGCCTGGGCATATCTTTCCCATCATGGCTCAAAATGGGGGCGTCCTACATCGTGCCGGTCATACGGAAGCCGGTTGCGACTTGGCACGACTAGCAGGCCTTGAGCCCGCAGCGGTGATTGTAGAAATCATCAACGCTGATGGTACGATGGCACGCCGTGATGATCTTGAAGTATTTGCACAAGAGCATGGTATCAAAATGGGCACGATTGCTGACCTTATTAACTATCGTATTGCCAATGAGCAAACGGTAGAAGAGATTGAGACCCGTCCTTTTGAAACTGAGTATGGCACCTTTACCTTGCATCGTTTCCGTGAGTTTGGCGCTGATGAGACGCATTTGGCCTTGGTCAAAGGTGATGTGAGCGAAGGTGTCAGTACTGTACGTGTACATGGCTTCCATCCGCTGCGCGATTTATTCGCTGCCAAAAACGATACGACAGGCCGTAGCGGCTGGAGTGTGCAATCCGCGTTAGAAGAGATTAGCGCGTCAGATCGCGGTGTCCTCGTATGGATTGGTAGTCATCAACCAGTGGATCTGGGCGATGCGCTAGATAAAGCCTCAGACAATCAATCACTGTCCACCATTACACAGCAGCCGTATCGCAGTATTGGTGTGGGCGCACAAATATTACGCCACCTTGGGGTACGTGATATGCGCTTACTATCATCTCCGATGAAGTTTTATGCGTTATCAGGCTTTGATCTAAACGTGGTCGATTTTGTTCATGCGCCAAAGCAGGATTAATATTTAAACCGCTGGCTGATTCAGTGCCAGCGTTAGTAGTATCACTGACATAAAAAAGGCACGCTAGCATAAGGTTAGCGTGCCTTTATATTGTTAGGTGAATACTGTTAAGTGATAAATACTTCTTTTTAACCCTTAGGCGTGTGCTCGACTGTCGCCTCTAATGCCAGTAACCGTTCACGTTCATCCTCTGTCCACGGCAGCTTACTTTTTCCATCACTGTCTAAACGCACCACCACCGCTTCAGCCGTTGCGACGATGGCTTTTTGGGCGCTGCTATAGTAGCCATACTCCATCACAATGCTAGTATTGCCTAAACGCTGACAACGCACCCCTAATAACAAAGTATCAGGATAAGTCACTGGGCGTAAATATTGGCAACTTGATTGCGCCAACACTGTGACCATACTGCCATCAAACATGCCAAGTGCCTGCAAATAGCTAATACGTGCTGATTCTGCATAACGATAATAGACCACGTTATTTAAATGATTAAAGGCATCCATCTCACCCCAATGAATGGGCTGGGGATGAATAACAGGGAAATGCGCCAATTCGTTAGGGCAATGACTGCTTGAGACAGCAGTGGTTGCATTTTCTGACTGTTTAGGACTCTCCATAACTTAATCTCTCTTATTTTTTGGGTCAATAAATCTGGCAAACAACGACCATTAACGTTGAGGTTTGTCTAAAATCTGAGTAGTTAACAGTGGCGTTGGTTTTGGCGCATTGGCAATCAGTCGATCTAACCAATCTATGACTTCTGAGATGTCAGTGGGAGCAGCTTTGGTTGATAAATTATTATCATGAGATTTGTTCGCTATGCCCGCCGACGTTGAACGAGATGTTTTTTCACTATTAGCCGTAGCGGCTTTTGACCCAGTTACTGCTGATGTTGATTCTTGGGTAACTAAGGTTTGCAGCTGTTTTCGCGCTTGTCTCAAATAACCAATTAACGGCTCTCGTTCGCGCATATTGCTGGCTTGACTGGCCAGATTCAATGTCATAATAACTTCATGAATCATCAGTTGCCTGCGCGTTAGGCTCACATCACTGTCAGTGTTTTGAGACTGTGTCGCAGCATGAGTAAAACGCTCGTGACTGTGCAAAAAATCTTGAATATTTTGTATGGCGAGGTTGTGTAGTTGCCAAGGACTGGGCTGCGCGCTTTTTGCCTGCAAGCGCTCAATGTCTTTTGTTAAGCTTTGTTTAATCACGACGGTTAGCGCTGGGGCGATCTCATTACTGCTTTGTGACAGCTGCCAATGTAGTCCTCGCAACAAATCTATCGCTGCACTATGGTTATTATCGGCCAGTAATCTATCAGCGGCTTGTATTTGAATACGCAATAAATCCAACTGGTTTTGCGCTTGACTGCTGGCCGCCGCTCTAGGCTCTGGCAACGTCTGCTGACTCATAGCAAACAGTCGATCATCCATCTCATTGAGTCGGCTGACGACTTGTTCATTACTTTGCAAACGCTCATTAACATGATGCTCAAAACGCTGTTGGCTGATGTATAGCCATAATAACGCGGCGATAAGCAAAAAAATAACCAACCACTGCAGCCGCAACAAAAACACCGTTGCTTGCCGGCGCTGCTGAACAGCAGACGGATCCTTAGATAACGATTCAGAGTTTATTGGCATAAGACAGTACCGTTATGGATAGGTTTAAACATAGTGAAGTCAATAATGGGAAAATGTTAGTTTGTAGCATTAATAGCAGCGAGAATGGTTTCTGGCGCCAAATCTTCTACCCGCCAGTGACTTAACTGCTGCTCTGCCACCATGTTGGCTAAGCGCTCCCCTAACACTACGTAGGCAAAATCTGACAACGTAAGTACCTTATGTGGTTCTACACTACTCGCAGCCACACTATCTGACTGCGGGGTTAAAGGTGTTGCCGCGGCTGTAACAATCGCTGTCCAATGCTCAAAGGCCGTACCACTACTAATAACCACAATTGGCTTTGACTGTTTGGGTTGTTTTGAGGGAGCGACAACCTGCGTGGATCTGTGCAGCAAAAATTCTTGTCGCCACTGCTGATACTGAGTCGCCGCCTCAGTAGGCATGGTGCGCTCATACCAAGCAATACTATCAATATGCACACCGCGTGCCTGTAATGTATCGACCAATAATCGTCGCCCGCCAAGGCCACGCCAGATCAGTAGTTTATCACCTGCTTGCAGAGTTTTAATCTCAGGCATGGCCAGCATGCCTTCATTATTGGCAACTTCAGGCTGCCGTACTCTATAGCTTGTCGTATCTAATTTGGCACGACTCAGTACCGCCGCGGTTGCTGCCCCAACGGCAATGATAGGGCTGGGTGTCTTCAACGTCTCAAGTTCTGTCTCTGCTTCCTCAGCGGTACTGCCCTGCGATTTGAGTTCACGCACAAGCGATTGCCAAACCGCTAAACCGGCAGCCGCCGCGGTGGGACTCACGATAACGAGCGCCTTATAGTCACCCGTTAACCATTGACGCATTAAGGTTCTATCATTATCGGTTATTGGCCGCGATTGCAGCGACAACATCGGCATATCAACCACTGTCAGCCCTGCAGCTTGTAGATGATGCGTTAGTGGTGCTGCACGCTCTAGCGGGCGAGTGTTGATGACCACTTGCGGCAACGATAGTGATTGATCCATTGCTTGGCTTTTTTGCCTAGACTTGACGTAAGTTGACGACATAGATATACCATGAAAAACGCTGATAAAACTGACTTAACCACAGACCAGTAGAGGTAACAGCTGGCCTATGGTTGCTCAAATAGTTGCATCATTTATGCGTTATTCAGGATGATAGATCGCTGCTAAAATATCCCCAGCACCATCGGCAAGCAGCATGTCTGCAACATCAATACCAAGCTGGTTGGCCTGCGCTTCTTGCTCGTCTTGTGTGCCGATCAATGTGACCCGCTTTTCGGCTTTTAGCAGCTTACTGCCGTCGGCTTGACCCACCCGGCCCCGTAACCACAACACATTGCCGTTATCGTTATTACCATTGTCACCGTTGTGATCGTTATTGGCATCGGTTTCGTCAGCCATTTGCAAAACTGCATAAGCTGCGATCGGCACTTGACACCCACCCTCTAAGTGACGGTTTAGCGCGCGCTCAGCGATGAGACGAATACGAGCTTTGTCATCATTAAGCGGTGCAAGCAGTTTTAACACCTCATTATCACCGTCACGGCATTCGATCGCCAAGGCGCCTTGACCAACCGCTGGCAGACAAGCATCAATATCAAGCTCTCCGCGTATCCGCTCGTCCAGCTCAATACGTTGCAGCCCGCTGGTTGCTAGGATAATAGCATCATACTCGCCAGCATCTAGCTTACCCAAGCGGGTGCCAACATTACCGCGCAAGGTCTTGATTTGTAAATCTGGACGATACGCTTTAATTTGACACTGGCGGCGCAAACTTGATGTCCCAACCACTGCCCCTTGTGGCAACGCATCGACACTATCGTAAGTATTGGAGACAAAGGCGTCTGTTGGTGAAGCACGCTTGCAGTAGACCCCAAGCGTCAAGCCTTCAGGGAGCTGCATGGGCACATCTTTTAACGAATGTACCGCAATGTCTGCTTGTTTGTCGTACAACGCTTGCTCAAGCTCTTTGACAAATAAACCTTTACCGCCGATTTTGGCCAAAGGTGTGTCCAAAATCTTGTCACCCTTAGTGACAATTTTTAGCAAGTTGATCGTCAGCTCAGGATAAAGTGCCAATAAACGATCACGAATGTGCTCAGCTTGCCATAATGCCAAAGGGCTCTGGCGCGTGGCGATGTTTAAAGTGGTCAAAGCAGGTTGCTGCGGATTGCTCATAGAAAGCCTCAATAAGTTCGATACTGTAGCGTCAGTACTTAAATGTCAGTCATCAAAAACAGCGCAAATTTGCCACAAAAAATGGCGATAAGAATCATTTACCGTAAATGCTGACGCAAAAAATACCCTTATTTAAGCATAAATAAGGGTTTGATGATATGGCGTGATTATTTCGTTATTAATACAGTCAGTTACATGCTTTGAATCTTATCGCGTAATGCTGGCAAGTGACGGCGGCTCACTGCTAACGCCTCGTTAATACCTTTAAAGCGTATCTGATACTGTCCCCCATCTAATGTCTCTAAAAAGTCCAAAAAACTGAGGTTGATGATGGCGTTACGGTGTACACGAAAGAGGCGATCGCCAAACTCTTGCTCAAGCTCTTTTAGCGTCTCATCAATCAGCACTACACCATCTTTGTGGCGTACTTTGACATACTTTTGATCGGCGGTGAAATAATAGATGTCTTTTAGCTTAATCAGCTCAACACCGCGGTGAGTACGGGCAGCGATGTGTTCGCGTACTGGGCGTGCCGTTGGGTCTTCAAGTTTACGGATCTCATTTAACTGCGCGGCATTTAGGTTTTTTGCTTTATCCAGCGCCTCCAGTAACTCGTCTTTATTCGCAGGCTTTAATAAATAACCAATGGCGTTGGCCTTGAGCGCTGCGATCGCATAGTGATCATAAGCGGTGACGAATATAATCGCTGGTGGGTGCTCAAGCTTAGCAAGCTCTTGCGCACAGCGTACCCCATCCATCTCAGGCATGCGAATGTCTAATAAGATAATGTCTGGCTGCTGAATTTTTACAGCGACAATGGCTTCTGCCCCTGTTGTTGCTTGTGCCACCACTTGGTGACCTGATTCTTGTACAATCCTGACCAAACGCTCACGCGCGAGCGGTTCATCATCACAAACTACGATACGCATGCAAACTCCCACCTTAGGACAGACTTAATATGTTTTTAATAGTATTAACATTTATCATCCATCACTTAGCGTAAAAACATTTAACTATTTAACAAAGTTAACCATCCCTCTATTAACCTCTATACATAGTTCTATGTGCCGACTACTGATGTATTGACTGTTATATTTAACACAGTGCAATAAGTATGCCATGCTTATTTATTCGAAGCAGAAAGGGGAGAAACGAGCGCTAGTAAACCGGTCGTCATAAACCGACGTCATGAAGCGGATAATTGATGATGGTGATGATTTGGGTGGTGGTGACCTTACTTTTGATATTAGCGTTTTGACCAAAATAGGCACGTAAACGCTCAGCTTGAATATAAAAATCCATGTGCTGGCGCAGCTCATGATTGATGATTAAAGTCTTTTTGGGCAGCTCGACAGCAATTTTAATGGCGACCTGATGCTGCTGCCACGTCACTTTAATACTGATATAAATCGTCTCTGTGGTCATCTCAACCACATTCAGCAGCATTTTTTCTAGGACGCTTTGTAGGGTTAAGGCAGTAATAACCATGTCATACATGGTATTTTCATCAGGCAGCTGCCAGCTCACCTCAAGCTTGTCTGCCAAACGGCTAGACTCAATCGCCAAATAATGCTCACAAAGCGCAATTTCCTCTTCAAAGCTGATCTCACGCTCACCACTAAAACTGGCACGAAATAACGCGGAAACATGCTGCAATAAAGCGGCTGCTCTTGCTGGGTTGGACTCAATAAGTGACACAAGCGTGTTCAGCGTGTTAAAGAAAAAATGCGGTGCCATACGGGCTTTAATCACATCATTCTGCGCGCTTAAATTACGCTCAAATGACTGCTTTAGGGCGTTTAACTCACGATAGCGACGTAAGAAGTACAGTAAAAACACCAAGGTAAAACCACCGCTAAACATCGCATCAAATAAAATATTTACTATGAACGTTTGACGGTCGTACTCAAACCAGCCCACATTAATCATAATCAGCATGATCAGCGTCATTGAGATGACAGAGGTAATGATTAATAAGGCAAGGACATACATACTGACTCTGGGTATGCTCATCCTTTTAAAGATCGGACGCAGATAATCAATGAGATATAAAGACGGCATAATGCTTAACACATTTTGAAGAAACCTACTCAAAAGCTGAATCAAAATATCTGACCAAGTCGCGATGTCATAGCGATTCGTCACCGTCACAAATAACGACCAAAAAAAGATGTATATCAACCACTGCCAAGGCTTCAAGACCTCCATGAGCTTGGGAATAAAAAACTCTAAGCGCTCCGCTAGTAAGGCAACCTCATCCTTTGCTATACTTGAGCTCTTATTCTCTTGACTTGTCTTGTACCGATATGAATGCCAATTCTTCAAACCCTAGTAATCCCAAATCAAATGTAAACGCATCTGCCACTGATTCTAGCACAGATGCCTCTATAACAAATAACGCTGCACAAAACAGTCCTACAAGCAGTCAGGGCCAGCAGATGTGGGGCGGACGATTTAGTGAGGCGACTGACAGTTTTGTGGCCGCCTTTACCGCATCCGTTGGTTTTGACCAACGTTTTGCCCGTCATGATATTGAAGGCTCAATTGCTCATGCGACCATGCTCGAAAAGTGTGGCATTTTAACTGCTGACGAAGTGGCCACTATCGTGGATGGCCTACAGCAAGTGTTACGCGAAATTGAAGCGGGTAAGTTTAACTGGTCAATTGCCCTTGAAGACGTACACATGAATGTCGAATCACGTCTCACGGACATTATCGGCGCGGTTGGCAAAAAACTGCACACAGGGCGTAGCCGTAACGATCAAGTCGCTACCGACATTCGTCTCTGGTTACGAGAAGAAACGGACAATATTATCGCACTGCTAGTACGCCTGCAAAGCGGTTTGCTTGATTTGGCTGACAAGCACACCGATACCATTATGCCAGGCTTTACCCATCTACAAACCGCGCAGCCCGTGAGCTTTGGTCATCATGTCATGGCATGGTTTGAAATGCTGTATCGCGATACTGAACGTCTCGTCGATGCACGCCGCCGCATCAATCAGATGCCGCTTGGTAGTGCAGCCCTTGCTGGTACGACTTTTCCTATCGATCGCACCATTACCGCTGAGCTGCTAGGTTTTGAAGGCATTTGCCAAAACTCGCTTGATGCAGTCTCAGATCGTGACTTTGCGATTGAATTCACCTCAGCCGCTTCTATCCTCATGATGCATATGTCACGTATGAGCGAAGAGATTATTCTGTGGATGTCAGCACAGTTTAATTTTGTACAGATACCAGATCGCTTCTGCACTGGCTCCTCTATCATGCCGCAAAAGAAAAACCCTGATGTGCCAGAGTTGGTACGCGGTAAAGCGGCCCGTGTCTTTGGTCAACTCATGACCCTGCTGAGCTTAATGAAAAGCCAGCCCCTTGCCTACAATAAAGACAACCAAGAAGACAAAGAGCCACTTTTTGATTGCGTGGATACCTTAACGGGTTCGCTATTGGCCTTTGCTGATATGCTACCAAATATCACCCCAAACATCGATGCCATGCGTGACGCTACCATGAAAGGCTACGCAACCGCGACTGATTTGGCTGATTATCTGGTCCGTAATGGGGTGGCGTTCCGTGATGCGCACGAAGTGGTCGGCAATGCGGTCGCTTTAGGGATCGCCGAGGGCGTTGACTTAAGTGATTTGTCTTTGGCCCAGCTACAACAGTTTAGCGATGCGATCGGTGATGATGTCTTTGACTACCTAACATTAGAAGGCTCATTGGCAGCGCGTGACCACTTAGGCGGCACAGCGCCCAACCAAGTCAAGCAGGCTGTGGTCAATGGTCGCGCGCGCTTAAAAGCGTTTGCCTGATATCTTGGTGAAGAAGTTTGCCTGATACTTTGATAAAAGCACCCGTCTAAATAGCGGGTGTTTTTTATTGGCAGTCACGCTATCACACGTTATACCAGATACCCTTTGCTAAATCTGCCAAGACCGTTATCATAGATGAATATGACCATTTAATTTGACACCTTAATACAACGAATAAGGACTGCTTTATGACTGAGACATTTAATCCGCAAGCCAACACGGTGTTTTGCCGTAAATATAAGCAAGAATTACCAAAGATGCCGCACCCACCTTTTCCTAACAAAAAAGGTCAAGAGTTACAAGAAACGGTATCGGACAAAGCCTGGAAAGAATGGCTTGAACATCAGACCATGCTGATTAATGAAAACCATTTGAGCATGATGGATCCTGAGGCCAAAAAATTCTTAACCGAACAACGCGATAAATTTTTGGACAACGAGGATTATGAGCGTGCCCAAGGCTGGACGCCAGAAGCCTAACCGTTGATTTTTGTTTTTTACTATCTAAAAAAACGCGCTATATCGATATCGCGCGTTTTTTATTTTGCCAAAAATATCTGTGCTCGAATGTTAACAAGAGACTTTTTTATTCCTCATCACTGTCTGACGACTCAAAATCAGTCGCTGACATGGCGGTCACGTGACGGGCGGCTAAGCGATCATTGGCTTCTTGTACCGCTTTTTCGACCAGGGCATAGTCTGAATGACGCACATCTTGACCGCTAATATAGTTAATCACCAATTCAGCCACGTTTTGGGCATGATCGCCAATACGCTCAAGCGCACGCAATATCCACATAATGTTAATCACTTTTGAGACGTGCCGAGAGTCTTCCATAATATAGGTCATCAAAGCACGAATGGCCGATTGGTACTCATCGTTGACCACGTTATCATTACGCATAACCTCAAACGCTTGCTCAGCATTTGACTGACTAAACGCTTCGAGCGCGTTGTGTAGCATGAGACGAACTTGGTTGCTTAAGTGCTGAACTTCCGCGTAACCATAAGAGGATTTGCCTTGCGCCGAGATTTTACTGGCCATCTGGGCAATTTTAACCGCTTCATCCCCAATACGTTCTAAATCCACCACGCCTTTACTGATGGACATCACCAAACGTAAATCGCTGGCAGCTGGCTGACGTTTGGCAACCAGTAACAAAATGTGCTCATCCAGCTCCACTTCCATCCGATTGATATCAAAGTCCATATCGATCACTTCTTGCGCCAGCGCCTCATTTTTATCAATAAGTGCATGGATCGCTTTGGTGACTTGGTTGGCCGCGCTATCGCCCATGTACAAAAACAGACGGATGGCTTCATCAAGATCTTGATCAAAACTTTTGGAGATATGCTTATCACTTTGCATAAGAGGTATTCCCTAAAATCCATATTTTGGTGAAACGGTATATCTTTTAAGTTGAACCAGTGACAGGCGCTGGATACTGGTTAACAATAAGACGCTCAATATTAGCCATAACGACCCGTAATATAGTCTTCCGTTGCGGTTTGGGCAGGCTTGGTAAATATCTGATCCGTCTCTCCCATCTCAATCATGTCACCCAAATACATGTAAACGGTGTAGTCTGACACACGGGCGGCTTGTTGCATGTTATGAGTGACAATCGCAATGGTGTAGTCCTGTTTTAAATCCTCAATCAGATCCTCGATAGCACCAGTCGAGATAGGATCAAGTGCTGACGTTGGCTCATCGAGTAACAACACTTCAGGCTTGGTTGCGACACTACGCGCGATACACAGGCGTTGCTGCTGCCCACCTGATAAAGACAACCCAGAGGCTTTTAGCTTGTCTTTTACCTCAGGCCACAATGCCGATTTCTTTAATGCCCACTCCACACGATGATCCAGCTCAGACTTGCTCAATTTTTCATAGAGGCGTACACCAAACGCGACGTTGTCGTAAATTGACATCGGAAACGGTGTGGGTTTTTGAAAGACCATGCCAACCTGCGCGCGTAACAAGTTCACATCGACGTCTTTACCCAAGATATTTTTGCCATCCAAATTGATAGTGCCTTCTGCGCGCATACCGGGGTATAGATCGTACATACGATTAAATGTACGTAATAATGTCGACTTACCGCAACCTGATGGCCCGATAAAGGCGGTCACTTTTTTGTCTGGAATATCAATATTGATGTTTTTTAGCGCTTGAAAGTCACCATAATAAAAACTTAGGTCACGAATCTGCATTTTTGCAGCTGGCATGTTTTTAGGAATGTCGTGGCAGGTTTGTTTGGTTAAGCTGGCAATATCTGGTTGCTCCATCTGCGAGCTAGTAGCCATAGGTCTATTTAATAGACTGCCTTTTGTCTGATCGCTTGTTGTCTCATTGAAGCGATTAACAGTCGTTTTCGTACGAACTTTGCTGATGACGTCATTCATAGTTTTATCCAACCTAGCTCTATTAAAGCTCATATAAGTTCAAGTAAATGCTCGATGTCATGGGATGTATCGTCAGATTTATTTGGTCTGACTGCTATCTACTTTGGCTGCGACCACCAATGAATCTTGCCAAAATATTTAGTACCAAGACAGAGGTCGTGATAAGGAGTGCGGCCGCCCACGCCAATGTGTGCCAGTTGTCATAAGGACTCATTGCAAACTGATAGATGGTATTGGGTAAGTTGGCAATGGGCTGACTCATGTCGGTACTGAAATATTGATTGTTCAACGCGGTAAACAGCAAGGGCGCCGTCTCACCAGTGATTCTGGCAAAGGCCAATAGCACCCCCGTGGTGAGTCCTGCACGCGCCGCTTTAATAGTTACCTGCGTCACCATTTTCCATTTAGGCGTGCCGAGTGCATAGGCCGCTTCACGAATACTGTTGGGCACTAGATTGAGCATATTTTCCGTGGTACGCACAACCACGGGAATCACAATCAGTGCTAATGCCAACGCGCCTGCCCAGCCAGAGAAGCTTTGTCCCTTTACCATTAGTGCATAAATAAAGAGACCAATCACAATCGAGGGTGCAGAGAGCAAAATATCGTTTAAGAAGCGCGTCACTTTGCCAAGCATACTGCCTTGAGAAAATTCAGATAAATAAATACCTGTCATCAATCCAATCGGCGCGCCGATAAATAATCCTGAAAAGGCCAACATGATAGAGCCGACAATGGCGTTACGTAAACCGCCTGCACTCATAGGCGGCGGGGTGTCGGCCGTAAAAACAGGCAGCTGTACGATGCCTTGAAAGCCTTCGATAAACAACGTAAACAAAATCCAAAACAACCAAAACAACCCAAAAACCATCGCCGACATCGCAAAGCCTAGACCGAGCTTATTGGCCCAGCGGCGCTTGTTATAAAGGTGTTTGTTATAACGTCCTTCAAAACTTGTCTTCACTGGTAACGGCGCATTGATCGTGTTGGTTGCATTGTTAGCAGGCATCATATTTATTTCCCATGTCTTTTATCACTCTCTCTCAAAGTCTGTCGAACCTAAATCAAACCTAAGAAGTCCATCTCAGGCCTATCGATTGCCCGCTTTATTATCCATGCGCATCAGCATCAGCTTAGCCAGAGACAGCACGATGAAGGTAATGACAAATAGGATTAGACCTAAGTGTAGTAAGGAAGCCAGATGTAGCTCACTGGACGCTTCTGCAAACTCGTTGGCCAAGGCCGACGTAATCGTCACCCCAGAGGTAAACAGACTTGGACTGATATTAAAGGCGTTACCAATTAAGAAAGTCACCGCCATCGTCTCACCCAGTGCACGGCCTAAACCCAAGATCACACCGCCGACGACGCCCGCTTTTGTATAAGGCAGGATAATTTTAAACATCACTTCCCACGTCGTGGCACCCATACCGTAAGCCGACTCTTTGAGCAGGTCGGGTACGACAGAAAAAACGTCCCGCATGGTAGCGGCGATAAAAGGAATAATCATGATGGCGAGCACCAATGACGCGGTAAACATCCCCAGTCCCATTGGCGCACCTGTAAAGAGCTTGCCGATAATAGGCAAAGGCCCTACGTGCTCAATGAACCATGGCTGAATGTGATCGCCAAAAAAAGGCGCAAATACAAACAATCCCCACATACCATAGATGATAGAGGGAATGCCTGCCAATAATTCAATGGCGATACCGAGTGGTTTCTTTAAGAACTTTGGGCACATCTCGGTCAAAAATATCGCGATACCAAAACTGATTGGCACAGCGATAACAATAGCAATAAAAGAGGTGACTAACGTGCCGTATATAGGCGCTAGTGCACCGTATTCATTGCCTACCGTATCCCAGTTATTACTGGTATAAAAGCCCAAGCCAAACTCTTGAATGCTCGGCCACGCCCCGATGATTAAGGAGACTAAAATGCCGCCTAAAGATAAAAGCACCAGTAGGGCAAAAGCCTTGGTAGCGTTGACAAACAGCGTGTCGTAACGTTTTTGTTTGGCCAGTTGGGACCTTAAGTCATTCATAAGTGTCTCAGCATTGAATAGAGTGAATTCAAAAAACCAGTGTGTTCATTCAGTTTTATGACAACAAACTTCAAATGTTCTTTAAATTTGCTGTGATAAAACCCCTCAAACCACTACCGAAGAATAGTGATTTGAGAGGAAAATGAGCAATTATTAACAATAGATAGAATAGTGAAGTTACTGCGCAGGCTTATATACCGGCTGTCCATCACTGCCCTTTACCTCGTTCCACTTTTCTTTGAATAAAGCCACGGCGGTATCAGAGAAAGGCACATAATCTAATGCCATAGCGTCATCATCGCCTTGGGTGTAGGCCCAATCAAAGAAGTTCAATACACCAGCGACCTGCTGTGGATTCTCTGGCTGCTTGTGCACCAAGATGAAGGTTGCAGCAGCGATTGGCCATGCTTGCTCAGTCTCAGAATTGGTGATGACTTTATAAAAGCCTTCTTGTTGTGACCAGTCGATATCACCCGCTGCGGCAAAAGTTTCTGCAGAGGGTTGTACGAAGTTGCCAGCTGCGTTTTTGAGAGCCGTGTGTGACATGTCGTTTTGCTTAGCGTAAGCGTATTCCACATAGCCGATCGAGTTTTTCATGCGGTTGACGTAGCTTGAAACGCCTTCATTACCTTTGCCGCCAGCACCAGTAGCAGACGTCGGCCATTTGACTGTCTTATCAACGCCAACCGTGTCGCTCCAGTCTGGTGAAACTTTGGCAAGGTAGTCAGTAAAGTTAAAAGTCGTACCTGAACCGTCTGAGCGGAATACGGTGGTAATCGCCGCATCAGGTAAGCTCAAATCTGGATTCAGTGCTTTGATGGCAGGGTCATTCCAGTTATTGATTTTACCCAAATAGATATTGGCTAAAGTTTCACCATCCAATTTCAGCTCGCCTGGCTCAACACCATCAATATTGACAATGGGTACCACGCCGCCGATGACCGTTGGGAATTGAATAAGACCCGCTTCATCCAGCTCTTCAGGTGTCAAAGGCGCATCAGACGCCCCAAAATCGACTGTTTTTGATTGAATTTGTTTGATACCACCAGAAGAACCGATTGACTGGTAGTTAACTTGACCACCAGTCGCAGCGTTGTAGTCGTAAGACCATTTGGCGTAGATAGGCTGCGGGAATGAAGCCCCTGCCCCAGTGATATTCATGGCGATATTTTCAGCAGACTTAAAACCTGTGCCAGCAGCAGGGGTTGCCTGAGTCTGAGTGGTGGTTTCCGTGGTTGTGACAGCGCTGCTATTATCAGCAGCTGGCTCTGACGTATCGGTCGATTTGTTACACGCCGTCAGTGCTAAGGTACAGCTGACGGCCACTGCTAATAACGAATAACGCATGTAGGACTCCTGAAGTTTAACAACGGTACAAAAAGGCATTGTGTGCGACATGGGAGCTATGTTGCCAAATCTTTATGACAGTTTAATGACAACCTCTTGAATCTTTCATGCGCTTTACATAATATTTGGATACCCTACCTACCGTCTATTCAAGTAGATCCTTGCCCTCACTGGTCACTCACTGGTTCTAAGGGCTTATAGTCGTAGAAACATCAAACTGCCAGTATAAAGCCTGACATTTCTGGCCAAATACCATTAGCCGTTAGGATAGAATTTTGCTAGTATGGAGAGGATTTACAACACTGACAGACTCGGGGTGCGGTGTAGCATTGGCCTACTTTATTAAACTTGCTTTCTTAAAGTAGTCGCCTTGATACATTCGCTGAGAGATCACCCGCCGAACCTGATGCGGTTAGTACCGACGCAGGGAAGTCTTAAGCACTTTGTTATTTATGACAAAGGACGCGTAGAAATACATTTGTATCATCACTACTGTCTTAATATGCGTAACGCATGTCCAGATACGAGAGAGGATATAAAGCTGCGTCCAATATTTGATGACCATCACCTGTGACGATATTTTTTGGTCGCAGCCGTGTACTCATAATATAAACTTGTCTAGATGATGGAGACTTGCCCCCGCAGCTACTGGCGGTGTTGCTTTTATTCAAAAACCAACACGCTAGGACAGCATATGACTATCTCAGACACCACCGCAATGACACAACAGGCTCAAACGCCTAACCCAGCCCATCACACACCGCTTACGTCAGAGTCCGCTGACGCCACCACTGTCAAATCAGACAAAAAAGCAGACGCTCTAAAAACGCCTGCCCACCGCGCGGCAAGTGACGCACGCTTCGAAGAAGACGCCCGCGACCTGCATCGTATCCTACCTGCCTCCCGTAAGGTCTATATCGAAGGCTCAAGACCTGATATCCAAGTACCCATGCGTGAAATCAGCTTGGCTGATACCCCTGTTGGCGGCACCGGTAACAAAGATGGCGAACATAACCCACCGTTTTATGTGTATGACACCTCAGGCGTCTATACCGATCCCAATGTTGATATTGACCTCACACGCGGACTGCCAAAGCTGCGTGAAAACTGGATAAATGAGCGCGGTGATACCGAACAACTAAGCGGGCTGTCTAGCTCATACGGGCAAGCGCGTGCTCGCGATATCAGTACGGCCAATCTAAGGTTTGCTCATATCGATAAACCACGTCGCGCTAAAACGGGCGACAGCTTGTCAGGAAATGTCACGCAAATGCACTACGCGCGTCGCGGCATCATCACTCCTGAGATGGAATATATCGCCATTCGCGAGACACAAAAGCAGCATGAGCTGACCGACATGCGCCAACATGATGGCGAGAGCTTTGGTGCCAACACACCAAAAATCATCACGCCTGAATTTGTACGCAGTGAAGTGGCTGCTGGACGCGCCATTATCCCAAACAATATCAATCACCCTGAATCCGAACCCATGATCATCGGACGCAATTTTTTGGTCAAAATCAATGCCAATATTGGCAACTCAGCGCTTGGCTCTTCTATCGATGAAGAAGTCTCAAAAATGACGTGGGCCACGCGTTGGGGCGCGGATACCATTATGGACTTATCAACGGGCAACCACATTCATGAAACCCGCGAATGGTTGATTCGTAACTCGCCAGTGCCGATTGGTACCGTACCGATTTATCAAGCATTAGAAAAAGTCGATGGCGTGGCAGAAGATCTGACGTGGGAAATATTTCGTGACACCTTGATTGAGCAGGCAGAGCAAGGAGTGGATTACTTCACCATTCATGCTGGCGTACTGCTGCGCTATGTGCCGCTCACTGCCAAACGCTTAACAGGTATCGTCTCACGCGGTGGCTCTATCATGGCACAGTGGTGCTTGGCCCATCATAAAGAGAGCTTTTTGTACACACATTTTGAAGACATTTGCGAGATCATGAAGCAGTATGACGTGGCGTTTAGCTTGGGTGATGGTCTGCGTCCCGGCTGCTTGCAAGACGCCAATGATGAGGCGCAATTTGGCGAGCTACGGACACTTGGCGAATTGACCAAAGTGGCATGGGAGCATGACGTACAGGTGATGATTGAAGGCCCTGGTCACGTGGCGATGAACCGTATCAAAGAAAATATGGATTTGCAGCTTGAGCTGTGTGCAGACGCGCCTTTTTATACGTTAGGACCGTTAACGACTGATATCGCCCCCGGTTATGACCATATCACCAGTGCCATAGGGGCTGCGATGATTGGCTGGTTTGGCACAGCGATGCTCTGTTACGTCACGCCAAAAGAGCATTTGGGTCTGCCCAATAAAAAAGACGTCAAAGACGGTATCATCACTTATAAGATTGCGGCCCACGCAGCCGACCTTGCCAAAGGCCATCCCGGTGCGCAGGCGCGTGATAATGCCTTGTCTAAAGCACGCTTTGAGTTCCGCTGGGATGATCAGTTCAATCTGGCGCTTGATCCAGACACCGCACGCGAATATCACGACGAAACGCTACCAAAAGACGCGCATAAGTCTGCGCATTTTTGCTCTATGTGTGGCCCAAAATTCTGCTCGATGAAGATTACGCAAAACGTGCGCGAGTATGCAGCGGGACTGGATCAAGAGGTGGCTAATAAAAAGGTAACGCCGCAAACGGGTAATTTGACCGATGCGGACCATCTGATCAAAGAAGTGGATACTGAGCTTGTCGGACAAGTGGGTGCGGCCAGCGCTGAAGAAATACGTCAAGGTATGGCAGAGATGACTGCAAAATATAACAAGGAAGGACGTCAGTTATATAAAGAGGTGTAAGCTTAATAACCTATACACTTAAAGCAAGAAAAGCCCTACTATTTAAGTATTTATGCACTTATTTAGTAGGGCTTTTTATACTGCTTTATGGGTGACTACTACACTTTTGATGCCTGATAGATTTCTTCGATTGAAGTTGTGATGGTCTCAGCAAACTCATCATCGCTTTGCTGACGGCTTAAGCCTTCAGTAAAAGCACGGGAGAAGCTCGCAATCATACCTGGGTTTTGTTTGAGCTTAGCACACGCCTCACTACGGCTGTAGCCACCTGATAGCGCCACTACTTTGAGCACTTTTGGATGATCAACCAGCGCTTGGTAAAAGCCTGATTCTTCCGGCAGTGTCAGCTTTAACATCACTTGATGATCATCAGTTAAGCGTTCCAGATTACGCAAGATATCTGCCTTTAACAGCAGCTCACAATCGTGCTTTTTGGCACTGTTAATATCCACTTCTGGCTCAACGATTGGCATCAAGCCTTTTGAGAGTATTTGCTTTGCCACATCAAACTGCTGCTGCACGACCAGTTCAATACCATCGGCGCTTGGCTCGTAAATCACAGAGCGCATTTTGGTGCCAAATACAGGATAGTTTTTTGCCTTATCTAATAGCAAATCTAAATTTGGCATCGGCCGCATGACTTGTACACCGCTCATTTTTTCAGCCAGACCCTTATCCACTTTTAAGAACGGCACAATGTTTTTGTCTTCCCACAGATAGTTGGCCGTCGGTTTACCGTTGACTTCACGCTCCATGGTGTCTTCGAATAAAATCGCCCCAAGCACCCGCTCACTATCAAAAGCATCACAAGTCATAATACGGGCACGCATCTCATGCACCAAGTCAAACATTGCTTCGTCGTTATCATAATCAGCACTACTCACACCATAATTTTCTAGGGCTTTTGGTGTGCTGCCGCCGCTTTGATCAAGTGCTGCAATGAAACCTGAACCGTTTTTTATGCGCTGTAATTGCTTTTCGTATTCCATTGAGTGGGCATCCTATTTTTAGTTATTGAAATCAAACATCATAAAATAAACAGAGTCTTGTCAGCCTAAACCAGCCTTACTGCTTATAGATAACCTTATCATAGGACGCCCTCCCTGCCTATATCTGATACGTTAAAGCTTTTGTAAAACTGCTTACCTCTGCCAGATTTTAAGCGAAAATCATCAAACCAAAAACAGTACGCCCACACAGCCAATCGCGAGTAATAGGCCGATGACATTCATACGGTTTAGGGTTTCTTTAAACACCCCGACCCCAATCAATGTAGCGACCGCGATGACCCCCACATTCATACCCGTAAAAACGATACTTGGAGACTCGGACAACACTTGATGCGCCCGCACATAAGCATAAATATTTCCCATGTTAAGCGCGCCTAATAATAACCCCGCTACCAGCGCATTCCCCTGCCAGCGCACCCGAGTGATGAGCAGGTAGATCAACAACAACAGCCCTGCCAAACCAAAACTGACAAATAACGTGAGTGGAAAGGCCGCGCCCTGCTTGGCAACTTGCTTAAATAAAATATCGATAACGCCATAACCCGCCCATACGCCAAACAACCAAAGCGGTGTACGTTTGGCGTCTTTGCTAATATCAGCGTGCTCTTGCTGTGGACGATAGATCAGCGCTCCTAGTGCCAAAAACCCTAATACCAGTCCCAACACACGCGTACCCGTCAGCAGCTCACCAAACAATAAGAAAGCGGCCACGATCGGAATGATCAAAGATAAACGCTGAGCGGCATCGGTTGCGACCATACCGACCGCCTCAATGGCGCGCCCAAGGACGATAAACACAGCTGGCAGCAGCACAGCAAGCGCGATAATAATACCCCACGCATCGCCAAGCGTCCTCACTGCGCTGACATCGGGTTTTAGCAAAAACCAAGTCAGCAAAAACGCGACGGGATAACCCGCGACGATGGTTTGGCGTATATCCACCTCTTTTTGTCGTAATATTTTTAGTAACACGGAAACGGCGACACTGCAAAGCACCGCTATCGTTAAATACATCATGCGCTTCTACCTTTTGCTTTTTGCACCGCAATTTTTGCGGATTGACTATCCTCATGTTCAGAGTAAGAGGCTAACTCTACTTAAGCCAAGCCAACGTTCTATCTATCCATGACTGTAAACAGATAGAGACACTTAAACAGATTGAAATCAGAGAATGTAACAAAGTATGTCTTACACAGCAATCTATTTATTGGCTTTTGTCTTTCGGATAATAACAAGGGCTTGTGACTACAACGGCAGCGGTCAAATTACAATTAGCATGCAGGTCTAATTGCGAATTTTGCTAAAATAGTGCGCAACCCTAATAACAACAGTAAAGATTCAAAATAACGAGTAATGTCGTTGATTTTGGCGTACTGCTATTGATGTTTTATGACTGCCTATGAATGCTCTATTTCGCTTTTTTGAAAACCGCTTACCTGCGTTTCCTGAGACACCCATGCCGCTGCCGTCACCTCGTGATGGCATGCTAAAATTTATGTGGGCGTGTACCAAGGGTTTACGCGGCTGGCTATTGTTGTTCATGATTTTGTCTGCGGGTATCGGTATCTATGAGGCAATGTTGTTCGCTTGGATCGGTAATATCGTCGACTGGCTGGGCGTTTATACACCAGAGAATCTATGGCTAGAAAAAGGCGACATGTTGCTCTTGATGCTGGCGGTCATGATCCTGAGTCCCATATGGATTGCATTGTCATCATTTGTACATTTTCAGACCTTGCAAGGTGTGTTTCCAATGCAGATGCGCTGGCGTTTTCATCAGCGCATGCTTGGACAATCGATGCAGTTTTATCAAGATGAATTTTCAGGGCGCGTCTCAGCCAAGGTGATGCAAACCGCGCTGGCAGTTCGTGATACGGTGATGACCGTGACCGACATGTTTATGTATGTCACTGTCTATTTTATCACCTCAGGTGTCATCTTATTTAATCTCGACAGCCTGTTATTAATTCCGTTTATTGTTTGGCTCATCTTAGTTGCGCTCACTATTTGGTACTTTATTCCCAAACTCAAACAAACGGCCATTGTACAAGCAGATGCTCGGGCGTTAATGACGGGCCGTATTACCGACGCTTATGCCAATATCATGACAGTTAAGCTGTTTAGTCACTCGCGCCGTGAGCTGAGTTATGCCAAAAACGCCATGGGGCAGTTTTTAGGTACCGTTCATGCACAAATGCGCTGGGTCAGCTATTTAGAAGTCTCGACCCATCTTATCAGTGTGATTTTAGTCAGCGGCACGGTGGGTATTGGTTTGTATTTGTGGCAACAAGGAGCGGTTGGTGTGGGCGCGATTGCTGCCGCAACAGCGATGGCCCTACGTTTGAATGGTCTGACGCGCTGGATTATGTGGCAAACCGCCAGTCTATTTGAAAGTATCGGGACGGTACAAGATGGCATGCGCACCTTATCCGCTCCGCAGACGATCATGGATAAACCAAATGCGCCTGCCTTAAAAGTCACGGACGGTCATATCGTCTTTGATCACGTTGATTTTAGCTATGAAAACGACAGCGATGATGTTAAGGGCAAACCTGCCAATACCATCAATGCCCCAGCGTCACCTAACACTATCAAACTGCTCGATAACTTCTATTTGGACATCAAACCAGGAGAGAAGATCGGCTTGGTGGGGCGCTCAGGCGCAGGAAAGTCTACTCTCGTTAACTTATTATTGCGCTTTTTTGATGTGGATAGCGGTAAAATCCTGATCGATGGACAAGCCATCGATGAAGTCACTCAAGAGTCGTTACGCCAACAGATCGGTATGGTGACCCAAGATACCTCCTTATTGCATCGCACGGTCCGTGAGAATATCGCTTACGGTCGTCCTGATGCGACCGATGAGGAGATTATGATGGCCGCCAAACAAGCCCAAGCTTGGGATTTTGTTAAAGACTTATACGATGATAAAGGCAACACTGGTCTCGATACGCAAGTGGGTGAACGCGGCGTCAAACTCTCTGGCGGGCAACGTCAGCGTATCGCGATCTCACGTGTTATGCTAAAGAACGCACCGATTTTGCTGTTGGACGAAGCCACCAGTGCACTTGATTCTGAGATTGAGTTTGCCATTACAGAGAGCCTAAATGATATGATGACGGGCAAAACGGTTATTGCAATCGCCCATCGTCTTTCTACCATTGCCGCACTTGATCGATTGGTGGTCATGGACAAAGGGCATATAATCGAGCAAGGCAGCCATGATGAGCTATTGTCACTAAACGGTGTCTACGCACGGTTGTGGCAACGTCAAAGTGGCGGCTTCTTAGGAGAAGACAGCTGACTAACCACCGTCAACTCTCATTAAAAAAGTCATTCATAAGGACGTGTTTATTTTATGGAAGCATTTACAAACCGCATTCATCTTAGTGGTAAACAAGCGCGCTACTATGATCTAAACCAGCTGACTCAAACGTCACATTCCGGCACACGCACACGTGTCCCAGCGCATTTTTATGCGGGCAACAGCTTTACCGTGGGCACTTATACGCCACTATTAAGTAAACTGGCGACGGGCTTTGATATAAGCTCGCTTGCCCTACGCGGCTATTGGTACGATAAACCGCAAAACCATCGCCTCACACGCGAGCAAGATGCGGATATTCTTATTGAGTTTTTAGAAAAGACACAGGATAAGCCTGTCGTTGGTATTGGCCATTCACAAGGCGCAACTGCCACAGCGATGGCCGCCGCCAAACGCCCCGAGCTATTTTCACAGCTCTATTTGATAGAGCCTGTGACCTTTACCAAAAAACAAGCGACGCTGTATAACTTGCTGCCACGTAAGCTTTTGCTGGGCCGCGAGCCATTCAAGAGCACCCGAGCCAAACGATCTATCTGGTCAGACGTCAATAACTACTACGAGCATCTGCGCCGCCAACGGGCTTACAGACGTATCAGTGACGACCACTTACGAGTGTTTGCAGAACACAGCTTGACCAAAAACCCCGATGGCAGCTATGGGCTTACGTTTGCGCCAGAGCAAGAGCTGGCCAACTATTTTGCCGCGCCGCATATCGATGCAGCCCTTAAGCAGCTCAGTTGTCCGTATACTCTGATCACTGGCAAGCCAACTTTATTTATTAATGCAAAAGTGCGTAAACAGTGGCAAAAATTTGTGCCTGACAAAAGCATCATTTCTCTCCCAGACTATGGTCACCTGCTGCCGATGGAAGCGCCTGAACGGTGTGCACAAGTCATCATCGATCATTATGAAAACAATAAATAAGCATAGATAAGCCTAGCCATGACCGATCTTTTTGCTCCAGCTCCCACAGACAACTTATTGCCTTATGATGGTGAGGTGAATGATCTGGGTTTTGTTATGGATAAACCTAATGAGCTGTATGACACCCTTTTAACGGAGCTGCCGTGGCATGCTGACATCGTCACACTATTTGGCAAAACCCATGTGACGACTCGCCAAATCGTCTGGATGGGGGCAGATGATGCAAGCTACCGTTATTCAGGGCAAGCGCGTCGCGCCATACCATGGTCAAACACCGTAGTCACCGTAAAACGGTATGTTGAGCAAGCCCTGTTAAAAGTGGGAATTTCAGCGAATTTTAACTCTTGTCTGCTGAACTACTATCCTTCTGGTGCGGACGGTATGGGGTATCATGCGGATGACGAAAAAGAGCTGGGGAATCAGCCAATCATCGCCTCTTTATCACTTGGCGCCACGCGCAAGTTTGTCTTTAAGCATAAAAAAACTCAAGATAAAGTCGAGCTTTATCTTGAGTCAGGTCAGCTGATCGTCATGCATGGCAATACTCAAACCTTTTGGAAGCACACTATCACTAAGACTAAAACCGTCGCGGCGGGACGCATCAGTCTCACCTTCCGGCAACTCTCCTTTAACTAACTTTCAAAACGATTTTGCCAAAAGCATCACCTTTTTGTAGCTCATGATGAGCCGCCACCACGTCCAATAACGGGTACGTTTGCTGAATCTTTAAGATCAGCGTACCATCAGCAACGAGCTGTAAAACACGCGCCATATCTTGGCCACTACGCTGCGCTTTGTAACCCGCCACGTCTAAACTTTTTTGCGCGCCTGCTTCTTTGAGCTTATCGACCCAAATGGTTGGTAACACATTCACGCGCCCACCAGATTTAAGCACACTCAGCGCACGAACGCCTGCCTCACCGCCCACCAAGTCGAGCAGCACATCAGCTTGCAACTCAGGAAAATCCCCATCCTTGGTATAATCGATCCAGCCTGTCAGCTGTGACTTATCTACTAGCTCATCGAGTTTGGCATATTTTTCTGGCGAGCAAATGACGGTGACTTTATTATTATTTTTAGTGACTTTATCCATTAACAACTGAATCAGTAAATGGCCGACCCCGCCTGCTGGCGCATTTATCACGACATGCTCATCGTCTTTAATATCAGCAAAATCCACAAATTGTAGGGCGGTTTGGCCAATACAAGGCAGCGCACCCGCCTGCTCCAAGCTGACAGTCTCTGGAACTTTTGCCAACAGCTTGGCATCGACTGCCACGTACTCGGCATAACAACCCCCATTAAAAGTCAAAGCTGCCACACTGTAGCCAATCGCAAACTGCTCGCTGTTACTGCTCACGACCTCGCCTGCCACGTCAAACCCTAAAATGGCAGGCTGGCCTTTGTCGAATTTTTCTTTTTGAATATTGTCTGCGCCCCAGCCCTTGCCCTGGCGGGTTTTATAATCGACGGGGTTGATACCGGCGTAGGCGACTTTTATCAACACCTGATCATCCTGTAATTCAGGAATATCGACACCCTCCTGATACTTCATCACCTCAGGTTCACCAAATTCACGTATGAGTACGGCGCACTGGCTCGTTGGTAGTGGCTTGTTAGAAAGAGTAGACATCGTTATATATCCTTATAGGTATCTGTTACTTTGTTATAAAACCACCACGATAATCTAGTGGCTATTTTGGTACTTTTTTAAATTCTGTCATACCAGCGCCAGCTCCGCACTGATGGGCAAGTGATCTGATAATGTCGACCATGGCTTACCCGTGTGTACCCACGCGTCTTTAACTTTTAGATTACGTATATAGATACGATCTAAACTCAGCACAGGCAGTTTGGCTGGGAATGTCGGCGATAGCTTGCCGTGACATTCTTTAAAGGCCTCGGTCATACCCAAGCTGGTGGCAAGCTTATCGCAAGACATCTTTTTCCAATCATTAAAATCCCCAGCCAAGATCAATGGCTGGTCTCTGGCAATCTCGTTGCGAATATAATTGGCAATGGCTTCATATTGCTTGATACGATCACGCTCAAACAAATTCAAATGCGCACACAACACGACTACAGGCCTATCCCACCCTACTGGCTGCACCTCACAATGCAAGACCCCGCGCTGCTCAAGTTTATTGACGGTGATATTGACATTGTGCTTTGGGTCTAGAGGAAAACGGCTGAGCACCGCGTTGCCATGATGACCATTTTCATACTCTGAGTTTTTACCGTAGCTGTTTTGCAATTGTAGATACTCACCAAACCATTCATGTTGTGATTGGTCGGGGTATTCATTGTATTGCAGATTGCGCTTGAGATTTTGACCTTGCACTTCTTGCAGACACAGCACATCAGAGCCGATGATATCAAGGGCTTGGGCGATACCTTGAAGTTTCACCTGACGATTCATAGGCGACATGCCTTTATGAATGTTGTAGCTGGTTAGGATAAAAGAGGAGGTATTAGTCATAATGTTATTAGTCATAAACTCAGTATTTATAGCATAAGGGTTGATAGCACTTCATCAAAATGATGATCAAAAGTAAATAAAAGTATAGAGGCCATTGATATAAAAAGAGCATTGATTCTTATCGAAACAATGCTCTCATATTATACCTATATTCTCTCAATGGCTAATTCGTCATTAACCATCATTCATAAATAGTACCAATTAGTAGCGAGTCACCAGAGCAATCGGTTGATCTTCACCCATGATATCTTGGGGCATAAATACCGCCTCACCGCCATTGTGAATCACATGCTCAATGATTTCACCAACAGCATCATCGGTGACGCCTTCTGCGCTAGCGTCGTCTGCCATACTCAAGGTTTGCGCCTTTTCATCGATCGTGGCAGGCTGCATATAGCCACGACGGACATAGAGCGTCTCGCCCGCTCCTTGGAAAGCACTGCGATAAATTTCTTGTAAATCAGTCTGTAACATACTGGCGCCGCGAGCTTTATCAATCTCTCCCATGGCCGCTTGATGTAACGACGTACGATATCCTTCTACCGCTTCTTGGACGCTATCGACGATATGCTGAGCGTTACCATCGTCTAAATTGGTCGCATTTGAGACGGTGGCAATGATGTTATCTGGACGGTCACAGACTTCTTTATAGTAGCCAATGTTTTTGGCATCACCGACGATGACGAGAGGCATTTTGTGCTCGCCCCACAGCTCTTGGACACTTTTATCTACTTGGTTAAAGAACTCTTTTAAATGACTGCTTTCATTATTCGATGAGCGATCAGAACCCCCATCTCCGGTTGTGTACAGACCATTGTTCTCGATAGGGAACTGGATGTTTTCCATATTGTTTTGGATATCATCATCTTTATCGAACTCTCTAATGACGCGATCATTGGATGCTTCGATTAAGCGCGCATTATCACGCGTCAACACGACCGTGTAATAGTGCACCGAACTTGCCATATCACGAACCAAGTCACGAGTCGCAAAGCGATTTGAGATGATCACCCGCTCTTTTGTATCAATTGGCATACGAATGATTTGCACATCATCAGTACTCGCAAATATCGCTAAGGTATCAAGGTTATAGTTATGATTAAGCTCATTGGTCTTAGCATGGATATTGTCTAAAATTGTAGTCGCCGTCCGTTTATCATATTCGTTGGTCAAACGTTCTTCGACTACTTTTAATTGGTTTTTTAGGGCAATTGGATCTTGATCGTTGGCAGGATGCTCACGATGCGTCTTAACAAAGATACTTACCGCAGGATTGGCTTTGGTCTGACGTAAACTTTTGAGAGTCGCTTTCATATATAGTGCTCCTTGTTTTATTATCATTTACTCTTAACGTTATAATTTTTCTGTGTGTTAATTTTTTTGGTTAGCTACCACTTATCATTGTTAGGTTTAGAAATAAGTTTCTGTCCTTCTATTTATTGATAAATACTTATTGATATTTTTTAATCCTTCCTTGTTTATCTGACCGCTGATATGACACGTGATAATGACACTCTTTATGATGTTACTGTCTTTTCACAATCCCTTCTTTTAACAATGCTTTTTGAATCACGCTATTTTTTAACGGCAGTGTTAGTAAACAGACACTGTTAGTATTTGAGTCAGTGGATTATTTTCGTATTCCATTACAATGATGCTAACAGTTGAACCTAAGCCGCTGTAGGGTTAATTTGCAAGCAAATGATAGCGCTTTGTAAGTAGAACAAACTATATTGTTAAAAGATCGATCTAGCTTTTTTGGCGCTTTTTTGTGCATCAATGCTCACTCTGCTCCGACATTGGCCTGATGCAGGTTGCATTCTTGCCAAATGAACCCATCTTTTATATACCTAATACGTAAAACTGTCGAAGATAAAAGAGATCAGAATCATTGTGCGCTATGTGTTCCGGCGGTAAGCCAGTAAGCTAAAACGTTTCACTTTAAAATGTACAGTGCTGCTGAGAATGATTTTTCGACGCCTCTTGTGTGCATGTAAAGCGTAGAACAAGTAGGGACATTCATCAGTCAGATGCGCTTCTTTTATTTTCAACTACCTATGTGTGACACCTTATTCAATAATAACCTACTCACTTATGACTATACTATCGGATACCTTTATGAACTCTATTTCTCCAGACTTACACCTCGTTGATTTTGCCAGTGCAACGCCAAAAGCCTTACAAAATGAAGTCCTCAACGCGATCAATGCTGCCAATGCGTTTTTAGACAAAATGAGCGCAGCAACAGACCAAAGTAGTGATACGGTTGACATCAGTGCCGAACAAGCATTAGCGGATGTGATGACTTTTGATCATATGAATGTGGCATTGGATCGCAGCTGGGGTATTTTGTCGCACTTAAATAGTGTCATGAGCAACGATGAGACCCGTCATGTACATCATGAACTGCTACCGAAGCTATCTGCTTATGGCACACGTGTGGGACAGCATCAGCCGTTATTTAGCCGTTACCAAACGATCATTAACGATGAGACGTTTTTTGCCTCGCTGTCACCCGCCCGTGCGCGAGCGGTTGAGCTTGCGCTAAGAAGCTTTGAGCTATCAGGCGTGGCATTGCCTAAAGCTGAGCAAGAAACATTTGCGGCGGTTCAAAGTGAGCTGTCCACGCTGTCAGCGGCTTTTTCTGATCATGTTTTGGATGCCACGCAAGCCTATGCGTTACCGCTGAATGATAAGCAGTTAGCAGGTCTGACCGAAAGTGGGCTCGCTTTATTGGCAGATGCAGGCGAACAGTATAAAGCACGCGCGCTTGCCTGCGGTGCACTGACACAAGATGAAATCGATGCGTTGCCAACCCCTTATTATGTGGCAAGCTTAAACATACCTGTCTATCTTGCTATCATGACCCATGCGGACGACCGCAGTCTGCGTGAAACGTTATACCGTGCTTATGTCACTCGCGCCTCTGAGTTTGACACACACACCAACAGCAAGGGCGAGTCGCTAAACAATGCTGATATCATGAGCCAAATTCTGCAACTGCGTGAGAAAAAAGCCCAGTTATTAGGGTTTGGTAATTATGCAGAGGTGTCGTTATCGACAAAAATGGCAGACAGCGTGACAGAAGTTGAAACTTTCTTACGCGATTTGGCAGCGCAAGCCACTCCGACGGCTGAACAAGATTTGGCCCAATTGCAAAAGTATGCCAGCGATTATGGTATTAGTGAGTTGCAGCCATGGGATAGCGCTTATCTTGCTGAAAAAGTCAAGCAAAGTGCGTTTAGCTTGTCGCAAGAAGAAATTCGTCCCTACTTTCCACTACCAAAAGTCATTAGTGGCTTATTTGCGATTGTAGAGCGTCTCTACGGTATCAAAGCACAACCACAAAGCATCGATGGTACAGATAGCCAACCTGTATCACGCTGGCATGACGATGTCCATTTTTACCAGTTGTTCGATGCAGACGATCACTTCCTCGGCGGTTTTTACTTTGATTTATTTGCCCGTAGTGGTAAACGCGGCGGCGCTTGGATGAATGGCTTTCAGGCGCGTTATCGCTATGAGGCCCAAGACCATCAGCAACTGCCGGTTTGCTTTATGGTTGGTAACTTCACCCCAGCCCTAGATGGTAAGCCAAGTTTATTAACTCACGATGAGGTACTGACCTTGTTCCATGAATTCGGTCATGGTCTCCATCATTTACTGACGCAAGTGTCCGTTGGTGATGTCTCTGGTGTCAATGGTGTGGAGTGGGATGCGGTCGAGTTACCCAGTCAGTTTATGGAAAACTGGGCGTGGGATGCAGAAGGTATAGCGCTTATCAGCAGTCATGTCGGAACCGGTGACGCTTTGCCCAAAGACAAGCTTGATGCGCTATTGGCCGTGAAGAACTTCCAAAGCGGTATGCAAACGCTGCGTCAAATCGAGTTTGCGCTGTTTGACTTATTGATTCATGCGCACACGCCAGCGCTGGATTACGAGGGTATATTAGCAACACTAAATTCAGTGCGTAGCGATATCGCTGTTATGCAGACACCGGACTATAACCGCTTCGCCAATGGTTTTAGCCATATCTTTGCAGGTGGCTATGCGGCAGGATATTACTCCTATAAATGGGCAGAACTACTCTCTGCCGACGCCTTTAGCAAATTTGAAGAAGACGGTATTTTTAATCCAATAACGGGTAAAGCGTTCCGTGACACCATCCTGTCAGTGGGTGGTAGTTTCCCTGCCAAGACCAATTTTGAAAACTTCCGTGGTCGTAGTGCCAGTATAGATGCCTTGCTGCGTCACAGCGGTTTTGCTCACGCTAATAATACCGAGACTGCAGCCGCCCACGCTTCTCATGAGGAGGGCTAAATGCGCTATCAATCTCCTCGCCCCAAGCGTCAATTCTTAGCCGGGGTTCGCTGCCCCAAATGTCAGGCAATGGATGCGGTGGTGCAAGTCAACATCGTGACGCCTGCGCCTGATGAGTATATCGAGTGCACGCAATGTGGTCATACAGAGCATCGTCCCGACCCTGATACCATCAGTGCCAAAAACCGTCTTGAGGATCAGCTGACTCGTGATGCGATGACTACTGGTACCAGCGGTACAGTGAAGTTTAAGCCTTAAAAAGCCACCGTTAATGTGTTCAATCTCATTAACGCTGTGACCCTTAAGGTAACTTAAGCCTATCTAGCAATAGATAGGTTTTTTATTTTGAGTTTGCTATAGTATGTCTACTTACATTTTTGACCCAAATCGACCATCGTATGAATCGTAAAAAAATGCGTCCCCGCTCCACCCAATCATCAGAAAAAAATACTGCCAACCTCCGCCAAAAATGGTGGCTGCTTGCGGTATTGGTCGCGCTATTGATCGGTTACTTTGCTTGGAAAAGCACCACGCCTGCGACTGATACCCTTCCTATCAAGAGCTCATCCTCAAAAACTGAACAAACCAAAGCAGCGCCGTCTGCTACGCCATTAGATAATGAAACAAACGATACGACATTCAATGAAAGTGCGGCGCTTTCTGCCACTTCAAGTAGTCAAACACTTGATCCCAATACTAGCCGTCAAGTACTTGACGCCGATGCTATCTTAAACGCGCCATTGCCAGAAACGGACAGTCTCGCCAAAGAGGAGATTGATCGCTTAGAAGATGAGCAACGACGCTTGGCAGAACAAGAAAAGCTGGCTGCTGAACAATTAGCGATGAATAAACAATTGACTGCTATGAAAGCCGAGCAAATTGCGCTACTTGAACAACAAATTGCAAAATTAGAAGCGGATAATACCGATCAGGCTGCGATAGAATAAACCCATAACGTTTAGAAAGGGCTGGTGATGGCAACGCTACAATTAACACACGCCCCTATTTTAAATAGCAACGCGCAGCTGCTTATCCTGCCAGTGAATACAGCCGGTATCCTTTTAGATCCTGTCCTTACACGAGCTAAGACCTTATTTCCCGATAATTACCAACGCTACTATCGCGCGTGCCGTGATGGGAGTCTAAACATCGGCAGTTGTATGCTGCACAAACGCTCACGTGAGCAAGCTGGACTTGGGATCAGCAGTAATGGCAATCAACCCAGTCACATTGCCAATCTTGTGATATCCAATCATCCGTATCATCCCGCACGCGCGCGTTGGCTTACTGCCGCGTTACTTGACTTGCAACAACAACTTTTTTCTCTCGTTCGCTATCAAAGTATTCGTAGAGCGGCTCTATTTGCACGCCCACTTGTTTTTGATCATACGCGCGACCACACCTCAGACGTCCCTAACCTCACAAACCCAGCTCCTTTGGACTGGCATACAGATACTTTGCCCTTATTGATCCAATATCTGCAAGTGTTACCTAAGTTGTCTATCGATGTGTATGTACCCAAATCTATTGAGTTTTAACGTCACACAGCTTTTTTTCTGAGGCACAACACGATCTTGAAGACCCAAAAAACTGTGTCATCGATAATGGCTTCAATGCTATGCTAATTGTTGTTTTTTGTTTGAAAATGCACGATTACTATTCATCATCAGGATAAGGATACCCTATGAAAACGCTTAGAACCCCCGATTCATGTTTTGCAAACCTGCCCGATTACAACTTTGCGCCCCATTATTTGATGGTCGATGACAGCGAGGGTGGAGAACTGCGTGTACATTATCTCGATGAAGGTCCAAAAGATGCCGATCCTGTGTTGTTGCTGCATGGCGAGCCTTCATGGTGTTATCTTTATCGTAAGATGATACCGGTACTGACAGCAGCCGGTCACCGCGTAATTGCGCCAGACCTCCCCGGCTTTGGGCGCTCAGATAAGCCTGCTGATCGTCACGACTATACCTATCAGCGCCATGTCGACTGGATGCAGTCCGTACTTGATCAGTTAGATTTAAAAAATATCACGCTCTTTTGTCAAGATTGGGGTGGTCTGATTGGTTTACGACTAGTGGCCGAAAACCCAGACCGATTTGCTCGGGTGGCAGCGGGTAATACCATGCTCCCTACGGGTGAATACGACCCAGGCGACAGCTTTCGCCAGTGGCAGCAGTTCTCACAAGAGACGCCGCAGTTTCATGTCGGCAAAATTATTAATAGTGGCACCACGACCGAGCTATCGCAGGCAGTTATTGACGCTTACAACGCCCCATTCCCTGATGAGTCGTACAAAGAAGGGGCAAGACAGTTCCCGATACTGGTCCCGACCACCCCCGATGATCCTGCCTCAGCAAAAAACCAAGCCGCTTGGGGTGAGCTTGGCAAATGGAACAAACCTTTTATCACGCTGTTTAGCGACTCCGACCCCATCACGGCTGGCGGCGCACGAATCATGCAAAAACTGATACCAGGTGCCGAAGGTCAAGAGCATACTACTATTGCCAACGGTGGTCATTTTCTTCAAGAAGATCAAGGCGAGAAAGTAGCCGAATTGCTGGTTAGGTTTATTGCTGACAATCCTAAGCGTTGAGCTGTAAAGGCACTGTCCGCAAAGGACGACAAAATTAACACCCATAAAAAAACCGCTTTGAGCACACATCACGAGCCTCTCAAAGCGGTTTTTAAATACCTAGACTTAACCAATTGTTAAAATTAGTTTTGCTCGATACCTTTCATCGTGAGCTTAATACGACCACGGTTGTCGACGTCTTGAACGAAGACTTTAACGATTTGACCTTCTTTTAAATAGTCTGATACATTTTCTACGCGCTCTTCTGCGATTTGTGAGATATGTACCAAGCCATCAGTGTTCGGTAAAACATTAACAAAAGCACCGAAATCTACGATACGAGCAACCGTACCTTCATAGGTCTTGCCAACTTCAACTTCAGCAGTCAATGCTTCGATTTTGCCGATAGCGGCTTTAGTTGCTGCTTTGTTTTCACCAAAGATACGAATCGTGCCACCATCATCGATATCGATGACCGCGCCCGTCTCTTCGGTTAGCTGACGAATCATCGCGCCGCCTTTACCGATCACATCACGAATCTTATCTGGGTTGATTTCGATAACGGCATAGTTAGGGGCATGCGCGTTGATTTCAGTACGGCTTGCTGGCAATACTTTGTTCATGGCATCCAAGATGTGGATACGACCTGCATGGGCTTGCTTAAGCGCTTGCTCCATAATATCAGGCGTGATGCCTTCGATCTTGATATCCATCTGTAGTGCAGTGATACCGTCTTTAGAACCCGCAACTTTAAAGTCCATATCACCAAGATGATCTTCATCACCTAAGATGTCTGACAAGACAGCGAAACGCTCGCCTTCTTTAACCAGACCCATGGCGATACCGGCAACTGGTGCTTTTAATGGGACACCAGCATCCATCAATGCCAAACTGGCACCACAAACAGACGCCATAGAAGATGAACCATTTGATTCAGTAATCTCTGATACCACACGAATCACATATGGGAAGCGTTCGCTGTCTGGTAGCATGGCTTCTACGCCGCGGCGCGCTAGGCGACCATGACCAATTTCACGACGTTTTGGAATACCTTCACGGCCTGTTTCACCAACAGAGAAATGCGGGAAGTTATAATGCAGCATGAAATGATCACGAATCGTACCACTGAGTGAGTCAATCATGTTGACATCACGGCTGTTACCAAGCGTGGTCGTAACCAAGGCTTGCGTCTCACCGCGAGTAAACAGCGCTGAACCATGGGTATAAGGCAGGACACCGACTTGTACATCAAGGGCACGAACGGTTTCAAGATCACGTCCATCGATACGTGGCTTACCTGACAGGATATTGTCACGAACCGTACGATATTTAAGGTCGTTATAGATTTCTTTTAGCTCAGAAACAGTATCAGCATAGTTTTCTGATTCAGCATCACCAGCCATCGTATCGATAATCGATTGCTTAATCTCATCAAGCTTAGTGTAGCGCTCTTGCTTATTGGTCGTGGTATAAGCGTCAGCCACTTGCGCACCGAACTGCTCTTTCATACTGGCCTCTAAAGCTTTATCACGCTCAGGGGCCGTAAATTGCTGCTTAGCCGTACCAACTTCTTCTGCCATTGATGCAATGTTATCAATGACGATTTGCTGCTGCTGATGACCGTACAACACAGCACCTAACATCTGGTCTTCTGACAACTCTTTGGCTTCTGATTCAACCATCAATACCGCAGACTTAGTACCAGCAACGACTAGATCCAAATCACTGCTTTCAAGCTGCTCAAGCGTTGGGTTAAGGACGTATTCACCGTTAATGAAACCAACACGGGCACCCGCAATAGGACCATTAAAAGGCGCATCAGAAATAGCCAAAGCCGCTGAAGCACCAATCATTGCGGCGATGTCTGCAGACTGACTTTTGTCAGATGACACCACGGTCGCTGTGATTTGAATTTCGTTCACATAACCTTCTGGAAATAGTGGACGAATTGGGCGATCAATCAAGCGTGAAGTTAAGGTTTCAAACTCGCTAGCACGGCCTTCGCGTTTACCATACGCACCTGGGATTTTACCCGCTGCATACATTTTTTCTTGATAGTTTACGGTTAGAGGAAAGAAGTTTTGGCCTTCTTTGGCTTCTGATTTTACAACAGCAGCGACTAGTACAGTGACGCCGCCCATGTGTACTAAAATAGAGTTGGCTTGACGTGCAACGCGTCCTGTTTCGATAACAACCTGTTGGTTACCGTACTGGAATTCACGCTTAATGGTGTTAAACATTGTCATATAATATTCCTAATGTTGACTGACAAAAGTGATGGCCGCATTATGAAAAGCGGACATCTGTCATTAAAATTCTTTGTATATAACCGCTCATTGATAGCCCTTCCTGTTAGAAACACATCAATGAGGATCAATACCGTTACTCAGTTATCTATATCTGTGATAGACATCATACTATTCTATATATTTGGTCGTTCAATGTCGGTTTTATTATAAATACTGCCAAAAATGACTTCGTGGCAAAACCACCCCTCTATGGGGCTTTTTAACCGCTAAATTTCTTAGATTTGTCATTGTTAATCTGTAGTGAGTCACTATAGACGGATAGTCGCTGTATAAACGGTAGCCCTGCTGTAAAATTACAAGATATTATTTTACAGTGATTTATAGGCGTTGACCAATTAATTGCAAAATAGCCCATCTAATAGACGATATTCAGACGTATTGAAGTAAAAAAGCGTTAACTTCCTCGCTATCTGGCCAACTAACTATCATCTAGCAAATAGATCCAGTATCTCAGGCTATGGGGCTTACCATCCAATATTGACAAGCATAAAAAAACGGCGTGAAACTATTCCACACCGTTTTTAGAAGCAATCTATTGTACTAATATCAGCAAGCAAGTCCTAAGCGGTGTCGCAAAAAAACTGAAACGGTGCCACATAACGGCAGCTTTAGCTTTAGAAACCACTCGTCCCCTTGTCGCTATATTAACGACGTAGACCTAACTGGCTAATAAGGGTGGTATAGCGACCAAGGTCTTTACCTTTTAAGTAATCAAGTAGTTTACGACGGGTATTAACCATACGGATTAGACCGCGACGGCTATGATGGTCAGCTTTGTGCGCTTTAAAATGGTTCTGTAGATCATTGATACGAGCACTTAATAACGCTACTTGCACTTCTGGTGAGCCAGTGTCGTTTTCGCCGCGCTGGTATTGAGCAATGATTTGTTCACGATCGGTATTAGTTAGCATAAATATCTCCGGCAATGCTAAAAACTTTAAGGCAGACTCTCATTGAGTCATTTTTAAAGCAATAGAATAGTAAATAAAATAACTTGCACGCCATTCAGGACAACCCTGCATTACTAGAGTTGACCTAGTGTACGACAAGTTCGGTTAAAAATAACGCCACTTAAATCTTCAGATCAATGCAGTATAACTATTAACGCCAGCACCTAAATGAGGGCGGGCTTAGATATAACTTAGGACCTAAAATCTAATTTAAATGTGGCAGCAATTATAGCAAAAAACTGCTGAACTAGCAGCAGTTTTTCATAATACTTGAAAGATTATATTTAACTGTTAAAAAGGCATCAGAGACAGGTATTTTTTGCTTAATTATTTGTTGGTATCATCTTCTGTAGCGTTGCCACCCAGCTCTTTATCTTCAAGCGGCGCAGTAGTGGCCTCAGCCAAACTATCAGGAGTCCGATCTTCACGAGGATTAATATCTTCTGCGAGCTGTTGAATCTCTTTTTCTTGTTCGTCTTTATTGTTAGATACGTTACTCATAATGACTCCTAGATCGTTATTATTAAGCGGTTTCTTTTATTTTTTAATATTAAGACTAGTTTTTAGTAAGCATCAAAATACACACTTGCTGAATCTCTACACTTTTGAGCTTAAAGCCAACTAGCTTGTGTAAGAGGCGACTGTCTTGTTTAAGATGCTATTTGTCTTCTTTTGCACTCTTTAAGTTGTCAGCGATGCGATCTGCTGCTGCGTCAGTGTCTTCTGTATGGTTGTCTTCTGTCTGACTCTTAAGTGCAGCAGTAGCAGACTCCGCACGTTGTTGTTCTAGTTTGGTATCATTTGGATTTGAATTAGCCATGGTAGTGTCCTTATTGTTAACTATAAACATTTTAAGTGAGTGTGGGAGGTGATTTCATGCTGTACAGCCGTCAAAGCGTTTAAGAAAGTGCTTTATCAATCGCTTCAACGAAGTTTTTAATATCGTCTGGATTACGTGAGGTAATCAAATTACCATCTACTTGTACGGTTTTATCCACAAATTCTGCCCCAGCATTTTCCAAGTCGGTTTGTAGCGAGTGATAGGCAGTCAATGTTTTGCCTTTGGCAATTCCTGTATTAATAAGTGCCCAAGGCGCATGACAGATGGCAGCCAACAATTTTCCTGAATCATTGATACCATTGATAATACCGTGAGCCTCTTCGTTACCACGTAGAGTATCAGCATTAACCGTTCCACCTGGCAGCACTAACGCATCATAATCACTAACCTTTGCGTCTTTTGCAAAAATATCAGCAGTAAAAGTATCGCCTTTATTGACATCCTGCTGCATCGCTTGCACTTCTTTGTCTTTATTAGTAGTAATAAGAATCGTTTTATAACCTTTGTCTTTTAACTGGTTATTAACGTCTTCATATTCTGCTTGCTCAAAGTGGTTGTAGAGTAAAAAAGCAATCGTTTTCATAATATCCCTTCTTCTTTATAGGTGAATCGGTTATAAGCTATTTTTTATTAGATTTTTTATTAGATAATTATTTTCATTATTGTGTAGTTATAATTATTATTTAAAATAAATTTTTGCAAAATTCTTTTAATTATCAGATCCCATCCTTTGAACAAGTTTCCTTTTTTTCTTTTTTAACTTCCTACTATAATTATTTTTTATCCAGCTTTCCCTCGCTGACTTAATTAATGTACAAAAAAAACAGGTTCTGCCATAGGCGAAACCTGCAATAAAATGTGACGATATGTGATTAGTGTAAACTGTTAGTAAGCTGTCAAAAGAGGAAAAAAAGAGGGGTTTAACCAAGCGCTCCTAACGTTGGATCAGCTTTTTGGGCTGTAATCGACCATTGAGACTGACCGCACCTAGACCAAGAAATTGCCCACCTTCATCTACCAAGCGTATATCCACAGGGATTTCGTGCGCTAATAATGGCGTTTTGTCTGTCCTGCTTTTAGCATCAAGGTTATCATCCACATCCGTAGCCGCTTCCATACTTGGATGAGCGATTTCGTCTTGCTCACTAAGTGTCTGGCTAGCAATACTTTTTAACACGTAATCTTTGAGATGAGCTGTTAGCTGTTCAAAGACGTTTAAGCGTTGGCCCATATGTACGCGGACACACTGTTCAGTGGTTAATGTCAACTCAGCGTCAATATCGATGCAAGCATCTACTGGCAGCAGGTGTCCTTGTCGCTGAGCAAACGCGGTTTCTTCTAACGCTGCTAGCGTAATGGCATTCTCAATTTTAAAGTTGCCCACTTGCGTACGTCGTAACGCAGTCAAATGCCCAACTGTGCCCATTACTTTAGCGATATCCTCACCCAGTACGCGCACGTAAGTACCTTTGGTGCAAGTCACTGTCAATTGAATCTGCTCGTCATCGATTGCTCTCAAATCTATTGCTTTGATCACAATGTCTCTTGGCGGACGCTCTACCTCAATACCAGCGCGGGCATACTCATACAGCTTTTTACCGTCTTTTTTTAAGGCGGAATACATCGGTGGTATCTGCTGCTGCGCACCTAAAAACTGCTGTGCCACTTTATCTAACAAGGCGTCGTCAAACTTTGGAATAGAGGCTTGCGCGACGGTTTGCCCATCTGCATCCCCCGTATCTGTCTGACTGCCGAGCAAAATAGTCGCTTGGTAAGATTTATCGGCATCTAGTTGGTAGTGGCTAAATTTGGTGGCCTCACCCATACAGATAGGCAACAGACCAGTCGCCATTGGATCAAGCGTGCCCGTGTGGCCTGCTTTTTTGCTGTCATGGTTCGGTGACTTAAACAGATACTTCACCTTTGACACTACTTGTTGCGAGGTCATACCTTTGGGCTTATCTACTAAGATAACACCAGAGACTTTTATTTTATCAGCTTGCTTGGGTGATGTAGACATAGTGGATGCTTACTCGTCATTCTCATTTTTTTCTGTCTTAGTGACTGCCTGATTAATCAGATCCATCATGTAATTACCACGAGCGGTGACTTCATCATAGTGAAAACGCAAGCGCGGCGTCGTACGGGTCTTTAGACTGTGGCTTAGCTCAGTACGTAAAAATCCTGCTGCTTTGTTCAGTACCTTAACACTCTCTTCGTGGTTGGTCTTGGTCATCGCATCGTTGAGCTCAGGCTCCATGATGGTGACATAGACATCGGCATAACCCAAGTCTGGGCTAACCTTGACGCTCGAGATAGTGACAAAGCCAGTCAGACGAGGGTCATTGACTTCATCACGAATAAGGACAGCAAGCTCACGCTGAATCTGATCGGCTAAGCGTTGTAAACGTTGGTTCATGTTATTACCTTTATTTGATAGGGCTTATTTTTATTGATATAAAATTCTGTGTATTAATCAGTTTAGTACTGATATTTGCTAAAAAAGGCCTAGCAGGATGTACCTGTTAGGCCTAAGTACAGCTAGATATTAAAGGACAATCTCATATACTCAGCGGATTAAGCACCTTGTATGATGAGATAGCCCATATCGAACAGTCGCTTTAGATCGTACGTGCGAACTCTTGAATTTCAAAGACTTCGATTTTATCACCGGCTTCAACATCATAGCCACGAACCGCTAGGCCACATTCCATACCCGTACGTACTTCATTAACGTCTTCTTTATAACGACGTAGTGATTGCAATTGACCTGTAAAGATAACTTGGTCTTCACGCAATACGCGGATAGGTTTGTTGCGATAGATAGTACCTTCGACCACCATACAACCCGCAGCAGCACCAAACTTACTAGAACGGAATACTTCACGAACTTCGGCAACGCCAAGAATCTTCTCGCGATGTTCCGGAGCCAGCATACCGCTCATGGCTGATTTCACATCATCAATTAAGCCATAGATCACACTGTAATAACGGATATCCATGTTGGCAGCATCTGCTTTACGGCGTGCGGTCGCATCGGCACGAACGTTAAAGCCCAATAACACCGCTTCACTAGACTCTGCCAGAGTGACGTCAGACTCAGAAATCGGACCAACACCTGAACTGATCACTCTCACTTTAACTTCGTCAGTGGACAGCTCATTCAATGCCGCCAGTAACGCTTCAAGCGAACCACGGACATCTGTTTTCAATACGATATTTAAGAATGAGACATCGCCTTGGGCCATCTGATCGAACATGCTCTCTAAACGCATGGCATTTTGACGCTCAAGTTGACGCTCACGTTCACGGTTGGTTCTAAAGTCAGCCACTTCACGTGCTTTTTTCTCATCGGTCACAACTAAGAACTCGCTACCAGCCGCTGGAGTTTCAGGCAAGCCTAAAATCTCTACAGGGATAGAAGGACCTGCTGTTTTAACCCGTTGACCATTTTCATCCGTCAGCGCACGAACTTTACCGTAATGCTCACCAGCAAGAACCAAGTCGCCTTGCTTTAGTGTACCCTTTTTAACGAGGACACTAACCACAGGACCACGGCCTTTTTCTAATCTTGACTCGATGACCACACCTTGGGCAGCACCATCTAATGGCGCTTCTAGTTCCATCAGTTCAGCTTGTAGACTAATGAACTCTAATAAGTCATCAATACCTTCACCCGTTTTGGCTGAGATACGCGCCATTGGTGTGTCACCGCCCCACTCTTCTGAGACGACTTCTTTTGCGGTCAATTCATTAAGAACACGGTCAGGATCAGCACCTGGCTTATCCATTTTGTTAATCGCAACGATAATGGGTGTGCCAGCAGCACGTGCATGATCAATGGCTTCTACTGTTTGCGGCATCATACCGTCATCAGCAGCAACCACCAATACAACAATATCTGTCGCTTGTGCACCACGTGAACGCATCGCACTAAAGGCGGCGTGACCTGGGGTATCAAGGAAAGTAATTACGCCGCGATCGGTTTTCACATGATAAGCACCGATATGCTGAGTAATACCACCTGCTTCACCTGTCGCAACTTTTGTTTCACGAATTTTATCAAGTAATGAGGTTTTACCATGGTCAACGTGACCCATAATAGTCACGACTGGCGGACGTGTTTGCACGTTACTGCTGCGCTCATCAACCGCGTACTGCAGATCATCTTCAACCTTGGTATCACTGACCGGAACTGGATTATGTCCCATCTCTTCAACAAGCAAGCTTGCTGTCGCTTGATCGATCGTATCTGATTCACGTGCGATCTCGCCCATTTTCATAAGCAATTTGGTCACTTCACGCGCTTTAACCGCCATACGCTGAGCAAGATCCGCGACTGTAATGTGCTCGCTAATCTCAACATCATAAACGATTTTTTCGACAGGTTTTTCGAACTTATGCTGTGATGCTTGCGTTGAGCGCAAACCGTTTTTACGGTTTTTGATCTCACGCTCATCTTGATTCTTACGGCGACGACCACGAGTACCAGTACTGCTCGCACCGCGTTTGATTTCACGACGTTCTTTTTCAAAAGACTCTTCTAACGCATCACCGACCAGACCTTCTGCCAACGGCTCGTCTTTACGAACTTCAGCAACAGGCTCACGGTCAGTATATTGACCCGCCATTTTACGCATTTGCTCAAGCGTACGTTTTTGTGCTTCTTCAGCTTGGGTACGACGTGTTTCTGTTTCAATTTCACGTAGACGGGCTTCTTCTTTCTCACGCGCTTCGCGAGCTTTACGCTCTGCTGCCGTCTCAACTTTTGGTTTTGTCGCAGCGACTTTTTTCTTGGGTTGGTCTTTTGGCTTCACTTCAACCTTGGCTTTACCACCTTTTTTCACAACCACTGAAGTCGAGATATCGTCGTTCTTATCATCTGACTTTTTGCTAGAGCCTAAGCTTGCACGCATTGCTGCTAAGGTTGCTGCTTGACGTTCTTCAGCTTTTTTCTTAGTCGCCGCACGCTCTTCTGCGTCTTTAGCAGCACGTTCTTGCGACTCAATCATCGCTTGCTCACGCGCAGCCAATTCTTCAGCCATTTTTTCTGGATCAGGCTTTTCAAACACTTTCTTTTTACGCACTTCCACATTGACGCTCTTAGATTTACCTGAAGAGCCGGTCACGCGCGCGGTGCTAGTCGTCTTAGATTTAAGACTAATACGACGCTTTTCTTGCTGACCATGACTTTGCTTTAAATACGTCACCAACTTCTCTTGCTCAAGCTCGGTGACTAGGTCATCCTCTGCGCGAGCAGGCAGTCCAGCATCTACCAGTTGCTGTTTTACAGCACTTGGAGTTTTGCCTACCATATCTGCCAGTTCTTTGACGGTCTTATCTGCCATTTATTATCACCTACTGTCTATTATTTGCTATATGTTCAATTCAGTTGTTGGCCACAAATGATTGGGGTAAGGCTGGCATCTGTACTGCTTGCATACCAGCGCTTTATTCTCGATAGCATATCACTAAAAGACAGCGATATGCAGTTACCGCTTATTCATTGAACCAAGATTCCCGAGCTTTCATGATGAGTTTTCCTGCGGTTTCGGAGTCTAATCCTTCGATATCTTCTAGATCGAAGACGGCTTGTTCTGCCAAGTCATCAACGGTAATAATATCTTTTTGTGCCATTTTATAGGCCCAGCTTACCGTCATACCTTCAAGCTCTTGCAGCTCTTGACTTGGCTCTTTCATGTTCTGTTGTTTGACCAGCTCATCAGCGATGACCACTTCTTTAGCACGCTCTTGAATCATCTCGATCGCTTCGTCGTCTAGGCCTTCGATATCATAAAAGGTTTCAACGGGTACGTAAGCCACTTCCTCAATACTGGTAAAGCCAATATCAACAAGCGCTTGAGCTAAGTCTTTATCTACTTCTAAACGTTCATAGAATAATTCAATGAAGGCTTTAGATTCATTTTCTTGACGTTGCTGATACTCTTCTTCTAACATCATATTTAGCTTATAGCCCGTAAGCTCAGAAGCCAAACGTACATTCTGGCCTTGTGAGCCAATCGCCCGCGCCAACTGATCATTGGTGCTAAAGATGATATCAGCCGTTTGGGCATCTTCATCTAAAATAATGCTGCTGACGTCCGCTGGTTCTAAAGCGCTAATGATAAATTGGGCGGGATCATCCGACCAAACCACCACATCAATACGCTCACCATCAAGCTCTTGCTGTACCGCTTGGATACGCGTACCACGCATACCAATACAAGCGCCCACTGGATCAATACGATGATCATTGGTTTTCACTGCTATTTTAGCACGAGTACCCGGCAAGCGAGCGACATTACGAATCTCAATGATTTGCTCTGCAATCTCAGGCACCTCTTTTTGCATCAATGCTGATAGCATTTCAGGATGCGTACGAGACAGCAATAATTGGGCGCCGCGGTTTTCACGGTTCACATGATATAAGATGGCATTGATACGAGACTTGGCACGTAGTTGCTCACGCGGTAGCATTTGATCACGTGATAAATACCCTTCTGCATTGTCACCTAAATCGATGATATAACCATCGCGTGTCTGTTTTTTGACTTCGCCATACATCATCTCACCAACACGTGGCTCAAAAGCATCGGCTACTAGCGCACGCTCAGCTTCACGAATTTTTTGGATAATGACCTGTTTGGCTTGCGTCGCGGCAATACGTCCAAACTCAATGGATTCAATCTGCTCTTCTTTGACATCACCGATTGACCATTCATCTTGATCAAGGTCGGTAATGGCGAGCTGACAAGCAGGCATTTCGTGATCTTCATCAGCAACCACTGTCCAATAACGATAAGTATCATAATCGCCAGTTGCACGGTCGATGGCAACCCGCACGGCCACTTCTGGCTGTTCGGTATATACTTTTTTCTTAGTCGATACCACCAAAGCGTCTTCTATGGCTTCAAAGATATCTTCAGGATTTAAGCCCTTTTCATTACTGACAGTTTCTACTACCGTTAAGATTTCACGACTCATGCTATACCTGTCCTATCATTTTTTAATTGACTTAAATTTTATCATTTGTGTGTTGCTATTATATTTTCATTATCCGCTATTGGGAGCGTATGCATCCTAATAGACTAAACCTCTGAATAAACCAGATTGGCTTTATCAATATTACTCAATGCAATCTCAAACTGCTCACCATCACTTGACGTCAGTTTCAAAGACGTGGCATCGATACTGTCTAAAGTGCCAGTTGCTTTACGGCGTTTTTGATCGCCTTCACCAATGGCTTGTATCAAACGTAAGCTCACGGTCTGACCAACATAAGCGTGCATTTGCTCATCTGAGAAAAAAGCACGATCAAATCCGGGTGAAGATACTTCTAAAATGTACTCACCAGCGATAGGGTCATGAACTTCGAGGATACCACTTACTTGGTGGTTTACCGCAGCACAGTCTTCGATGGTAACTTGCTTATCTTGAGCTTGCTCTTCTGGCAGTGCCTCAATATAAATACGTAGCAAAGAGCGACGGCCTTGTGGCGCAAATTCTATGCCCCAGAGTGCCACATCACAGGCGGCTACCGCAGGGGCAATAATATTGGTCAGTTCTGCAACTTTGGTCGAAAGCTTCATAATCTATTTATATTTTCCTATTCAGTATCTATCGTACTTGGTAAACCGTCTCAAGTTTTTACTTGGCTGTTATTTACTCTTACCCTTAGTATTCACTTGCTCTTAGGAGTTACGGTTACTATTGTATGGTAAATCATAATAATGTGTTGTGCATTTATATAGGGATGAGCCTAAAAAACATCAAGCTCAGCCAGACAATGCTTTTATTATTCATAAAGCAGTACTATCGATAAAAGAGTAAGGAATAACAGATAGTGACGCTTAAGAAAAATCGCGTTAGTAGCGGCAAGTGACGGAGAGTATTGTACTCTATAGACCTAGAGCTTAGCACAAGTAGGATAGATACCGCGATAACACTGACCATCAGATACAAAAAAACCCACAAACATAATGGTGGGCTAATCGTTACTGACAAATTTAGTATACAAAACATCAGTATAAAAAGTGGTAGCGGGGGCTGGATTTGAACCAACGACCTTCGGGTTATGAGCCCGACGAGCTACCAGACTGCTCCACCCCGCATCAATCTAGAACGCATATTATAGGGAGGTTTTGTAGAAGTGTCAATACTTTTTTTAAATAAATTATAAAACAAGTATCTCTGCTAAAAAATCCAACCTGACGCTATGCTACGTCTATAAAACTTGGTGCGATTGGGGGGACTTGAACCCCCACAGCTTGCGCTACCACCCCCTCAAGATGGCGTGTCTACCAATTCCACCACAATCGCATTTTACTACTCTGTGATCTAGTCGCTAATCTACGGTAAATGACGCTTAAGGTAGGCATCTATAGATCAGGACTTGCGAAAACAGGAAAGCATTGTAAATCTAACCTAGCAAAATAGCAAGCACTGCCTGCTTAAAAGACCGTTACTGAGGATTCTGTGTCAATGGACGCGGGGTTTGGGGGGCCGAAACGGGTGCATCTAAACGGAACTGATCTTCGGCTTGCTTACGAGCGTGAACCGCGAGCGTCATACTGGTGATAAAAAATATAACGGTGAGCACCGCGGTCGCACGCGTCAAGAAGTTGGCAGTCCCTGCGGCACCAAATACGGTGCCTGATGAGCCAGCACCAAAAGAAGCTCCAGCGTCTGCCCCTTTACCATGCTGTATTAAAATCAAGCCGATCATGGCAATCGCCACAATAATATGCAGGGCTAATATAAACGTAAACATGGTGGCCTCTTTTGCCGCGTAATGACGACTGATAACGGAAAATAAATCTTAAGGTTAATAAGGATAGTCATCAGCGTGTCATCACGCTGAATCGACTATATAAATAAGGCGCATTGTACATGATTACAAGGGCACTGTTAAACCTACTTTTGCCAACTGATAAAGACACTGATAGTCACACTAAGCGTTCACACGATTAAAGGCATTAGCGATCGCCAAAAAACTCTCCGCCTTCAATGAAGCCCCACCAACCAATGCCCCATCAATCATCGCATCTGCCGCAAAGCTCTCTGCATTATCGGCATTGACACTACCGCCATATAATACGGTAATCGCCTCTGCTGTATCAGCAAGGCCTGCCACCTTTTGCTTAATATGCTGATGGGTTTTGCTGACCTCTGCCACGGTAGGCACTTTGCCAGTACCGATTGCCCATACCGGCTCATAAGCGATGATAAAGCGCTCAGACAATGATGAAATAAGTTCTGGCTGCTGAATCAGTAAATCCTTAATGACCGCTAACTGAGCATCGATAACTTCAAGGGTTTGCTGATCATCGTACTGCGTTTGCGTCTCGCCAATACAAAGTACCACACCCAAATTTTGGGCAAGAGCATGAGATAGCTTCTGCACTAGGCTATCATGAGACTCTTTGTGATACTGGCGGCGTTCAGAGTGACCTACTATCGTCCAAGTCGCACCGGCATCTGCCACTTGCTGCGCTGAACAATCCCCTGTATACGCGCCAGTACTCGCACTATGGCTACTGATATCTTGCGCCGCACACAGTACTGAACTATTCTTTAGACGCGTACTGACAGCCGCCAAATGGATATAGCTTGGTGCCACCATTAACTGGCAGCGACTGTTGGGGTGTTCTGTATCCGCTTGCTCTTCAGCATTGATCGCAGTCAATAGGTCATCCAACAACACGTTGACGTCGTGGCTCGTTGCTGGATTCTGTTTCCAATTGCCAATTACCCAAGCTTGCATACTCATCTACCTTGTTTCATGTATTCATGCCAATTCGGCTAATATGCGCGCCAGTATAACAAATAATTTACAAGTGCTATAGTATGGTGCTCCAGAAACAAAACAGACGCTAACAGCTAGAGTCGACTGATATTTGACTCAGCGGTGATTCTTTGCGGATGAGCCGTTTAATAGTCTAACTAAAAGCCTTTAAACTAAAGTAAAATAAAGTTCTATCTTACGACGTGAATGAGCAGTCTATTAGATAGAAGCTCAATATAGATAGTATGTAAATTTCAAGCAACAGTGCAAGGTACTTGGTATCAAGGAGAGGTCGTAATGTCTATCACAACTGGTAAATATGGTGGTTTAGCGCAGCAGCTCATCAACGAAGGTGTCGTTAGCGAAGCCCACATGAAAACGGCACAAACTGAGTCTGCGCAGCAGCAAATAGGGCTAGTGCCGTACCTAGTAGACAACAAACTGGCTGATGCTTCTCAACTTGCTCAAATGCTATCACAGGCCTTTGGCGACCCTTTATTCGACCTGGACGCACTAAACCTCGATGTCATTCCAAAAGACTTAGTGGATGAAAAAATTGTTCGTAAGTTTAATGCGTTGCCACTGTTTAAGCGCGGCCAGCGTTTATTTGTCGCGTTAAGTGATCCGACCCGTATCGATGCCATCGATGCCATTGCTTTTAATTCTCGCCTGTCTATAGAAACCATTGTCGTCGAAGAAGACAAGCTAAAAAGGCGTATTGAAAGTATTTACGCTGATACCATGCAAAACTTTGACAGCTTCTCTGACAGCGATTTAAACGTTGGGTTTGAAGAGGGTGAAGAAGACGAAGGTGAAACCAAACTCACCGATAGTGTCGATGAAGCACCAGTGGTAAAGTTCGTCAATAAAATGCTGGTAGATGCCATTCGTATGGGGGCATCAGACTTACATTTTGAGCCGTATGAAAAAACCTATCGCGTGCGCTTTCGTGTCGATGGCGTGATGCAAAAAATGGCCAACCCGCCCGTACAGTTGGCTGGGAAAATCGCCGCACGTCTAAAGGTGATGTCACAAATGGACATCTCGGAGCGCCGCGTGCCGCAAGATGGACGTATCAAACTAAAACTGTCTAAAAATAAAGCCATTGATTTTCGGGTCAACTCTTTACCGACCTTGTTTGGTGAAAAAATTGTTCTGCGTATTTTGGATCCCTCATCAGCCATGCTCGGTATTGAAGCATTGGGGTATGAGCCTGACCAAAAAGAGATGTTTTTAGAAGCACTGCATAAACCGCAAGGCATGCTCCTCATCACAGGTCCTACCGGCTCGGGTAAGACCGTCTCTCTTTATACGGGTATCAATATTTTAAATACGGGGGCAACCAATATCTCAACCGCCGAAGACCCAGTCGAGATTAACCTAGAAGGCATCAATCAGGTCAACGTCAATCCTAAAGTGGGGTTGACCTTTGCCAATGCGCTCAAGTCCTTTCTGCGACAAGATCCTGATATTGTGATGGTTGGTGAGATTCGTGACCTTGAAACGGCGGAGATTGCGATTAAAGCTGCGCAGACAGGCCATATGGTACTTTCTACCTTGCACACTAACTCGGCACCTGAGACCTTGACGCGTCTGCGTAATATGGGTGTGGCTTCCTTTAATATTGCGACGTCAGTCAATTTGGTCATCGCTCAGCGCTTAGCACGCCGTTTGTGTAAAAACTGCAAAAAACCTATCAATGTGCCTCGGCAAAGCCTGCTTGAGCTCGGTTTTCAGGATGCTGACTTGGACAATACAGACAATGTGATTTATGAGCCCGTCGGCTGTAACGAGTGCCGCGAAGGTTATAAAGGGCGTGTGGGTATTTACGAGGTGATGAAAGTCAGTCCAGATATTTCGCGAATTATCATGGAAGACGGTAACGCTATAGACATCAAAGACGCGGCACTCAAAAACGGCTTTCGGGACTTGCGCCGCTCTGGCATTTTAAAGGTACTCCAAGGTGTCACCAGTATTCAAGAGATGATGCGGGTCACCTCTGAATAGTTGTCATTTCAAAGTAAAAACAACCTCACCGTTTGTGAGGTTTTAGTGGTATCAGCGCTGACTTTTATGCGCCAGCCGTCACCTCGACCAGATGTACTTAAAAATAAAACAGATGGACACTGGTTTTTTACGCTAAAATAAAGTAGACGCACTAAACATTATTGGCTAACTGTCCGTTCATACTAAGTAATGTCCAATGAGACAGTTTTTGAGGGTAGTAACATGGCAAAAGCTAAGACCGATATGCTGTTAGACTTTGTCTATGAGGGGGTAAACCGGCGCGGGCAAAAAGTGAAAGGGGAAACCACCAGTCGTAGTTTAGAGTTGGCCAAAGCAACCTTGCGTAAACAAGGTATTACCGTCAAAGGCATTAAGAAAAAGCCCAAACCCCTCTATACCTTCAAAAAATCCATCAAACCTATTGATATTGCTATTTTTGCTCGGCAATTGGCCACAATGATGAAAGCGGGCGTACCACTGACCCAGTCTTTTGAGATTGTCGCCGACTCCCTTGACAATCCAAGTATGAAAGACTTGGTGCTGCAAATCAAAGCCGATATTGAAGCAGGGGGAACTTTTGCGTCTGCGCTACGTAAACACCCTCGTTATTTTGATGACCTCTTTTGTTCACTCGTAGATTCTGGTGAGCAATCAGGTGCGTTAGAGACTATGCTCGAACGGGTTGCTACCTATAAAGAAAAAAGCGAGTTACTCAAAGCGAAAATTAAAAAAGCCATGAAATACCCTATTGCGGTTATTGTGGTAGCCATCATTGTTACCATCATTTTGCTCATAAAAGTAGTACCAGTGTTCTCAGACCTATTTGCGTCCTTTGGCGCAGAGCTGCCAGCGTTCACGCAAATGGTGGTGGGTATGTCTGAGTGGATGCAAGCGTGGTGGTTTATTTTGATCGTCGTCATTGGCGGCGCCATTATCGGCTTTGCAGAAGCCAAAAAACGCTCTAAAAAATTCCGTGATTTTTTGGATCGCGTGGTATTAAAAGCACCGATATTTGGCAATATTGCTTATCAAGCCGTCATTGCCCGTTTCGCTCGTACGCTGTCTACGACTTTTGCTGCGGGTGTACCACTTATTGACGCCTTAGACTCGACTGCGGGGGCGGCAAATAATGTGGTATTTTATAACGCCATTCAGCAAATTAAAAATGATGTCGCGACCGGTCAGCAACTACAGTTCGCCATACGCTCAACCAATTTATTCCCAAGCTTGGCCATTCAAATGGTCGGGATTGGTGAAGAATCTGGTAGCTTAGAAGAAATGCTAGACAAAGTGGCAGTATATTACGAAAACGAAGTCGACAATGCGGTGGATGGCTTAACCAGCTTAATGGAACCACTGATTATGGCGGTATTAGGGGTATTGGTCGGTGGCTTAGTGATTGCTATGTACTTGCCAATATTCCAAATGGGCTCAGTGGTAGGATAACGATTTGATGCAATTTATACAGTTACTCCAAGACAATACGGCGCTAGCTTTGGTCGTGTTTGGTCTACTAGGTCTTTGTGTTGGCAGCTTTTTGAACGTGGTGATTCACCGTATCCCTCTGATGATGGTCTATAGCTGGCGGCAAGAGTGCAGCCAGTTTATGACTGAACAAGCAGACATGCCGCGTAAACATACCCTGCCCCTTGCTAGTATTGTCACAAACGATCAACCTATTACTTTGAGCCGGCCAGCCTCACGCTGCCCGCACTGCGCGCATAAAATCAGATGGTATGAGAATATCCCCTTAGTAAGTTGGTTGCTACTACGCGGGCGTTGTTCAGACTGCAAAGCTACTATCGGTCTGCGCTATCCTTTGGTTGAGCTGACCACTGCGCTGCTATCGGTGCTGGTTATTTATCAATTTGGCGTTAATGCTACTGGCTTGTCAGCATTAGTCTTAGTATGGACGCTCATTGCTTTAACAGGCATTGATTTTGATACGCAGCTCCTACCCGATCGCCTCACCTTTCCTCTAGCGGGTTTGGGCTTGGCAGTCAATTCACAAGGTTTGTTTGTCTCTTCCACTCAGTCGATCTGGGGGTTATTGCTTGGGTTTTTATCGTTGTGGATAGTGGTTAAGGTGTTTTACCTAATTACTAAAAAACACGGTATGGGACAAGGGGATTTTAAGTTATTGGCCGTGCTGGGCGCTTGGCTTGGGCCACTGATGCTGCCGTTGATTATTTTACTGTCATCCTTGCTAGGGTCTATCGTTGGGCTTATTTTAATGAAAAAACAGGGTGAGAGTCGACCTTTCGCTTTTGGTCCTTATATCGCGATTGCTGGTATCATTGCGTTATTATATGGCTCAGATATCGTCAGCTGGTATCTTGGCATGTATACTTACTAAAACGCTTTGTTTAAGTGCCTGTTGAACACACGTCAGAGCGCTCCCCTATAAGTCAACGAATAGCCAGCACAATATTCGCTCACTTTAACACTGTTATCACTATACTATCCGTCAGATAAGTCACCATTATGTCAAAAAACAACGCTTCACCTTATTCTCATGAGCCACAAACACCCCAAAAGAAAAACAAGACATTAGTAGTCGGATTGACAGGGGGTATCGGTAGCGGCAAATCCGCTGCCAGTGCTTGGTTCGCTGAGCAAGGCATCGATATTATTGATGCGGATGTCATTGCCCATGAAATCGTTGCAAAAGGCAGTCCGACCTTACGCAAAATCCAAAGAAAATTTGGCGACTGGGTATTAAATGGTGATGGATCGATGAACCGAGCGGCGGTAAGAACGCACGTTTTTACCCATCCTGAAGCACTGATTGAGTTAGAAGCAATCACGCATCCAGCGATACGCGAGACGGCAAAATCTCAGTTGGCAGCGAGCACATCACCTTATGTCGTGTTGTCAGCACCCCTGCTCATTGAAGCTGCAGAGGCAGGGCTTGCTAATTTATGCCAACGTATTTTAGTGATGGACGCCACCGAGGACACGCAGCTGGCGCGTGCCAGTCAGCGTGATGAGCAAAGCGTACAGAAAATTAAAGCCATTATGGTGAATCAGCTGAGCCGTGAAGAGCGCAACCGTCATGCGGATAACGTCATACTCAATGAGAGTGACCTTGACGCTCTTTACTTACAATTAGAACCGTTGCATCAAGAGTATCTTATACTTGCCCAGCAGCTAAAGTACGCTGTCGATTGACCTCGTATAACGCCATACCCGTGGCAACACTCACATTGAGACTTTGTAGGTTGCCATGCTCATTCCCTGACATGGGGATATAAACCAGCTCATCACAGCTCTCGGTGGTCAGGCGGCGCATGCCCTCTCCTTCTGAGCCCATAATGATCGCCGTCTTACCAGTCAAATCGGCGGCATGTATCGGTTTGGCATCAGCACTCAGTGCGGTACCGAAGACAAACACGCCTGCCTGTTTGATTTGTGCTAGCGTACGGGCCAAATTGGTGACGCTGACAATCGGCATCATTTCTGCCGCGCCCACGGACACTTTGGCCACGGTTGGCGTCAGGCTTGCTGCATGATGTTTTGGACAAACGACTGCATCCACACCCATCGCCACAGCGGTACGCAAACAAGCCCCAAAATTATGCGCATCGGTGATTTGATCGAGTACCAACAGTAAGCACTGCTCACGTCCGGCAATCGTGTCAAGCAAGCCTTCATCAGCGAAGCCCAACGGACGAGCATGCAGTACGACGCCTTGATGTTGCGGGCTACCACACAACTGAGTGAGCTTATCTTTTTGCGCCGACTGAATACTGATACCATTGGCATCAGCTTGTGCCATGATGCTCTTTACGTGGCTATCGCTCTCGCGCCCTTGCTGTACAAATAAGCTCAGCCCATCAAGAGGGCGATGGTCAAGTAAGGCATCAATCGCGTGAATACCATAAAAATAAATGGGTTTTGCCATAATAGGCCTACTGAATATAAGTGGATATCGCGCAATGCGACAAAGTAAAAAGAGGGTTAGCGGTAATTGTACCAACTAATCGATGACTGGTTAGCAAAAATGTCAGCCAATAAAAAAAGAAATAAACAACACCAATTCGATATTGTTTATTTCTTGAGGACTTTATGGCTAGTATGGGACATCAATGACGTAAGCGTTTAACGCCCTATTACTGTCAGTTCTATCAGCCTTCTAAATGGCAAATATACTGAACAATTTCTTCGGTGCGTAGATTAAATCCACTATTCCCTTCGACCACGAATGACTGGCCAGCACGATAATAGCTGAACTCTTCATCACCATTTATTTTCACCTCACACTCACCGCTGATGATCTCAATACGTTCAGAGGTGTTGGTACTAAAATGATAATGGTCGACCAAATTATCACAAGGCAAAATAACGCCCAACGTTTTATGGCGACCGTCCTCAAACATGATGGTATGGCTGGAACAACGACCATCATAAGATATTGTCGCCTGGGCATTGACGGTAACATTCGTAAATTGCGCCGCTGTCATAGTGGCTTCCTTATCAAATAATTATGGCAAAACTAAAAAATAAGTAACTGACTTCAGTCAGCTAGCGTGTGCATTTTAAAGAAGCGCGCGGGCTTAGATGCCGCTTGCTTTTATGTGAAACACCTATGCTTTAATCATAGAGGCAGGTTCTATGAAAACATACTGATACAAAGACTCAGTTGCATACCCTTCTAATTTTACGAGATTATGACTCGTTGTCATATAGAAGGATGCATAAATCCAGTGGTAAGAGTTTATCATTATGTGAGATTATGCTACCACATTATATCTATAAAGTTTGTTAAAGCGACCAGTAAATTCTACTTGTGGTTCAACTTGTGATGTTTGACTCACAGAGTTTTTAAGGAGCTGTGTTACTCAGGTGCGTGCCTTATGTAAGACGGTACTATCGCTGACTGGCTAAATTTGTACATCGTGTAGATCACATCATGCTGACTAAGAATGGCCCCTCTTTGAGGATTTTATGGTAGTCTTATTACGTCATTTTATCTTATTCATTGCCTTTAGTATTTGTATTTAAAAGTATTTAACACCATAATATTTGCCAATCCCATGTATCTATTTATTCCGATTAATTGACTCATTTTATTCTTTTATTCATCCTATTTTAGATGTGACATGCCAGCCTTCTACGTGAGGCTCCTTGTCTGTCATGAGAGGCGTTGATGCTCGTATCATTAACTTTACATCAATTTGCGTTAATCGCTCAGCATGAGCTGAATATTGCTGGAGGCTTTAATGTCATCACCGGTGAGACGGGTGCTGGCAAGTCATTATTACTGGATGCGCTTTCCTTATGTGCAGGCGAACGCGCAGATAGCGCGATGGTCAGGCATGGCGCCGCGCACGCAGATATTTATGCGCAGTTTGATGTAGAAAACAATGCTGTTGTTGCTGATTGGTTTGCAAAAAATGACAGACCACTAGAAGAGCCTGAAGTGTTGATTCGCCGGCAATTGAGTAACACTGGCCGCTCAAAAGCGTGGTTAAATGGTACGCCGGTGAGCCTCGCTGAATTAAAAAGTTTGGGGTCATTACTGGTTAATATTCATAGCCAACATGCCCAGCAAGCCTTACTCAAGCCGCAGTTTGTGGTGCAATGGCTGGATGAAATGGCGCAGATATCCCCTCTTGCTGCGCAAACCGCAAGCAGCTATCAGCAGTATCAACAGCTTAAACGTCAGGCTGATGATATCGCCAGCCGTGAATCGCAACGCCAAGATCGCATCCAACTGCTACAAAGCCAACTTGCGGATATTGCGCCGTTACTGGCCGTTGACTATACAGATGTCGAAGCGGAGCACGAAGAGCTGTCTAATATTGAAGCGCTGATGACGGAGGCCAGTCATGGTTTGCATCTACTAGATAATGACACCGACGAACCAGATGTCATGACCCTGCTAGGACAAGCGATCAAGCTCTGTGATCATCAAATAGGCGTCAGCCAAACCTTTGAGCAAGCGTCTGAGCAACTGCATTTAGCACAGCAGCAAATTACGGAGGTGACGGCGTTACTCTCAGACTATGCAGAGCAGCAACTGCCTGACCCTGAGCGCTTGCAAACACTAGACAGCTTAATCAGCCTAGGGCACCGATTATCGCGCAAGCATAATTTGCCAGCGGGCGCATTGATTAATGAAGCACAGAGCTGGCAAGCGCAGTTAGAACAACTAGAAAACGAGCCCAGCAGTGACGCGATGGCGTCGCAAATCGAACAAGCTTGGCAAGACTATGTGGCGTTGGCCACACAATTGAACAAGGCACGCTCGAAGGCCGCGCCAGTCGTCAGCAAACAACTGATCAAACAGCTGCAGCCCCTCGCCCTACCCAATGCGCGCTGTGAATTCGTCTTTACCAAAAAAGCCGGTCCGAGCCAGTATAATGCGCAAGGCTGTTTTGATATTGACTTACTATTTAGTGCCAATGTGGGTATGCCGATGCAGCCACTACATAAAATCGCCTCCGGGGGTGAGTTGTCACGCATGGCGCTAGTGATGCAAGTCATGCAAGCGACCAATGCCGACAACAATGCCGCCAAGCCCATGCTGGTATTTGATGAGGTGGATGTCGGTATCAGTGGTGGCACTGCACAAGTGGTCGGTGAGCTATTACGCGCACTTGGGCAAACGCAGCAACTGCTCGCCATTACCCACCAAGCACAAGTGGCCGCGCAAGCGCATCAGCATATCTTGGTACAAAAACATCATCAAGAGCAGACAGAGAGTGAGCTGTTAATATTGACAGACAATGCGCAAGTCGATGAGCTGGCACGCATGTCAGGCGGCGTCACCATCACTGACGTCACTCGTGATCATGCCCGTAGTTTATTGACCGATGTTAAATAAAAGTCAGTTGCCTCAACTAACGATCTAGCCACTGATAAATATTTGCTTTGGTTGATTTTCTACTCATTATCGCCATATAGTGGTCTCTCACCTTTATTATTAGGTTGCGTTTGTCTCTATGTCTAAAGCTAATTTGACCCATCACTTCTTAATCGCGGCGCCAGAGCTATCAGACCCAAGGTTTGAGCAGGCCTTAATCTATATTTGTCGTCATGATAAGCATGGGGCACTAGGTCTTATGATCAATCGTCCGCTAGAGCAATCTCGCGTGGGCAAACTCTTAGAAGACTTAAATATTGAGGTGACTGACTCGCAAGTGATGGAGGATCTGGCATTAGAAGGTGGGCCTATGTACCCTGAGGTTGGCTTTGTCTTGCACACAGGTCAGCCAGAATGGGCCTCTTCTTTTGCTATTTCAGAAAATGTCTGTATTACGACAAGCCAAGATATTCTTAAACGGATCGCGGCAGGTCAAGGTGTGGGTCATTATCAGCTGTGCTTGGGTCATGCCAGTTGGGGCCAAAAACAGCTTGAACGCGAATTAGATAGCGGCGACTGGCTGGTGTGCCCAGCCGATTTGAATTTGTTGTTTGATACACCGTTTGAAGAACGTTGGCAGATTGCCGCTGACAAGATTGGCGTTAATTTTGACTATCTTAGCAGCGATATCGGACACGCTTAATATCGTATTCTCTATGAATACAGACATAAAAATAGGTAACATCCTTTATGATGGTAGATCGTACTCCTATAACAGATAGCGACGATAGCTCAGAGATGGGGGCTAGTAGCATCGCTGCACCAGCCGTCAAACCGCATCTGGTCTTGGCCTTAGATTATGGCGTCAAAAAGATGGGCATGGCGCTGGGTAATACCATTACCGAAACCGCACGTGCCTTTGATATCCTAGCGATGAACAATGGTCAACCAGATTGGGACAATTTACTGGGCATTATTAAAGTGTGGGGCGTGGCAAAAGTGGTGGTGGGGTTACCACTGAATATGGATGGTAGCAGCTCCATGCTCTCAAAACGGGCACACAAATTTGCCCGCCGCTTAGCCCATAGAATCATGGAGCAGCATTTACCAGTAACGGTATCTCTGTGTGATGAGCGCTTAACCTCAGTCGCTGCCAGGGAAATAGCGTGGGAAAACGGCTGGATTAAGCATGAGCGCGCGCCGATTGATGACATCTCTGCGTGCATCTTGATGTCGACCTATTTTGCTGATCCTAATACCAGTCTTGCCATTGATGCCATCAAAGCAGATTAATTGAGTGACCAGTTTTTCTAACGTTCCACTACAACACGGCTATTTTCTGATAGGTCGTAACTCTAAACGGATACATGACTGATTACTATGACCACTGTCTCAGACCAATCCTTGCAAAATAAGTCGCAACACGGCTTTGCCCCGCTTGCCATCGCTCGTATTAAAGGCGCCCAGCGTGCAAACCAGATAGCGATTTATCTCATTTATGCTGCTCTCTTCGCTTTTGTGGTCTTTGGTACCATTGCCAGTATTAAAGCGTTCCATGACAATCAGCTGCTTTATCAATTGTTTTATAATTTGCCCTATGCGTTGGTCGCGCTCACGATTCCTATTACTGTTTATGATGCCTTAGTCATTTATCGTTATCGTCTGAACCAACCATCGATGATTGCGCTGAGCATTGGCGTGTCGACCATTATATTGATCGGTGGGTTATTATTTGCCGACACGGTATGGCTCGGTCTAGCGTCTTGGCTGGGTGTGGCGTTTTTGTTCAAAGTGACTTTTAAGCGCTTCTTTAACTATTTAGAAGTGCAAGAGGAATCTGACATTGTCGAAGAGACATAAAGTACGCGCCTAAAAGCACGTCTGTGCATTACTCTTGTATTTTAAACTTAACTTTATTGATTCAAAATTACCATTATGACTACTTCTATCACGCAAACGGCTATCAACCATCATTTAGACACTCAAGGACTGATCTGTCCTGAGCCGGTCATGATGCTGCATCGCACCATTCGTCAAGCGGATGGCGGTGATGTGATTGAAATACTGGCGACCGACCCTGCCACCACCCGTGATATTCCTAATTTTTGTCGTCATTTAGGGCACACGCTTGTCCAACAAGAAACCCTAGCTGACGACGTGAGCTTGGATATAGATCCTGATGAAATCATGGTCGCTGGCGATAATGATGAGCCTACGAATGGCACGCTTTATCGTTATTTGGTTAAGAAAAAAAACGCGTAACCTTTTCTTTCTGACGTTGATTTACTGTCAATTTTTAGCCATCCTCTGAGTATTGTCTTATGAGTCGTGATCGCGCCGTACAACAGCGACAACCGAAAGCCTTGGCAGTAGATGATGAGCCTAGCTACATGACTGAGTTTCGTCAAGCTATGCTGGCGCGTGGTCTGGCGACACGTACTCGTAATGCTTATGTCCGTGATTTGCGCGCTTGTGAATTAACCAATCCTATCGCTTTGACCCGCTGGCAGCCTGACGATGTGCTGCACTGTCTCTCCTTTGTTGCGCGGGACGGCAAAACCCCACGTACCCAAGCGCGCATGCTCTCAAGCCTGCGTCAGTTTTATTTATGGATGATCGTTAGCAATCTGCGTGAAGACAACCCCTGTGAGCGTATCAAAAGTCCAAAGCTTGGTCGTCCGCTACCGAAAGATTTGAGCGAAGCGGATGTCGATAATCTACTCGCTGCACCCGATACCAGCACCGCCCTCGGACTACGCGACAAAGCCATGCTAGAGGTGCTCTATGCTTGCGGTCTGCGCGTCAGCGAATTGATTAATCTGTCACTTGAGCAAGTCAATCTCAATTCTGGCTGGTTACAAATCACGGGGAAAGGTAATAAAACGCGACTGGTGCCCTTAGGCGAATATGCTAGCGATGCGCTAGAAAACTATCTGTCTCATGGGCGTGGCGATTTGATTGCGCACTTAAAATCAGGTAATTGCCAAGCGGTGTTTTTGACCGCGCAAGGTGGCTATATGACGCGGCAGAACTTTTGGTACTTGCTCAAAAAATACGCCAAAGTTGCCAGTATTGACAAAGAGCTATCACCGCACACCTTACGGCACGCCTTTGCCACTCACCTGCTAAATCATGGGGCAGACTTGCGTAGCGTGCAATTGTTATTGGGGCACAGTGATCTATCAACGACGCAAATTTATACCCATGTGGCAACGGCGAGGTTGCAAAAGTTGCATGCTGAGCATCATCCGAGAGGGTGAGAACCGTTAAAACGAAGCACTGCTTCGTTAGGTTCGCAAGAGAAAATCCCTTACAGAGGACTTTTCTATAAGTGTCCTTTGCGTCTAACCGTCCCGCTCAGAGTGACAGATACAAACAACAGGCGCGATTGGCTCTTCTTGCATTTGTAGAAATACAATTCTCTCAATCCATAGCTGCAAACTTGCCCTTTTCTCGTTACAATACCCTTAATAACGTGCGTCATGATGTGCCCACTGTCTGACTGGCAGCGCACCACCTTTTACTTATCTATATTTGAGAATCCCATGAGCCATAGACCCCCTGCTGACTTATTAAAAAACGCCGAACACTGGCGCGAAGACATTCACTTTCGCCAAGACGTGCTGGGTAAGCCATTTGACTTTTCGACCACGTGGGGCATTTTTTCGCCACAAAAGCTCGATGATGGCAGCCTGATGCTGCTCGATTATGTGGACTTTCAAGCGGATGATGATTCGATAGATTTGGGCTGCGGCTATGGTGTGCTTGGTATGACAGCCGCGCGTGAGTGTCCAAACGGTCAGCATACACTGATTGATAAAGACTTTATGGCGGTAGAATATGCGCGCCGTAACTGCGAAAAAAACGGTCTAAAAAATGTCGATGTGCATTTATCTAATGGCTTTAACCATGTGGCAAAGGACAAAGACTTTAGCCTCGTCATGTCAAACTTGCCTGCCAAAGTTGGCAAAGAGCAGCATTACTTATACTTCCTCGATGCCTATGCGCGAATGCGTCAAGGCGGGCGTTTTTATGTGGTGACGATCAATGGTCTGCGCCAGTTTATGAAGCGCTCATTTACCGAAGTGTTTGGCAATAGCGAGAAAGTCAAACAAGGCAAGACTTATACGATTACCATGGCCACCAAAGATTAACTTTTTGACGGCCTAAACGTTTAAAAACCGAACAAGCAAAAGCCCGCCAAAACACAAATATTTTGGCGGGCTTCTTTATGGCTACTACATTTGCCGCTTGAGTAAATAACCACCCAATACCGCACTAACAACAATCGGTAACAGCACCATAAATAACGGCGAAAATCCAGTCGCGAGCGAGACAAAGCCCACCAAGTCTTGTACATAACTGAACAGCAAGCCAAACAGTAATGCCACGACGATACGCAAACCCAGACTGTGCGTTCGTAGCGAACCAAACACGAATGAGCAAGCCACAATCACCAAAGATAAAATAGACAACGGCGATAACAGCTTTTGCCAAAATGCCAACTCATGGCTCAAAGAGCGTTGACCTTGCTGACGCATAAACTGACGATGCTCATACAACTGAGTCAATGACAAATCCTCTGCCTTGCGCGTGAGTAAATACACAGACTCAGGGGCAAATGGCAGGCTTAACGTATCAGATGGTGAGATGGCTTGGCTACTGTCAAACCCTTGGTTGATGGTGAGTTTGGTCATGTTGTTCAGCTGCCACTCGTAACGATACTGCTCGCTCGGTTTGCTGTTATTAGCATCTATAGGTTCGCGGCCGATATACTGCCCACCTTCAGCGTGGACGGCCGTTTGCAAATTCCCGTCATTATCTAAATGCCAACGCTTGACTTCACCGATATTGCCTTCGACATCAGCATAGTCGATATACAAAATATCGCTGCCATCAGGCTTGGTATCGCCACCCTCTGAGCGCTCAAAGCGCGGCTGCAGTGTCCAATAACCGCGTACCGACGTGACCAACGAACTGCTGTCCTCCTCATTAATCTCTTTCGCCAACTGATTGGAGTGCGGTAAGACAAACTGATTGATAGCCAGCGCTAACAGGACAAAGAGCAAAGCAGGCTGTAGCACCCAGCCGACAATACGATACACGCTCACTCCAGCGGCGCGCATCACCACCAGCTCACTTTTATTGGCGAGCAAACCCAAGCCTACCACCGCGCCAAGTAACGCACCCGTTGGGATAAACTGCTCTAAAAAGTAGGGGGAGCGATAAAAGATATACTTGATCGCCTCACTCATCGTGTAGCTCTCATCTAACGAATCAAGCTCTGATAAATAAGAGAAAACCAACTGTAACGCCCACAGACCTAAGACCGCGGTGATAATAGCAAGCAGCGCGTTGCGTTTGACATAACGACTCAGTACTTTTAAGTTGGTCGGTTTTTGCGCAAGCTGATCAGTAGCCGGTGATTTTGCAAATAAAGAACGCATTAAGACCGCCCTCCTTGTGAGCCACTGCTTTGATGATCAACAGTCGGTAAAGGGTCGTTTTCTGGTTTGCGAAAGCGCAACCGATGCTGTACGCGGCTTCCCCAGTTCAGATAAAGCGCCAACGCCATAAATCCTACAATAAACCACGCATAGGCCCACACACTGACACTGCCTTTACTGACCGCATTTTTGAGCGAAATAATACCCAGCGCGCAGCTAACAAATAACAAAATAGAGGGAAACAGACGCAACCAACGGCCTTGGCGGGGGCGCACTTGTGCCAGTGGCACCGCTAGCATAGGTGCAAGAATCATCAACCAAGGTAGCGCCAAGCGATAACCAAGCTCACCTTGAGCGGCACGCAACGCATTGTCACTACTCGCTACTTGCGCACTACCAGTCGCTGTCTGCCACAGTGGTCCAATCGCTTGAGTCTCAATATTGTCTTCTGTGATGACTTCTTTCGATGATTCAATCAAGGTGATTCGATAGCGATCAAAGCCCACTTGATTATATTTTAGACTACCGGCGGCGACCTCATAGCGGCGACCTTGGAATAAGTCTAACTGGGTCACACCGCTATCACCTGTGTCTACTTGTTCAGCGCGTTTGGCTAAAGTGATGGTGTCTTTACTGATAGCGTTATTGTTGACCCGCGCGTTTGGCAACTCTGGAATATTTAGTTGCTCGGCAGTCTCGGGATCAATATGATTATTGACATCAACAGCGGTACTTTTATCAGCGGACCCTTTTGAGTTCGGTTCAGATTGGATGAGGATCACATCTTGCAACTGCTTTTTATCATCGCTCAAACTACCCACATACAAATGATAATTGCCGCTACTGATAAACTCATTGGGACGAATTAAGTCAAAGGCACTGGTCAACGCTTGCTGCTGCCAAACTGCCTCAGATGAACGCACGCCCCACGGTTTACCGACGATGGACAGCGCCGCTTCACCGACAAACAGTACCAGTATCAGGGGCGTCATCAAGCGGGCAAGCTTACCCCGCGACACGCCGCTGGCATTGATCACTGCCATCTCTTGATCCACATACAAGCGCCCAAACACGAGCATTAATGCGATAAAAAATGCTAACGGCAGGATTAACTCTAAAAAATACGGCAAATTATAACCAATAATCGTAAATAACAAGCTGATATCTAGGTTGCCCTCTGCCGCAATACCAAAGTAACGGATCAACCGCCCGCCAAGCATCATCACCACTAAAAACCCCAATACCAAGGCGGTCGTTGAGGCAACTTGTTGAGTCATGTAGCGGCGTAATATCACAATAGGCACTCTTAAAAAAAGGTTGGTATTCGCACGATTCATCGCAGGTTTATTGATCGGCTACGGGCAGACTCAAGCACAATCTATAACTCCTATCAACACAGAGCTGTTCTAGCAGATAGTTAAACAGGCGTAAAAACAACTGGGCTACTAAGTAGCCACACCGTATAAACATTAGCGATAAAGATAACCGCTAATCCTAGCATATTTTGGTAAAAAATGGCTGTGAAATGTGTTTGAATCATTGCTTACATTTTACTGAGAACATCATAAAAATAACCGATAGTAAGTGTCATAAAGCCCGCTTAAAACATACACTACACTAAGTGACGCGAGTTTTTTCTGTTAGATTTTTACTATATTTACTGTAGAAAGATTTGTTTACCCTTCTTATCATTGACCACGAGAAGAATAGCGTAAATTGGCATAGCAGACTTGCTCGAATGTATTAGCTAAGGCGTGCTCACTGCGCACCCACCTCGCAATATGCTACACTACGGTGGTGGCTTAATAAGTCAAATGATTTAACAGAGATAACCCATTACATAAATTCTGCTATTTTCATAACTCTAATAAGGATAATTATATGAATATTAAATTAACCCAAAATTTACCAAAAACGCACACGCAAAAAATACTCAAAAAAGAAGCCAAAAGCAAAGACGCGGCCTGCCTTGTCGTCTTAGTCGATGATAAGAAAAATATCTTGGCCGAATCAGTCTTAAGCGATTACCAAACGCGCATTGAGCAATTGATTGAGGTATCCCACTTTAATGGTAAAGCCTGCGAAACTGTAGCTGATTATGCCTTAGCGGGTGACAAAAAGACCACGAAGCAAAACCCAGTACAGCTATTGTTGGTGGGTGTTGGTAGTCTTGATAAGCTTAGCCAAAGCGGATTGCAAAAAATTGCCAATACCATTTATCAAAGCACGCAAAAACGCGTCGACTCTATTACCGTTGCTTTGGATGATGCCTTAGAAGACAATCAATTTGGCCAGTTTGCGCTTAATTTATTGGCAGCGAGTTATCGTTTTGATAAATACAAGTCTGAGCAAAAAACGCCTGTGTTAACCGATATCTACTTACTGGCTGATAAGTCATTGCAAGAGACGCTAGCGTTTGCTCAAGCGGTCTTTGCTGGCCAAAGCCTGACCCGTGACGTTGCTAACGAGCCAGGTAACATCTGCTTCCCAGCTTATATGGCAGAACAAGCGCAAGAACTGGCAAAAACCTATCCTGACCTCTTAAACGTCACGGTACTGGGCGAAGATGAGATGTCAGCGCTGGGTATGGATTGCTTCTTAGCGGTAGCGCAAGGCTCTACTAAAGAAGGCAAGCTTGTCTTGATGGAATATCAAGGTAAATCAGCATTTAGTGCCAATGCTAACAACGCTAGTAACGCGACTAACAGCGCAAAAGCGACCGGTGGCCTAAAAGCACTGGCGGATAAATTGCCGACGAAAAAAGCGTCTAAAAAGGCAAGTAAAAACAGTGATACCACTACGGACGTTGCTAATGACGACGCACCTATCGTCTTAGTCGGTAAAGGGGTTACCTTTGACTCAGGCGGTATTTCAATCAAACCAGGCGCGGCCATGGATGAGATGAAGTTTGACATGGGTGGTTCAGCCTCAGTCCTAGGTACGATTAAAGCCTTGTGTGAAGCGCGTCTACCGATCAACGTCGTTGGTGCGCTTGCTTGTGCGGAAAACATGCCATCAGGTGATGCCACCCGTCCTGGTGATATCGTCAAAGCCATGAACGGCAAATCAGTGGAAATCTTAAACACGGATGCTGAAGGTCGCTTGGTACTGGCCGACACACTATGCTACGTGCAGCGCTATCAACCAAAAACCATTATTGATGTTGCTACCTTGACCGGTGCCTGTGTGGTTGCTTTAGGGCACGTACGCTCAGCGGTGTTTAGTAACGATGAAGACGTATTGTTTGATCTTGAAAATGCCAGTAATCTATCAGGCGATCTCATTTGGCACATGCCAATGGATGATGAGTATCAAGCACAGCTTGACTCACCCATCGCTGACATGCAAAACATTGGCGGAAAAGGCGCAGGCTCTGTGACCGCCGCGTGCTTCTTGTCGCGTTTTGTCGAAGAAGGTCAAGCGTGGGCACATTTAGACATCGCTGGCACGGCGTGGAACTCAGGTAAAGATAAAGCCGCAACCGGTCGTCCTGTCCCCCTATTTATGCAGTATTTAAAAAACAGTGTAAATATGGCTTAATGAACTCATGAAAAACCACTTTATGACAATCATTTTATGAACATTAGCTTTTATGTTTTAAGCGAGAGTAAAGCCCAAGATTTCTTGGGCTTTATTTGTCAGCTGACCCAAACCGCGCTCAATAAAAGCTCTCAGTCTGTGCTGATACTGGTAGAAGATGAGACACTACTGTCGACGCTTGATGAGGCCCTATGGGCACAAGAAGCGACAAGCTTTATACCGCATCAACGCCTTCTAGGCGCTCATACTGAAGCCGCTGATCCTGATATCGCAGACACTCACAAAACATTAGCGCCTGTTTTGCTTGGCAGTCATATGCCAGCCGATTTTAGAGGTATTGTACTTAATACTACGGTGCATCCTGTCACAAGCGTGATGGCAGCAGCCACCAATGCACAGCCTACTCGGGTGCTTGAGCTGATAAAACCTGATCCTAACAGCGTGCAAGAAGGTCGTCACAAGTACAAAGTTTATCAACAATTGGACTATGAGCTGACCCACTTTAAAGTTTAAAAGATACAGCTTTAAAACGTCTGTATTTTAAAAAAAGCCGTCCAGTTTCCCTCATACCAAGTCCTACGCTTTTTTTCTGAGTCCTATCGGCCTAAGCAGGTAGGGGTTAGAGGTAGGCGCTTATCTTAAAAAATGCTACCATCCATCGATTCTTTGTCTATTTTCGTTATAAATTTCTTATTTATTGACTAACTCGAGGGTGTATAGATGCGTTCATTGATTGCGATGTACCAGCGTATAGGGCTGGTACCGCTGATTATTATTGGTTTGGTACTGGGTGTGATAATTGGTTGGCTAGCACCAAGCATCGGTATTGCATTGGGACTGTTGGGCACACTGTTTGTTGGCGCGCTAAAAGCAGTTGCACCAGTATTGGTATTCGTTTTGGTCATGGCCGCCATTAGCCAACACCGCAGTGGTAATGAAGTTTATGTCAAACCAGTGCTTATTATGTACATGTTTGGCACTTTTTTGGCGGCGCTCACCGCGGTAGGAGCCAGCTTTTTATTCCCAACTGAGCTGGTCTTAGTAAATGCGACGATTGAGCAGGTACCACCAGCAGGCCTCAAAGAAGTGTTGACTAACCTGCTTATGAATTTGGTTGCCAATCCGGTTAGTGCGATTGCTGAAGCCAATTACATTGGTATTTTGGCATGGGCAATTATCATCGGCTTTGCTCTACGTCAAGCCAGCGATACCGCGCGTGCCGTGGTCAATGATTTTTCTGATGCCATCTCACAAGTGGTGAAATGGATCATTGCCCTAGCGCCTTTTGGTATCTTAGGTTTGGTCGCTAATACCGTCGCTGAGACAGGCTTTGCCTCTCTAGCAGGGTATGCGCGTATTTTATTAGTACTGGTCGGTTGTATGCTGTTCATTGCTTTAGTTGCCAACCCTATTATCGTACTGATCAAGACAGGCAAAAATCCTTATCCACTGGTATTCACCTGCTTGCGTGAATCAGGGATTACCGCTTTCTTTACTCGCAGCTCAGCGGCCAATATTCCAGTCAACATGAACCTTGCGCGCAAACTGGGCCTACACGAAGACACGTATTCGGTGACGATTCCACTTGGCGCAACGATTAATATGGCGGGCGCGGCGATTACGATCAATGTGTTAACGCTTGCAGCAGCGCATACGCTCGGTATCGAAGTCTCATTTGCATCAGCGCTTTTATTGAGCCTAGTCGCAACGATCAGCGCGTGCGGAGCGTCTGGTGTTGCTGGTGGTTCACTGCTCCTGATTCCATTGGCGGCAAGCTTGTTTAGCATTCCAAATGACATTGCCATGCAAGTGGTGGCGATTGGCTTTATCATCGGTGTCATTCAGGACTCGGCCGAAACAGCACTGAATTCATCAACTGACGTACTATTCACAGCAGCAGCGGATCCTACTTACTCGCGTTAATCTTCAAAAATTTTACAAACAAAAAAGGGCTAATTGAACTGACCCCCAAATGTTGGACGGTTTAAGTTTATATCAAGGACTGAGTTCTGTACTGCACAGGACTCAGTCCTTTTAGTTTCACTTGAATACGCTCATGATTGTAATAGTGCATGTACTCATGA
>NZ_QQAI01000030.1:0-8683 GCF_021023115.1 Psychrobacter sp. CCUG 69069
TGTGCTCGAGTGAGAAAAAATGGGCTCAGGTGAAGTTTCTACGCCAAGGCTGGATGGAGAATGATTTATCCAAATTGTTTTATGATATTTGTCCAAAGCATAACAGTTTTATTTTAAACTGACTATAACATAGACTTTCATGCTTTCCAAAACATGACAAAGAGTTAACTACTATGAGCAGTACTCCTAAATATACAATGAGTGATATTCCTAATTACAAAGAACCTGAAGGATTTATGTTCGTCACCACAGGTCAAATAACTAAGAAGGTAGCACAAAATATTGGTAAAGATAGGTTCAATAAAGCCTCTAATAGATATTTAAAACTCGGTATCCATGATTCATATTTTAAAATAGTTAGTTTAGATGATTTAAAAAATATGACCGAAGTCGATAGAGATCAGCAACTCAAAAGTCAGAAAGTCATAGTTTTTTTAGTTGAAAAGGAGGCTAGCTTTGATGGTTTACGCGTCTTTCAAGAAAAAATAGCTACTATATCAGCACTGACTTTTGCAATATTTCCTTCAACCATAGATGAAATAAGTAGTTTCAAGACCAAACCCGGAAATGCTTTAAGAGATAAGGCAAGCATGCTGTCATTTATTCCTACTTTTGCTATACCTTTCACCACATCACAAGCAAAAAACGATTTTGTAAACGATATGAGCATAGAGAGTTATAACTTTTATTACTCCTTTATAGATTCAGTTGTAACTACAGTTTGTAGCGTTTATAGGCAGGACGACTCTATGATTGGCTACGACTTTAATGATTGGAAACATGTATTCAGCGGCAACAGACTACTAAATATACTTCCAACAATTTATGCAAGCGAAGATAACAAAGCTAACTTCAAGAGTAATTATTTAGAAGGGTTAAATAAAGCTGGAATTAATCTGACTGACATCAAAGATATAATCTGTGTAATGAGTGCTAGTAGACCCCCTAGCTTAGAACAAACATGTGAAGTAACCGAGGCAATAGAGGATGACTTTGCTATTTTTTGTACGACAGCTATGAAGCTTACTCAAGATTTAGCTATTTTTGAAGACCCAAGCATAATAAGTGTCAATGTCGTAGTAAGTAGGCGTTGTGAAGATGGATAATTAGCAGTATAGAGCAGATTAAGTACGACAACCAAGGTTCGAACAACAAAAAAGGCCACCTCCTAAAGAGTAGCCTTTTATCAATCATTCTCTAATTTGTCCTAGCTTACGTCTTTTAACCCTTGCTTAAGCATCGGTTTTAAGAACTCACCCGTATATGAGCCTTTCACTTCTGCGACTTCCTCAGGCGTGCCTTCAGCGATGATGAGTCCGCCACCTTTACCACCTTCAGGGCCAAGGTCAATCACCCAGTCCGCTGTTTTTATGACATCCAAATTATGCTCGATGACCACGATGGTATTGCCCTTATCGCGTAGGGTGTGCAGGATATGCAGCAGCTTATCAATATCATGGAAATGCAAACCTGTGGTTGGCTCATCCAAGATATAGAGCGTCTGTCCGGTATCACGTTTGGCAAGCTCTCGCGCCAGTTTGACCCGCTGCGCTTCACCGCCTGATAGCGTCGGCGCAGACTGCCCAAGACGGATGTAGCTGAGACCGACATCCATTAAGGCCTGCAAACGGCGATAGATCGCTGGAATGGCTGAAAAGAACTCAGTGGCATCTTCAACGGTCATATCGAGCACGTCAGCGATGGTCTTGCCTTTATAGTGAATCTCTAAGGTTTCGCGGTTGTAGCGTTTGCCTTCACAGGTGTCACACGGCACATACATATCGGGTAAGAAATGCATCTCAACTTTGATCAGGCCATCGCCTTGGCACATCTCACAGCGTCCGCCTTTGACGTTGAAACTAAAGCGTCCCGCTTTATAACCACGAGCACGCGCTTCTTGCGTTTGCGCAAACATTTCACGCACAGGGGTAAACACGCCGGTATAAGTCGCTGGGTTTGAGCGCGGCGTACGGCCAATAGGGCTTTGATCGATGTCGACCATTTTATCTAAATGCTCAAGCCCGCTGATGCTTTCAAACTTATCTGCAATCAACGTGGAAGCGTTATTTAACTGAGTCGCTGCCAACGGCATTAAGGTGCGGTTGATTAGCGTCGATTTACCCGAGCCTGATACCCCAGTGACACAAGTCATCACGCCGACTGGTATGGACAAATCCACATCATGCAGGTTATTGCCAGATGCGCCTTTTAGCTCAATCGTCATTGGTGCTTTTTTGGCTTTCGCTTTTCCTTTGACTTCGACATCCATGGTTTTGGCTTTGTGTCGAATGGTTGGAATCTCGATTTTCTTCTCACCAGACATATACTGGCCAGTGAGCGAGTCTTTATTTGCCATGATGTCATCGACTGTGCCTTGGGCGATAATATGACCGCCATGGACACCCGCGCCGACACCGATATCGATGACGTGATCTGCTTGGCGAATGGCATCTTCATCGTGCTCAACGACGAGGACGGTATTGCCCAAGTCACGCAAGCGCGTCAGCGTCTTTAGCAGGCGATCATTGTCACGCTGATGCAGACCGATGGATGGCTCATCGAGCACATACATCACGCCCATCAGACCGGCACCGATTTGGCTGGCTAGACGAATACGCTGTGCTTCACCGCCCGATAGCGTCTCAGCAGAGCGAGCAAGCGTCAAGTAATCAAGCCCAACACTGACGAGGAAGTTTAAACGCTCATTGATTTCTTTAAAGATTTTTTCGGCAACTTCACCTTTATGACCGCCAATCTTTAGCGTTTTATAATAGTCAGCCGCATCGCCGATAGACAGTTTGACGATTTCGGCGATGGTTTGATCATCGACACGGACATTGCGCGAGATTTCATTGAGACGCGCGCCATCACAGACGTTACAAGTGGTGTCTGCCAAGTATTTGGCCAGCTCATCACGCACCAGATTGCTTTGCGTTTTGGCATAGCGACGCTCTAGATAAGGCAGTACGCCTTCAAAGGGTACGGTTTTATTGGTCTTGCGGCCACGCTCATCGGTAAAGTTAAAGGTGAGCTTTTCTTTGCCGGAGCCGTGCATGATGATATCTTGCTGTTCTTTTGACAGGTCTTGCCACGGCGTATCCATGTCGATTTTGAAATGCTTGCAGACGGTGCTCAGCAAGCCAAAGTAGTAAGCATGACGTTTGTCCCAACCATTGATGGCACCTTGATTGAGCGATTTTTCATGGTGGGTGATGAGCTTTTCGGCGGCGAAGTACTGACGTTTACCGAGACCGTCACAGCTTGGGCACGCGCCATACGGGTTGTTAAAACTGAACATACGTGGCTCAAGCTCAGGCACCGCACGATCACAGACAGGGCATGAGTGCTTGGCTGACATGACTTGATTGTCATCCCCGCCTTCTTTGGGATTGCCATCCATAAAGTGTAGCGTGACCAGCCCTTGACCTAAGCGTAGGGCAGTCTCTAAGCTCTCGGCCACACGATTGCCCAAATCATCACGGACTTTAAAGCGGTCAACCACCACTTCGATGGTGTGCTTTTTCTTTTTATCGAGTGTGGGTAGCTCATCGGTATCGTAGACATCACCATCGACGCGCACACGGACGAAGCCTTGACCAATCAGCTGTTCAAGTAAGACGGTATGCTCACCTTTACGCTCACGAATCACAGGCGCCAAAATCATGATCTTGGTGTCGTCTGGCAAGGCCATGACCTGATCGACCATTTCGGTGACCGACTGTGCCACCATGGGCTCGCCATGCTCAGGACAGTATGGCGTACCGATACGCGCATAGAGTAGGCGCAGATAGTCATAAATCTCGGTAATCGTACCGACGGTCGAGCGTGGATTATGGTTGGTGGATTTTTGCTCGATAGCAATCGCCGGGGATAGACCCTCGATGCTATCGACGTCAGGTTTCTCCATTTGTGAGAGGAACTGGCGCGCATACGCTGACAAGCTCTCGACATAACGGCGCTGCCCTTCGGCATACAGCGTGTCGAATGCTAATGAAGATTTACCAGAGCCAGATAGGCCCGTGATCACCACAAATTTATCCCGTGGAATATCTAGGTCGATGTTTTTTAGATTATGGGTACGTGCGCCGCGTATTGCGATATGGTCATGTGCCATCGGTGATAGGTTTCCTATTTGCTAAAATGGTATTTAAAAAGATATCTAACATATAAAAAGGTCAATTAAGCTAAGTGAATGAATTTAGCGAAAGCGTGAATGAGTATTTACGTGTGGTTTATTTTAATTTTTAATTTTACTAAGCGATCTTACTAAGCGAATCTAAAACAAATAAATGTTAAGTAACAGGTGGTGTTTGTTATAGATTTAACCCAATCCTGTCATTTGATCGAGGCGTTCGTCATAAAGTAGATGAGGGAATAGCATTTATGACGCCTTACTTTATTGTCATGGTGGAGGCATTATTCAAGGTATGATCCTGCCTTAGATGCACTTGGTAACAAAATTATCGCGCAATATGAATGACTTGGGTGGCTGTCATGTGCGATACCGAATCAGCAAGACAAAAGTCTCGGCAACCAAACGATGAATGTCTTATACTAGGGGCTTTGATTTATAGGCTGATGCCTTGATAAACCAGTAGTGCTAAATCAGCAGTACAGCCGTGATAAACCAGTAATGATCAACCAGTGAGGCGAGTATGAATAGCGTAGAGAGACGAGCAATCCTCGGGGTCGGTGGTATTTTTGCCTTGAGGATGATCGGCTTGTTTATGATTGTGCCCGTGTTTTCTGTGTATGGTAACAATTATGCGCACGCGACGCCGTTTTTGATCGGCTTGGCAGTCGGTATTTATGGATTGGGGCAGGCTATTTTTCAAATACCAATGAGCCTTGCTGCTGATAAGTTTCCGCGTAAACCGATCATATTTTTGGGTTTAATTCTGTTTGCCATCGGCGGTATGATCGCCGCAAATGCGACGGACATTTATGAGGTGATTATTGGTCGTGCGCTGGCGGGTAGTGGCGCTGTCTCTGCTGTCCTCATGGCGTTGTTGGCAGATGTGACACGGGAAGAGATGCGTACCAAAGCGATGGCGACGATGGGATTGACCATTGCAACCTCTATCATGCTGGCCTTTGCCTTTGGTCCTTTACTGGTCGGGTCGCTCGGTATCTCTGGGCTGTTTTGGTTAACGTCGGGCTTTGCTGTGTTGGCAATGTTATTATTATTGGTGGTGCCCACACCCTTACGTGTACTCAAGCACAACTTAGACAATAAATCGATTGGTCAACAATTAAAGACCGTGCTGAACATAGGGGATTTAAACCGTTTACACATCGGTGTTTTTGCCTTACATCTAACGATGACCGCGATATTTGTTATTTTGCCGCACCAGCTTAATGAGGTGATGGGGTTATCGGTACGTCAGCAGGGCTTGGTTTATTTGCCATTATTGTTTATTGGCTTTGCCGTTGCGATACCGTTTATCATTATCGCCGAAAAGAAACGCAGAATGCGCCAAGTGTTTTTGGGAGCGATTGCGCTCATGACTAGCGCTTTAGTGTTGCTTGCGCTCGGTAGTCAGATGGGTGTCGGTATTATATTGGGCTTGCTGCTGTACTTTATGGGCTTTAATTTGCTTGAGGCGACGATTCCTTCGTGGATCTCGAAGCGGGCCCCAGTCGCTAATAAAGCCACCGCGATGGGGCTTAACTCCTCTAGTCAGTTCTTTGGAGCATTCGTCGGTGGGGCGATGGGTGGACTGTTATTGAACCAGCCTAACTTGTTGGCATGGGGCATACTGGCCATTATTATGGGTGCATCACTACTGGTTATTATTCCGATTGCCCAGCCCCCTTATCTGTCAAGTACGACCGTGACTATTCCTAAAAACATCAATATACAAGACTGGTCACGCCAAATATTGGCGGTAGATGGGGTTGATGAGTTGGTGGTGATGGCAAAAGAACAGGTCGCTTATTTGAAGCTGGATAAGACGCAGCTGACCGATGATTCGCGACAAACCCTGTCGCGTTTGGCACAAAGCCCCCTAGATATTTAAACAAAAATTGGTTAAAGTAAAATCATATTATAGATAGTATTTATTGGTACTATTAAATAAACATCAAACAGATTCATCAGATTACTCATAAGTAAGAGGACGGTACCATGCGCGGAGTTAATAAAGTTATCATTATCGGTAACCTTGGAGCAGACCCTGAGGCACGTCAATTCAATAATGGCGGTAGCGTGACCAATATTTCGGTTGCGACATCGGAGCAGTGGACAGACAAACAAAGCGGCGAAAAAAGAGAAGCGACGGAATGGCATCGTATCTCACTATTTAACCGTTTGGGAGAGATTGCTGCACAGTATTTACGTAAAGGCAGCAAGGTCTATATCGAAGGCAGTTTACGGACGCGTAAATATCAGGATCAAAACGGACAAGACCGTTATATTACCGAGATCCGTGCTGAACAAATGCAAATGCTAGATGGCATGAGCGGTGGACAAGGTGACAATGCTTTTGGTGGTCAAAACCAAGGCCAAGGCGGTTATGGCAATCAAGGTGGTCAAAGCAATCAAAATAACTTTGGCCAACAAGCAAACCATCAGCAAGGCGGTTATAATCAAGCGGGCAACGCCGCTCAAGGGATGGCACAAGGTGGGAGACAGAATAGTTTTAATAACAACCAAAGTGCGCCTGCTCAGCAAAATCAATTTAACCAACCGACGCAGCAGCCTGCACAGTCAAAACCTACCGCCATGCCAGATGGTCCAGTAGATGACGATATTCCGTTCTAACTTATACAATAACAAGATATTGTATTTATAATTATGTAGCTCATTGATAATAATGTCATTGAGCTATTTTTATATCTAAAGATCAGGTCTTAAAATAAACGTAAAAGGTAAACTAGGAGCGTCATGTTGAGAAAAGCAATTGTGTTTAATGAATAGAGTGTATTATCAATAAAAATAAAACCTTTGTTTATTTTTAATTTAACTCTCTTTTATTTACTATCAATAGTTTGTCATAAATTTATTCTTAAATGGTTTAGTCAGTATAAATCAATAGTAAACATTAATTCGCAAAACCAAAGCTATCACATGTCTATTAATACGATCTAGTCAAGTTGAATAGAAAATCTATAGTCATTACAGTGAGTTATTGACCTAAATTTTCTGTGTGTGCTTTACAACTGTGACCCATCAGAGACTGTGTAGATTCTGTCCCCGCAGCCCTATATTTTTTTATGTTAGTTAGCATTTTTTATATTGAAATTTATAAAAACTACCACTCATATCCTATATCAACCGTTCATTCTATTGGTAATGATTAATGCTAACAGTCCATTAAAAGAGGTTGATATACTCCCTTCAAATTAATGGCTCAAACAATATTAAAGGTTGAACTACCAGTTAAAACCACTTTCTATTACGAATAGAAAGTCAGAGTTTGACCATCAAACGGCTTAAAACATAAAAAATATTTGGTCGGCAGCTGACGATAAAGGTGCCTACTTTACGGTTAGGGTTGGGTATAAAGCATGAATGACAGTGATGTGTTTCGAAAAACGGATCTAGGTAGGAAGGAAGTGAAATCTCAAAGTCTAGGGATACTACCGCGAGACGCCAGAACATTACTCATTATGATTGATGGCAAACGGAGTTATCGCAGCTACCTTGATACGCTTGATAGCAGCAAGATGTTTGCGAGCTTTGGGGGCGTGACGCCAATTTTTGAGCTGCTTTTAGAGCTTGAGTACATTGAAGTTGCTGGCGCTGATAGTGCTACTACCCAAACGCCGATAGCCTCTCAGTCTCAACTATCGCCGCAACCTACTACTACAAACGTTGACACGGAGATTGATCGCACTTTCCGTAGTAAAGCTGCAAGCAAAATGTCAGCGATAGGCAGAAAATCAATTGGTAGTCTCTTCAAAAACAAGATGCCGTATGCCAGTTATGAGACGATAAAGTCAGATTTGGCTGCCTATATCGAAAGACATGCGCCTCCTGTAGAGGCGTGGGGTTATTTACTTATGTTAGAGCAGTGCGAGGGTAGCCGACAATTATTGGTTTTGGTACAAGAGATACAGAGTACCAGTAGTGGAGAGCTGGCGCACGGTATGAATGAGTTTACCCAAAGAATTCAGTATTAATGGTGAGACGATCATAAGCAAACAGATGTGATTCATTAAAGAGATTTTTCTCTTAATAAGGGGCGCGATCGGTTTAGGAGCTTTTCTAGAGTGGCGACTGTTTATTAAATGCAGTAAAAAACGATTATAAGTAATGCAATGGCTGATCTATAAACGTTATATTTCTAGACTGTTTTTTAGTTTGATGGAAGCGTCATTGGTCGTTGTTTTAACAGAGTAAGGCTGCTAACAGAGTTATAGTTTTTAACCTTTTATGGAATTATGTTTATTTATAGATAAAACGTCCTGTCTTAATTATCACTCCAAAAGTAATATTTTTTGAATTTAAAAACAACCGTATGTTTTTATAAAAAAGCTTAACTAAAAAACGGCTTCTTACTTAAGTTTGCTTTCTACTAATAGTCAGTGTAAAACTATAATAATTTACTATTGTTACCCCACTCTCAACTTGAAATAAGCAATTCAAACTGAAGAGGCGGGTTACCAAGTTTTTTGTTGAGTACAAAGCACAGATTGTGTGAAAGAATCTTACGAATCAATCGATGAGACAAATGCCATA
>NZ_QQAI01000031.1:0-5857 GCF_021023115.1 Psychrobacter sp. CCUG 69069
TTAAATAGATATTGATGATAAATTCGTCTATGGGCATCTCACAACTCCATTGTATTCTTGGTCGAAAACAATAGATTAGTGAGGTGCTCTTCTTTTTTCAATCACTTTCGAAGTTGAGAGTGGGGTAATAAGTACAACTCTTAAAGCACTATCATCAATCCTCGATTGCTATTCATCTAATCATTAATCTAAAAACCTCTAAAAAATAATTTCTATACTTTTCAATTGGAATTTAGTTTTTATCACGCAAATACTTGAGCAGTGCCATGATTGTTAGTACTAGTACTGCGAAAAATAGTAGGGTGAATAACAAACAGATAAGCATCATAACCCAGCCCATGCCATACATCATTGAGCCGTTCATCATGCCATGCATTGACCCATTCATTATGATTTCTCCTCAGTCTAAACTGTGATCACTCCAACTCTTCAATTAATTTTTACTCGAACCGAAGAGGTTTACTGACTGTTAATATATCAATATCTTTAGCGCACTTTGGCGAACCAACGGTATAATGGCACGAATAAGATTGCGAAATACCAACCGTAAAGATACGATTCGACAAACCCAATTAGAAAACCTGTCCACGTCAACCACTCAAAGCCAGGTAGCAGAGGCGCCCAAGCTTCATGCATACTTATCTGTTCGGGTGCAAGTAAGCCAAAGCCTATGCATAACAGGTAACTAATGAGTAGAAACAACGATACACTGTTGCCAACAGGGACAATTCTCAAAGGACTTGTCGTTAAGTTTGATTTGGCCATCTTAGTAATCCTCACTATTGTATGATGTGGTTCAAGCTCAAGATAACCAATCGTATCTAACCATGCTAACTCTAAGGATTTGTATGAATTAAAGCTTTATCCTGTATTGATATTACTTTTTAACTCGTGCGGCGGCGGCAAGTTGACGCCATTGACCCCATTGAGGAATAAACATTGGCACTTGCTGTTTGTAAGCAAGGTAGTCTTTACCAAACTCTTCAAACATATGCCGTTCCTCACGTCGAGCTAACCATGTGTATACAAGCACAATCACTGGAAACAGACCGATTGAAAACAGAGTTGGCCAATGCACCACACCCTCACCGAACAGTGCAATAAACAACCCGGTGTACTGAGGATGACGTACGTAGGCATAGAGTCCATCAGTTACTAAACGATTTTCCCCTCGTGCTTTGTGGACTTGGCGCCAACCTTGAGCAAAAAGACCGACTCCTAAAAATGCAATAGCATAGCCGAGTAGCATTGAGATCATCATGCCTGTCTCACCTAAACCAACAAGGGTCGACCATAAGCTAGCGCTGACATATTGGCTGTCCAAACCAAAAAACCGTACTAATAAATATATAGTGAGCGGAAAGCCATACATTTCTGCGTAAAGTGCAATAATGAAAGCCTGAACTACACCAGCACCCGCCCATTCACGCCAGTTCTTTGGTGCGAAATAACGGTAAAAGAACCAAGAAATCAGAACAATAACAATTAGTGCGAGACCCCAAGTTCCAGCGTGATTAAATGACTCATTCATAGCTTACTTTCCCTGTTGTCTTTATGAATATCGTATTGCATGAAATCAATTCTTGAAGATAGTAAGCAGACGCTTAAATCTATGCAATCTTTAACCAAACAATTTTCTGTAAACTCTTTGATGTTACTGTCAATGATGGTCTGCAAGCGTATCTTTTTCGATAGCTTTTTTCCTCGCTGAAGATTTCAGGTAAACCTGCTCAGCCACAGCAATCACTACAATAGTGACGACTGCTACGCCAAGTACGAATGGATCTGAGTTTAGTTTAATCCAGACAAAACCGCCGAGAACCAACAGGTCAAGAAGTATGGCCACTATAGGCACCCACATCACCGCCTTTATATCCTGACGAAGGTATCGCAAAACACCCCAATGAATGGCGATATCCATAATTAGATAGAAAACAATGCCAAGCGCTGCAATTCGTGATAAGTCAAATAACGTCGTAAAAGCTAAACCCAACACCACAGTATAGACCAACGTATGTTTTTGAACGCTTCCCGGCATTCCCAAATGACGATGAGGCACCAGCTTCATCTCAGTCAACATAGCAAGCATACGAGAGACTGCGAAGATGCTAGCAAGGAGGCCGCCAGCGGTAGCTACCATTGCGATTGCAACTGTGAACCATAGACCATAGTCGCCAAGTGCTGGGCGTGCGGCGGCAGCCAAGGAGTAATCTTTAGTTTCGATGATTTCGGCAAGAGATAGATTACTAGACACCGCGAAACCGACTAGAGTGTAAATAACTACGCATATTGCGATTGATATTACAATGGCACGGCCGACGTTGCGATGAGGATTTTTTACTTCCGAGCCACTGTTGGTAATCGTGGTAAAGCCTTTAAATGCCAGTATGCCTAGCGCCGTTGCGCCAAGAAAGTCACCAACAGTATTAGTGTCACCTAATGTAGAAGAATCAACTGCAAAGCTATCAGCTAGCCAGATACCAACCAACCCGAATATAAGAATACCGACAATTTTTATAATACCGATAACCGATGCAACCCCCTGAATCCAACGATTACCAAGTAAATTGATAAAGAACGCAGCAAGAATAAGCGCGGCGCCAAGGATGGATACCATGCGACCGCTGTCATCGCCACCGAATAACTGCATAGTGTATGACCCGAACGTCCGGGCCAAAAAGCTCTGCGCTATAACCATGGAGAAATACATCAGCAGGGCATTAAATCCAGTCGGTAAACGATCTCCGTATGCCTGATGCAGGTACATTGCAACACCGCCAGCCGACGGGTAAGCGTTAGAGATTTTGATATAAGAATAGGCACTAAAAGAAACAACGATTGCGGCGGCTAGAAAAGCAAGTGGGAAAAGCGAACCCGTCATCTGAGCCATCTGACCGGTCAGAGCGAAAATACCAGCACCGATCATGACACCGGTACCTAGCATAACTGTTCCTGATAATGTCAAACTATCCTTCTGATAGCGAGTCGTTCTATCTTGCTTCATACTTATTCGACCTTAATTTATTTCTTCGTAGAACTTCAGTTTTACAGGTTATTTTTGAAGTAAGGAGTAGGTATAGTTAGAATTAAAAGACGCGATATAGTAAATAGTTTTTAAAGAAGAGCTTACTTATTGGTATCATAATATATTATTCCAACTCATCAATAAGTGCTTGCATCTCACCGATTTCACGCTTTTGTGCTTCGATAATGTCATCAGCAAGCTGACGTACACGTGGATCTTCGATATCAGCACGCGAACTGGTCAAAATAGCAATCGAGTGATGCGGTATCATCGCCTGCATCCAATCCACTTGATCGACCGTTTGCTGAGAGCGTACGCCCCAAAGACCAAAGGCAAATAAAACTACGCTAACCCCATAAACCATCAAGTTTATCTTGGTTTTTTTATACATATTAGTCATAAAGGCGAGCATGATAATTGCCATTACCGCGCCCATATACAGCGCCATATAAGCTCGGGTTTCACTAAAGTAAATATGATCCCACTGATAGGTGTTAAAATACATCATGATAAACATCACCACTGTCGATGTTAAAATCATGATTGTGAACTTTACATAAGGGTTCATTTGCTTCTGTTTATTATCCATATGGTTATTCATATTCTTGTCCTTAATTTAGTAAAAAGGCACCTAAATAAAGAGGTGCCTTTTTTTAGAGCTAGTGTTATAAACTGTTGTTACTTACATGGTTAACACTAGAACCAAAACATCACACCAGCAGTCAGACTATTAGAATCAACGTCTTCGTCCTCTTGACGACGTAAGTCTCGCGCATCACCCAAGGCGCTCTTGTAGCTGAAACCAACATAAGGCGCGAGCTGACGACTGAATGTCTCATAAGCCAGCCTAACTTCAGCTTCAAACTCATTAAAGCCTTTAGTAATACCGTTATCGGTATCATCTTTACTAAAGGCAGTCAGCTCCAGCTCTGGTCTGACCACCCAACGCTGATCTAAGCGCCACTCGTACGCTGTCCCAAGATCAAGCTGGACTTGACCATCAGTATATAGATAAGCTCTTGCGTCAGTCTCAACGAAGTACGGCGCCGTACCAACAATGCCTGCCATGATTGCGGACTTATCGTTTTCAGTATTATAAGCAATACCCGCTTCTCCATTCCAGAAGATACCGAGCGGCTTCCAATAAGCGAGTGAGGTTAAGCTATCAATTTCTTTATCATCGTTAGTTTGAGCACTACCTTCACTGCGTAGAGTGACACGATTACTATCAGTACCGTACCACGTATCAAACTCAAAATCGATTTGGTCATTCTCAAACTGATAGCCCAAAGTTTCTACTGACACACCCCATAACGGTAAGCTACCCATCATCACAGGCTTACCAAAGCGACCATAGGGAACACCGTTCGAGTAGTCAGGACTGCGAGCATCGGCTGGTGCTTCGCCACCTTGCATACCTGACATATCCATACTGCCATGGTCCATGCCTGACATATCCATGCCACTGTGATCCATACCTGACATATCGCCCGACATATCCATGCCACTGTGATCCATATCTGACATGTCACCTGACATATCCATACCACTGTGATCCATATCCGACATATCGCCTGACATATCCATACCACTATGATCCATATCTGACATATCCATACCAGACATGTCCATGCTGCTGTGATCCATATCTGACATATCCATACCAGACATGTCCATACTGCCATGATCCATGTTCGACATCTCAGCAGCGTTTGCTAAAGGTGACATTAGTAGCATCAAAGATGACATGCCAATAAACGGTAGACCTACTTTATATATTTTCATAATAAGGCTCATATTCGAAGGTTTATTAAACAACGGCAACTTCTCTAAACATCCCTGCTTCCATGTGATAGAGCAAGTGGCAATGCCATGCCCATCTGCCAGCTTCTCCGGTGACATCAAAGCTTATCTTTTGTGCAGGCTGTACCATTATCGTATGCTTACGTACTTGAAACTCACCTGAAGGCATCCGCAGATCGCTCCACATACCATGCAAATGCATGGGATGATTCATCATGGTGTCATTGACTAAGGTAATACGTACGCGCTCACCCGGCTTAATATTGACCGGTGCGGCATCTTTGAACATAACCCCGTCTAGAGCCCAAATATAGCGCTCCATGTTTCCCGTCAGATGTATTTCAATCTCTCTGGTGGGTTTGCGCTGCTCTGCCATTATCTCATCGCCGACAGAGCGCAACTGACTATAATTCAAAACCTTTCTATCAATGTTACGTAGATTAATACCAGGGTCATCAAGGTTCATACGCGGACTATCAACGCGCATATCGGACTTAAAGTCATATTCTGTTTTGGCATGTTTAGCGTTATAGCCATTCGATCCCATGGCGCCCATCATGTCGGCCATCGTCAGCCATTCGATTTTGTCCATAGCAGGTATCGCAGGACGAGCACCTTTTTTGGTAGCAAGCGTTGTCGCAACATAGCCTGACCGATCTATGTTTTGAGCAAATATGGTATGCGCGTCTTTAGTGGGCGTCACGATGACATCATAAGTCTCGGCCACCCCAATACGGAAATCATCGATATCGACGGGACTGACATCAATCCCATCCGTCGCGACGACTTTCATTTTTAGGCCGGGGATGCGTACATCAAATATCGTCTGCGCTGAACCATTAATAAAACGTAGTTTGACAGGCTGTCCAGCCTTGACAAGTTGCGTCCAGTTAGCCGCTGTGGTTTTACCATTCATAAGATAAGTAAACGTGGTCTCACCAGATAAATCAGTAAAATCAGTCGGCATCATGCGCATCTGGTTCCACATTTTACGTTTATCATAAGCCGCCTCAAGATCCGTAGCGGCAA
>NZ_QQAI01000032.1:0-5043 GCF_021023115.1 Psychrobacter sp. CCUG 69069
ATGAGCCAAGTTTAGAAGCTTCTTTAAAGAGCTTCATAGCAAGATTAAACTGAAGAGTTTGATCATGGCTCAGATTGAACGCTGGCGGCAGGCTTAACACATGCAAGTCGAGCGGAAACGATACCAGCTTGCTGGTAGGCGTCGAGCGGCGGACGGGTGAGTAATACTTAGGAATCTACCTAGTAGTGGGGGATAGCTCGGGGAAACTCGAATTAATACCGCATACGACCTACGGGAGAAAGGGGGCAGTTTACTGCTCTCGCTATTAGATGAGCCTAAGTCGGATTAGCTAGATGGTGGGGTAAAGGCCTACCATGGCGACGATCTGTAGCTGGTCTGAGAGGATGATCAGCCACACCGGGACTGAGACACGGCCCGGACTCCTACGGGAGGCAGCAGTGGGGAATATTGGACAATGGGGGAAACCCTGATCCAGCCATGCCGCGTGTGTGAAGAAGGCCTTTTGGTTGTAAAGCACTTTAAGCAGTGAAGAAGACTCCTCGGTTAATACCCGTGGACGATGACATTAGCTGCAGAATAAGCACCGGCTAACTCTGTGCCAGCAGCCGCGGTAATACAGAGGGTGCAAGCGTTAATCGGAATTACTGGGCGTAAAGCGAGCGTAGGTGGCTTGATAAGTCAGATGTGAAATCCCCGGGCTTAACCTGGGAACTGCATCTGAAACTGTTAGGCTAGAGTAGGTGAGAGGAAGGTAGAATTCCAGGTGTAGCGGTGAAATGCGTAGAGATCTGGAGGAATACCGATGGCGAAGGCAGCCTTCTGGCATCATACTGACACTGAGGCTCGAAAGCGTGGGTAGCAAACAGGATTAGATACCCTGGTAGTCCACGCCGTAAACGATGTCTACTAGTCGTTGGGTCCCTTGAGGACTTAGTGACGCAGCTAACGCAATAAGTAGACCGCCTGGGGAGTACGGCCGCAAGGTTAAAACTCAAATGAATTGACGGGGGCCCGCACAAGCGGTGGAGCATGTGGTTTAATTCGATGCAACGCGAAGAACCTTACCTGGTCTTGACATATCTAGAATCCTGCAGAGATGCGGGAGTGCCTTCGGGAATTAGAATACAGGTGCTGCATGGCTGTCGTCAGCTCGTGTCGTGAGATGTTGGGTTAAGTCCCGCAACGAGCGCAACCCTTGTCCTTAGTTACCAGCGGGTTAAGCCGGGAACTCTAAGGATACTGCCAGTGACAAACTGGAGGAAGGCGGGGACGACGTCAAGTCATCATGGCCCTTACGACCAGGGCTACACACGTGCTACAATGGTAGGTACAGAGGGCAGCTACACAGCGATGTGATGCGAATCTCAAAAAGCCTATCGTAGTCCAGATTGGAGTCTGCAACTCGACTCCATGAAGTAGGAATCGCTAGTAATCGCGGATCAGAATGCCGCGGTGAATACGTTCCCGGGCCTTGTACACACCGCCCGTCACACCATGGGAGTTGATTGCACCAGAAGTGGATAGCTTAACCTTCGGGGAGGCGTTCACCACGGTGTGGTTGATGACTGGGGTGAAGTCGTAACAAGGTAGCCGTAGGGGAACCTGCGGCTGGATCACCTCCTTATAGATGGCATTCGGTCAGCAAGAATTCACAACAAGTTGTTCTTTAGTTTAAGCTTACGTTTATAGCATAAGCGTATTTAGGGTCTGTAGCTCAGCTGGTTAGAGCACCGTGTTGATAACGCGGGGGTCGGTGGTTCAAGTCCACCTAGACCCACCATTTTACATGGGGCCATAGCTCAGTTGGTAGAGCGCCTGCCTTGCACGCAGGAGGTCAACGGTTCGACTCCGTTTGGCTCCACCACACTATAAACAGACAGTAAGCTTTAAGTGCAAATAGTATTAAATAGAAACGAGTGATTTATCTTTAGATTACTTCTTTCTGTTTTATACAGAACTTATGACTCGACGAGAGCATAGGAACTATTTAAAAACATAGATATGAGTCTGGGTTAGGATGAGCGTGTTCACGCGCACATCTTAACCTTAGTAATCAACCTCTTAACGACATCAGTTGTTATCCCAGGGGTTGATTGCTAAAAAAGTAAAGAGAACTGAATCAAGCGTAAACATAGGTGATATCGTTATCATTAATTAGAGTGTATAACACTTAGCAGTCGAAAGACTACTTGGGGTTGTATGGTCAAGTAATGAAGCGCACATGGTGGATGCCTTGGCAGTCAGAGGCGATGAAAGACGTGACAGCCTGCGATAAGCTTCGGGGAGGCGGCAATATCCTGTGATCCGGAGATTTCTGAATGGGGAAACCCACCTAGCATAAGCTAGGTATCTTGTACTTGTACAAGAAGCGAACGAGGGGAAGTGAAACATCTCAGTACCCTTAGGAATAGACATCAATTGAGATTCCCCTAGTAGCGGCGAGCGAACGGGGAGAAGCCGATTAATGCTAATGTAGAAGAACAGCGTGGGAAAGCTGACCGTAGTAGGTGATAGTCCTGTATTCGAAACATTAGCGTTAACATATTAAGTAGAGCGGGGCACGAGAAATCCTGTTTGAAGATGGGGGGACCATCCTCCAAGGCTAAATACTCCTGACTGACCGATAGTGAACCAGTACCGTGAGGGAAAGGCGAAAAGAACCCCTGTGAGGGGAGTGAAATAGAACCTGAAACCGTGTGCGTACAAGCAGTGGGAGCCCACTTGTTGGGTGACCGCGTACCTTTTGTATAATGGGTCAGCGACTTATATTCTGTAGCAAGGTTAACCGTTTAGGGGAGCCGTAGGGAAACCGAGTCTTAATAGGGCGTCTAGTTGCAGGGTATAGACCCGAAACCGAGTGATCTATCCATGAGCAGGTTGAAAGTGCCGTAACAGGCACCGGAGGACCGAACCCACTGTCGTTGAAAAGCCAGGGGATGACTTGTGGATAGGGGTGAAAGGCTAATCAAACTCGGTGATAGCTGGTTCTCCCCGAAAGCTATTTAGGTAGCGCCTCGGACGAACACCATTGGGGGTAGAGCACTGTTTCGGCTAGGGGGTCATACCGACTTACCAAACCGATGCAAACTCCGAATACCGATGAGTGATATCCGGGAGACACACGGTGGGTGCTAACGTCCATCGTGGAGAGGGAAACAACCCAGACCGCCAGCTAAGGCCCCAAATTCCTAGTTAAGTGGGAAACGAGGTGGGAAGGCATAGACAGCTAGGAGGTTGGCTTAGAAGCAGCCATCCTTTAAAGAAAGCGTAATAGCTCACTAGTCGAGTCGGCCCGCGCGGAAGATGTAACGGGGCTCAAACTAGGAGCCGAAGCTGCGGATTTGAATTTGTTTTCAAGTGGTAGGGGAGCGTTGTGTAAGCCTGTGAAGGTGTGTTGTAAAGCATGCTGGAGGTATCACAAGAGCGAATGCTGACGTGAGTAACGATAATGCGAGTGAAAAGCTCGCACGCCGGAAGATCAAGGGTTCCAGTCCAACGTTAATCGGGGCTGGGTGAGTCGACCCCTAAGGCGAGGCCGAAAGGCGTAGTCGATGGGAAATCGGTTAATATTCCGATACTTGTTTATGATGCGATGGAGGGACGGAGAAGGTTATGCCAGCCTGGCGATGGTTGTCCAGGTGGAAGGATGTAGGTTTATAGCTTAGGTAAATCCGGGCTATTTTATACCGAGATCTGATAGCAAGCTGTACTTGTACAGCGAAGTGGCAAATACCATGCTTCCAGGAAAAGCTTCTAAGCGATAGTCATAAACGAATCGTACCCTAAACCGACACAGGTGATCAGGTAGAGAATACCAAGGCGCTTGAGAGAACTCTGCTGAAGGAACTAGGCAAAATGGTACCGTAACTTCGGGAGAAGGTACGCTGCTGATGGTGAAGGACTTGCTCCGTAAGCTATTGGCAGTCGCAGATACCAGGCTGCTGCAACTGTTTATTAAAAACACAGCACTCTGCAAACACGAAAGTGGACGTATAGGGTGTGATGTCTGCCCGGTGCTGGAAGGTTAATTGATGGGGTTAGCGTAAGCGAAGCTCTTGATCGAAGCCCCAGTAAACGGCGGCCGTAACTATAACGGTCCTAAGGTAGCGAAATTCCTTGTCGGGTAAGTTCCGACCTGCACGAATGACATAATGATGGCAGCGCTGTCTCCAGCAGAGACTCAGTGAAATCGAAATCGCAGTGAAGATGCTGTGTACCCGCGGCTAGACGGAAAGACCCCGTGAACCTTTACTACAGCTTTACATTGAACTTTGACCTGACTTGTGCAGGATAGGTGGGAGGCTTTGAAGCCGAGACGCTAGTCTTGGTGGAGCCAATCTTGAAATACCACCCTGGTCATGTTGGGGTTCTAACTCAGGTATAACAATACCGAGGACAATGTATGGTGGGTAGTTTGACTGGGGCGGTCTCCTCCTAAAGAGTAACGGAGGAGTACGAAGGTGCGCTCAGACCGGTCGGAAATCGGTCGTAGAGTATAAAGGCAAAAGCGCGCTTAACTGCGAGACCCACAAGTCGAGCAGGTACGAAAGTAGGTCTTAGTGATCCGGTGGTTCTGTATGGAAGGGCCATCGCTCAACGGATAAAAGGTACTCTGGGGATAACAGGCTGATACCGCCCAAGAGTTCATATCGACGGCGGTGTTTGGCACCTCGATGTCGGCTCATCTCATCCTAGGGCTGAAGCAGGTCCTAAGGGTATGGCTGTTCGCCATTTAAAGAGGTACGCGAGCTGGGTTTAGAACGTCGTGAGACAGTTCGGTCCCTATCTACCGTGGGCGTTGGAAATTTGAGAGGATCTGCTCCTAGTACGAGAGGACCAGAGTGGACGAACCTCTGGTGTTCGGGTTGTCACGCCAGTGGCATTGCCCGGTAGCTACGTTCGGATGGGATAACCGCTGAAAGCATCTAAGCGGGAAGCCCACCTCAAGATTAGATTTCCCTAAAGAGCCGTTCAAGACTAGGACGTTGATAGGCAGGGTGTGGAAGCACAGCGATGTGTGTAGCTAACCTGTACTAATTGCTCGTTTGGCTTGACCATACAACACCCAAGTGGTTTGTATAC
>NZ_QQAI01000033.1:0-4813 GCF_021023115.1 Psychrobacter sp. CCUG 69069
CAACTGTGTATGAAGTATAGATTAACCAATATAAGCTACTGTTTAGAATGTATTTACAATAGGATTTGCCTAATACGCATTTGACAGCCCTTTCTTGACGTTCTAGCCGTCTGTAGTACCTCACTATCAAAACTGAATTGCGAGGCTGTCAGCGTCAATCTGTGAGCACTTTTTTACTTAACCTTGCTCTTTGATAATTGATAACCGACCTTTGCTAAGTGCTTGTGATATTTCTTTTGCTTATCAGCGTCTTTGAGGTCATCGGCTATGATTGCCGCGAACTGCTCAGCACTTGCACCCATTGGCGCATTACTGCCAAGCTCAGGTAATGCAGCTAACTTTTTGCTGAATGTTTTGATTTGGCTGTCAGTCATTTTGATATAACTGTCATCTTTGACGATTGGCTCAGGTGCTTTCTTTTGCTTGAATTTGAATGATATTGCTGTAATGGTGCGACCTGTTTTGTGCTGCTCATACTTGACCGTTATATCTGTATGCTCGTTAATTTGACTGACTGCAAGGTCTAGCACCCTAGCTTTGAAATGGTGCATTCTTTCATATTCACCATCGAGAACGCCTAGCTTGTTTCTAAGGTCTGCTAGCTGCATAGGTGTGATAGTGCCAGTGCTACGAAAGGCAATTAGCAGCTCATACAGACGCACTGCATAGCCACTATTTAGGTTTGCTACTTGCTCTATGGTGTAACTGGTGTAGCGTCCTTCTAGCTCAGTAATTAGCGGTATGACTGACTGAGCAAAAACAATTTCAACGGTTGCCGTTTCATTGATATAAGCGACCTCACTAACCCATCGGCTAGTAACATTTGCAACGCCTCTAGTGCGTTTTTCTTGATAACTAAATCTACGCTCAAATAGGTTCTTACAAGCCGTCTGCAATGCCTCATAAGCAGCACTACGCTTTACATTGAAGTGTGTCATGTAACTGTCAGCACTAACCACCAGTCGCTTGTCATAGTTGCCGTCATGGCTGTTTTGCCGTGCCTCTAAGATTGCTAACAAGATTAGTCGCTGCTCAGACAATCCGAGGCTGTAGCTTGCATTGATTAATGCGGTATCTTTGACGACTAACTTTGACATGATAGAACACTCAATAACGATATTAAAACACGTTATCATAAGTTGTGTTTTATTGCACGGGAAACGTGTGCTTATTGCACGGGAAACGTGTGCTTATTGCACGGGAAACGTGTGCTTATTGCACGGGAAACGTGTGCTTATGAACGCTGTAGGCTATGAGTGGTAAGGTCTGCGAGGGAGCTAATAAATAAAAAACATTAATAAATAAAAAATAAGACTAACTGCTTTTTGTTTGTTGATAACTCAGATTTGAATTATTGGTCACTGGTGAAGTTATTAACCAACCTCAGATAATCATCAGATAATAGCCAACTGCTCAGATTTGCCCTATAAGGTGCTTTAACTGCTCAATAGGTAACTTAGTACCACTTTACCCTTAGAATTGAAATGCGAGCCGTTTAGACAGCAAATTGCTACTATCTCAGCTCATATCATCGGTGATTAGTTTGGCTATGGAATGACGAGGCAATGAAATTATCAGATAATTATCACTTAGACTTAATATTGAGTGTTCAATGATAATAATGGGTAATTACTATCGTTTAATCATCAAAGATAGTCTATTGATAGAATGGCTATCATTTACTGATTTTATGTTTTGGGTATAGGCTAATGATAGGCGATTGAATGAATATTGATTGATTGCTGAATTTGAAGTGTGAAGTTTTGGGCAGTGAGATAAATAACCGCCTTTACCTGTGCAGAAAGTCTTTTCTTACGATGTCCGAAAATCATTTTTTAAGCAATAAAAACCCGCTATAGTTAGTAGGCTATTTTACTAAAAATTACTTCTATGTCTGTTAACGGTACTATTTTAATTGGCACAGCATATAACCATTGCATACCGCCGTCACAATAGAAATATCCGTTCTGATATTTTACGATGTAAGCTGTAAAGTCGTTGCCATTTAGATTACTTGTTGCTTGTTTATCACTATTATCATCAACAGCACACCATATATTTTTATAATCGTGCTCTAGCATGGCTCGTGTTAAGTTACTTCCTTGTAATTTATTATGCATGATACATTTTCATCTCCAAGCAGTGCCGCAATAAGTTCCCACAGTTATAGCAAATAAACAATATTTTGTATATTTATAATTATAAATATACAACTTTGGATAACCCCCCCCCCTTATTTTATAGTTTAGTTCCTATACTAGAACACAAACTGTCGTCTGTACGCCCAGTGGTTACGGTGTTTCTTGAATTTATTTATTCTCAATACCAACAATAATACCAACAATCGCTTTTTGTTTTGCCTGATCGTGGTCTGTTTTGACGTTCACCATCATGGTGAGTGAGTGTTAATTTCTCGAGGTCATCGAAACGGTGGTCTCGTTTAATGTCCCCACTTTTGGGGGTGTCCTAAATTCTACGATACCCGATCACAATCTGTGACTTGGATTATCCAATCACCATTGGTGACTAGGGTGTGAACGTCCAGTTTTGGATAGTGGAATAGATAGTCCCCAGTGGGGGTTATGCTCAATAAATCGTGTTCGGTGCGCTGTAGAGGCATCGAACTGTCGGCTGTGTCCCAAGTGTTTTTGGGCTGTTCAGGTTTTATTGATTGTCTTTTAACAATGCTTTTAACATCGTTTGGCTGTCGCTACCTTGATTTGAATGTCAGGTTTTATCAGGTTCTAACGTGTCCGAAAACTAACACACCCTGTCAGGTTTGCGAGCGTCTTTGACATTCACTATCACACTAACTGGCTGCACCTCGTTATCATCAGTAACGCCCTTATCTAGCCCTAGCAGCTTTGCTTTTGACATGGTAGCAGCAACCATAGCAGATGCTTGTCCGTTAGCCTTAGCGGTCAATCTAGCATCGTCTAATTCTGTCATCAGGTCATCAATACTCATCTTTTGCATGGCTTATCCTTTGAGTTAGCAACTGGTCATCGTTTGCCAATTCATTCATCAGGTCACTAATGGTCTGCACCGCATCGGCATTTACGTCTTTTAACTGTGGTCTGTCATACCCTGTCAGCTTTGCCATAGTAGCAGTGGCTTGTATCATTGCAGACGGTTTGCGGTCATCTATGGCGATTTGCCTTGCCTGTTCTAACTGATCGAGTAAGTCATCTAATGTTAATCTGCTCATAGCTTATCTTGCCTCAACTGGTGCAACCGAGTTTATCGAGTGTTTGCTGCCATATCTTAGCCGTCACTCGCTCATGCTCATTCACTAGCCTTTCATACGTGCTGTGGTGCATACCTTTAGGTCGTTCACCTATGCCATGAGCAACACCACTTTGCCACCCTAAACGCTGCCTGATTGCGTCTGCACGACTGAATAATCTATCAATGGGTTGCTGTAGCTGTGAGCCGTAAGGAACGCTCAGGCAATGCCTACAGACGTAAGTCCCTGCACAATACAACACTGCTACTCGCTTGCTGCACGAAGGACATAGCCACCAATGGCGGAAGTTACCATAATTGCATGATGTTTTTGTTAGCTGCACAGAGTATCTGTAAGACTTGCCACGATACGAGTAATTTAACTCAATGCTGCTTGCCTTGCCTGATTGCCTCAACTGGTCACGATAGCGTGAGATACTCAACCGAGGGTAATTACTCAGGCTTGAAGTGGTCGCTAGTGCTGCCATGTTTTCCCCTGCAACATCGAAATGATTAAGCAAATAACGGTAACTGTCGTTCGTCATCGGTCATCATGTGAAGTGGTTTTTCTGTGGCTGTGGTTTTTGGTGTGACTTGCTTTGCTCGATTTGCTTTGGCTGCTATCGCTTTTTTGTAGTCATCGCCTGCAGTGAATATTTGCCCATGCTCGTTCAATCGTGGCTTGATACGGCTTGTTTGATATGAATTGGCGCGTTCAGCTTTGATTGTTTTGCCACGCTCTTTGGCTAAGTAAGATAGACGTTCGAATGCCTCTTTATAGGTGCTGTAATCGCCTTTGGCTAAGTCTGTACGCTTGATTAGGTATGATGCGTTATCACAATATCCGATACTTAGTTTTTGATGTTTTGCCACCTCATCAGCCATTCTTAGCAGCTCCTTACTCACTCTAGTGGCATTGCTACCATCAACCATGACAGCCAAGTGATAATGCTGCTTTTTTACTTTCTCAACCTCACGACACCAAATAGTACCGACATTCTTTGTTTTGTAATTCCTTTGAATGCGTGACACGTAGCTACGTAAAAACCTAGTCATCTTTTCATTGGTTGGACTGTGCGCGTCAACATGAACGTCCATTCTAAGTATGAACACCCTATTGTGATGTGACAGCATTGCGTCAATCTCACGCTTAAATCTTTGCAATGGTTCAACGTAGCAGTTGTATATCTTGCCGTCTTTGCCAGTGTTCAAAATAGGCAACTCTAAACCGTCAATAATTACGGTTGGTTCGTTCGTAAGTTCTCGCATTAACAAAACCTTATCCAGTTGGAAATGAAAATCCGCGTGAGCCTGCACCGACTAATCAATGTTAAATGCTCTAAGGAGATTAAAGGGAGTGCTGGAAGTCATAAGATAATATTTAAATCCCAGTTATTTGCCATTTTCAGCCCTTGATACACAGTGCTATTGAGCTTGATATTACCCTAAATATGCGCATGACAACTGTGTATGAAGTATAGATTAACCAATATAAGCTACTGTTTAGAATGTATTTACAATAGGATTTGCCTAATACGCATTTGACAGCCCTTTCTTGACGTTCTAGCCGTCTGTAGTACCTCACTAT
>NZ_QQAI01000034.1:0-3995 GCF_021023115.1 Psychrobacter sp. CCUG 69069
CTTCTTTGCTGTTGCGACTCCGGTATGTCCTTGCCGATAGTATGATATGACTTTGAGCTTAAAGTCCAGATCGTAACGCATAAAAATACCCCATAAGTTGTGTCCAACTTATGGGGGTCAGTTCACAAAAGGGGCTTTTTCTATCACTAACGGTTAACTAAACAGTTATTCATCGTTAGCAGACTTGGTGATCTTCTTCACATCCTTAGGGACGTTTTTGGCTGTGCCATCAACGGTCGTATGTTGTTTAAACACGTCACCAAACGGGTTTTGTTGTTGTTGACCAAATGGATTTTGGCCATTCATACCCCCGGCTCCACCAAATGGATTTTGACCGCCCATGCCACCGCCAAACGGATTTTGACCAGCACCCATTTGTCCACCCATCTGCTTAGCCATCATCTCCATCATCTTTTGCTGATTATTCATGACGTAGTTATTGGCAATGTCTTTCAGTTTCTTTTGCACGGGTGGTAGTACGACCAATAGCGCGATTAAGTCACTAAGCACCCCAGGGATAAGCAGTAAAATACCTGCTGCCGCCATCGCAACACTTTTAATCATGGTTGACTCTTGTGGACGCATCGCAGGGTTCATCATGCCACCCGCTTTCATCTGCTGTGCCATTGGATTGAGCGCCGCCATACCTTTACGTATAAGAGCAATCCCAATAACAGCAGCAACAATAAACCACATAAAGACCCACCAGCCACTCATAAACTGAGCAAGTAAATACCACAGTAGCATCTCGATAATAAACCAAACAATGGCAATACCAACTATCTGACCCATAAAGTGTCGTCCTATAAAATAAAAACTAATAAATTGAGTGCCATGCAAATTAAAATGGCTAACATATGATGTATATGGGGATTGATTGCTATACTATCAAACTTACGGCGCATTTTTAAGCCATAAAACACAATGTAAGTAAGACGGAAAACTATGGCAATTATTATCGGGATTGACCCAGGTTCGCGCATGACGGGTTATGGTATCGTCCAACAAACGGGCGATAAACTGACCTACATTGATGCAGGCACCATACGCACGGACACCAAAGAGATGCCTGAACGATTAAAGCGGATTTTTAATGGTTTGACGCGGATCACTCAACATCACCTCAAATACGCGGATGAGCCTATCTATACGGCTATTGAGCAGGTGTTTATGGCAGAAAACCCTGACTCTGCGCTGAAGCTTGGGCAAGCGCGAGGCGCCGCTATTGCCGCCATGGTAGCATTGGATCTAGAAGTGTCAGAATACACTGCCCGCCAAATCAAACAAGCCGTGTGTGGATACGGAGCCGCCGCCAAAGAGCAAGTTCAAGAAATGGTTTGTCGGATACTGTCTTTAGATGTCGTACCACAGGCAGACGCCGCAGATGGACTTGCTTGCGCAATTTGCCATGCGCATTCAAGCCATTCTATGAATAAATTGCTACTTAATAGCGCCATGCGTGGTCGCGGCGCCTCTAAGAAAAAAGGCCGTTGGCGTTTGACCGAAGAAGATCTGGGTAACTTGCGTTGACATAAGCACACCACAAAAAAACGCGCCTAATGGCGCGCTTATCTTGAATGATATGTAGTCAATGAAAACTAACATCGATACATTATGCACGGCTGGTATCAATTTTTCTTACAACTCTAATTTTTAGGAAGGAGATCACTTAGTATCTGCTTCTTCTACTACCGAGCTTTTTATTCTACCACCGAGCTTTCGATCACTGCATCTAACACGTAGGCATACGCGTCCTCGGACACATTTGAGTCACTACTGGCCTCTTCCGTCTCACTAGTATCTAACTGGTAACGCTGTAAACGTAATACTTCGTCATGCTTGCCATCATGTTCATAGCCGTCGATAACACCATTGAATGATGTCCATTCACCTTCGCTGGTTTTAATGCCTTGGTCATCATAAGTAACGGGCTTCACTTGTAGGCACATCTTTGAGTTATTGTCGCTGCAAGGGATCATTTTATCGTTGACCGCCCAAAACACCGTCTCACCTTTGCTATTGTATTTAGCTTGCGGGGTGAGCTTACCACCCCAAACTAAAGTAGCCGCACTAGTGATTTGCGTCAATACTGGCTGATCCTCTTCAGAGGCAACATTTCTCGATAAGACTAACTGGCTCTCCCCTTGCATCAATTTGCTCAAACTGTTTTCAGCGGCATCAAGATTTCCACATGACATTTTCGTACTCATGCTGTCTTCAATAGTCAAAGTCAGATCTTGCAACTGATAGACAGCGCTCATCGTATTACAGCCCACACTATAGTTTAAGGTATTTTGGCCTTGGTACTGAGCAAATGACAACCTCACCTGATCTTTCACGTCCATTAGCGTACTTAATGGTTGAGCGTTATTATCCGTTGCAGATAACAATGTCCAACGATAGCGCGACAGGTTGTTGATTATCGATTCTTCCGCACTTACCTCATCTGCTGTCGCCTGAGCCACGCTGGCCTCACTTTTGGCCACTGGGTCACTGTTACTTACGTCACTATTAACGGCATTCGCACCCTCTTGAGCCTCCTGCTCATTTGATAAAGAAGAGTCTTGGCAAGCGCCTAACGCCACACTCGCTGTCAGCATAAATGGTAGTACGCCCAGTTTAAAAGACCACGCTCTAAAAGATAATGTCATAACAGTCACGCCTTGTGGTTGCTTCTTTTTACAGTACCGCTTTTTTCATCGTCCAAAAAGTGTTTATATTTGCCTTTATAGGACATAATAATTTGACCACTATAGCGTTGATGTTTGTTACTATTGTAACAAAGTGTTTAATTTCATGGTTTCGTAGTAACGTCCCCTTGTGCCATTTTATGACATCTGTGATTCACTATTGCCATCTTCGGCAGTCGAACCACTCTTCAACCACCAAAGACTGTGCGTTATAGCGTTTTCCAAACCGGTGGCTTGCCTAACGATTGGCTTGCCTAACACTTATTTATCTTCACTAGCCGATTTAGCCTTCGCCATATTTTGAATGCTAAAGCGCTCATGCATCATTTGATAAAAACGGGCTAGGTTCTCGCCTTGTTCATTAGGATTTACCTGAAGTATTTTGCCAAAATCTAAGCCTAAATAGAGCACAATGTCAGCAAAACTTAGTTGCTCTCCTACCAAATAATCCCGACCTTCTAAGATGGTCTCAAAATAAGCCAGCGCTTTAGCAGAGCGCGCGATAGACGGCGCGACAAACTCTGGGACTTGCTCAACCCGTTGCGCTTTAGATGGGTGACTGTGCTGAAACGCCAGCATAAAATTGTACAAAACTTCAAACTCTGCAATACGGCGCATTGAACAAACTTGGGCACGTTGTACCACATCGTTGCCCATCACTGAGCGCTCACCATAAACGCGATCTAGATATTCGCACACTGCCTGCGAATCATTGAGTATGGTGCCATCATCTAACTTCAGTACTGGCACAGTCTGCATAGGATTCATGTTAGTAAATTCATCAGACATTTGCTCATTCGCAGCAAAATCAATATCCACCACATCAACATCGTCCATATTATCAACATCAATTCCTTTTGAGGCCAATAAAATAAGTGCTTTGCGGGGATTGGGTGCCGTACGAGTTACATATAGTTTTTTCATGGCAAACTCCTTGTAAGATGGGTTAAAAAGCGACTCAGCGCTGTTGAAGTTGAAATCTTTTAATGGGTAAATGTTGTTAGTAATTTTTGACCAAAAAGCAGTGTCTATTCTAAATCTGGTCATACAACATTTTTAAAATTAAAGCCAGTGAACGACATTTCTGTAGACACCTCTTTAGATGAAATCCTCTGCTTTCCTCATCATAGCAAAACCTTGAGGATACTTGTTATATGAATAGTAAAAAGCCCCATAACTGAACTGACCCCCAAAACTTGGACGGTTTAGTTTAACCCAAGGACTGAGTTCTGTATTGCACAGGGCTCAGTCCTTTTAGTTTCAATTGAATACGCTCATGGTTGTAATAATGAATGTACTCATGGA
>NZ_QQAI01000035.1:0-3925 GCF_021023115.1 Psychrobacter sp. CCUG 69069
TGAGCGAAAGAGTAATAGTTAGTGATATGCCATTAGAGCTAAGACCTTTAGCAGAATCCTATAACTCGATGATGGCTAAGCTTGAAAGCAATTTTGAGTCGTTGTCGCGATTTTCAGACAATATCGCGCATGAGCTACGCACGCCAATAGCGACGCTGATTACGCAAACGCAAGTCATGTTAAATAAGCCTAGAGAGGAAGAGGAATATGTCGAACAATTACATCAGCAACATGACACCTTAGAGCAATTATCGGCGATGATTAACAACATGCTACTGCTAGCAAAAACCCAAAAAGGACTGAGTGATTCGCAAGTGACTACTGTAGATACTGAGGTCCTAATCAATAAGCTGTTAGATTACTTTGAAATGATTGCCGAGGATCGTAAAATAACTTTTGTAAAATTAGGAGATTTTAAGGCAGTATTAGGCGATGAAGGTTTATTGCAAAGGCTATTTGCTAATCTGCTATCAAACGCGATCTACTACGCCGCTAGTAATAGCGTCGTCACAATATCAGCCACTGTCAACACTCCAAATACTTCCGTTAATAATTATAAGATGCTTGAAGACGATCAAAGTAACACTCAAACCGCGAAGCAATCTTGGCTAGAGATAACTTTTACTAACCTTCTAGAAAAACCTCTAAACCAAAGCGAAGCAGATCGATTGTTTGAGCGCTTTTATCGTCATGATAAAACTAGCCAGCACCATTCAGGATCAGGTTTGGGTTTATCTATCGTTCAGGCTATTGCTAATGCTCATAAAGGGACGGTCAATATCACTAACAAAGATGAGTATTGTTTTGAAGTTACTGTAGGATTATTGATTGCTAAGTAGCATACACCTCAATATCCTAGTGTTCAAAATATTAATAATATGTAGACCTACTATAGGTCTATTTTATTTTGATAAGTCGAAAGGCTCTGAATGCTATTATTCATATAGTGTATAAGGCTAGATTATGAAGTCTAATTTTCTTAGGTGATGTTGTTGATATGGGGGTTTGATATGGGGGTATGAACAAAATGCCACTTTTATCTTTTTTAGTATTGACTGCTTTGGGTTCTAGTGTTTGGACAACTGTACTGACGCTTGCAGGTTACCACTTCGGCAAAAACTACGAGGTTATAGAGACTGCGTTAGCACCCTACTCAAAGATTTTTTTATCGATTGCTATAGTAATTATAATTAGTTGGTTTATTAGGCGTCGACTAACCAGCTAAAGTAGAGGCAATATGCATCCTTAAGCTTATTATCTAACTATTTATTTTTAAGAATATATTATCTTCTTAAAGCATTACTCAACCCAAATATCTTAACGTCTTCTTAACAGGCCTCTTGTTATCGTAAGGAATCAAACTCCTTACCATCCTGTTGAGAAGCCTAGTTATGTCAACCTCTCAAGCACTTAGCACTGAAATCACCAAAGCTCCTACCAAAAAAAGCTATCTAAACAGCATTTTTAATCATGAAATTAATCTTAACTATCTGATTATTATCGTTGCGCTCTATTTAGTCACTACTGCAAATTTTGGTTTTTTCGCGCAAGTGCTTAGCATTTACCCTTTTGGTAATAACGTTGGCTTCATAGTTTCTATCGCAGGCTTATTGTTCGGCTTAATGTGGCTACTCATCCAATTATTTTGCTATCGTCCTATTGCTAAACCAGTGCTCATCGCTATGGTAATGATAGCGGCCGTATGTGGCTATTTTACTGACGCTTATGGCACTATTTTCGATACTAATATGCTGATCAATAGTATACAAACCGATCAAGGTGAAGCGATGGGGTTGATGTCGATAAGTTTTTTTACAAGAGTCTTTATACTAGGCATTATACCCGCAGTTATTATTGCTAAAATCCGCATAAAAAGAGTACCTATACGTCGAGCGCTATGGCAAAAAGCGTTAACCTTAACCTCATCTATCGCCTTAATAGCTGTCTGCCTACTGTCTTTTGGCGATCAATACGCCACCTTTTTCCGTCAGCATAAGATAGTCCGCAGTTACGCAAACCCTATTACTCCTATCTACTCGGTTATCAAATTAGGTACCGATTATGTTGAGAAACTTCGTCATCCTGATACATTGACCCTGCATGCGACAGATGCCAAACGTATAACTCCTACTGCTGGAACTAACGCAGCAAAGCCTAAACTCATGGTATTTGTCGTTGGTGAAACAGTACGTGCTGATCATATCGGTCTTAATGGCTATGAGCGCGACACTATGCCTCTGCTGACTAGCCAACCAGATGTCTATAGCTTTAAAAATGCCACCTCATGTGGCACCTCTACTGCTTACTCCGTTCCCTGTATGTTTAGCTACTCTAATCGAGAGAGTTATGACAATAATATGGCAGACTATAATGAGAACGTATTAGACACACTAAATAAGCAAGGCGTCAATGTTATTTGGCGCGACAATAATTCGAGCTCTAAAGGGGTCGCGGATCGAGTAACTTTTGAAGATTATAAGACGGCTGATGTCAATCCAAATTGTGATGAGGAGTGTCATGATATCGGTATGCTTGACGGTTTTGATACTTTAATTAAGTCAGATGCACCTGCCAAAGATACGCTTATTTTATTGCATCAAATGGGCAATCATGGTCCCGCTTATTACAAACGTTATCCTAAGGAATTTGAAGAGTACAAACCTGTATGCATGACTAATGAGCTCTCTAAATGCGATGATCAATCCGTCATCAACGCTTATGACAATGCCATTCGTTATACTGATTACTTCTTAAATAACGTGATTAATACGCTCAAAAAGTATGAGCAGGACTATGATGTCATAATGGTATATATTAGCGATCATGGCGAAAGTTTAGGCGAGAATAATATTTACTTGCATGGCATGCCCTACGCTATCGCACCTGATGCGCAAAAGCAGGTGCCTGTCATCATTTGGTCACCTAATAGTAATAATATTGATAAAAGTAGTCTCGTTAGTATGATTGATCAGCCCGTATCACATGACTTTATCACCCCAACTTTACTTAACTTTTTTGGTATTACTACCGATGAGGTAGCAGCAGCGCCAACCTTCTTTAAATCTACCCATTAAGACCTTTATCATAAGCCCTGCTAGCATTTATGCACGAGACCACTATGTACAAGATACTTATCATCGAAGACAATCCCGATATCGTCGCCAATATTTATGCCTTTTTTGAACCAAAAGGTTTTGAGCTGGACAACGCTCATAATGGCATTAGCGGCTTAACACTCGCTGCAAATAATCGCTATGACGTTATTTTATTAGATGTCATGCTGCCGGGTATGGACGGCACCAAGCTATGTAAAAAACTGAGAGAAGAGCTACATAATAAAACCCCTGTATTGATGCTGACGGCTCGTGATACGATTTTGGATAAAGTCGCAGGCTTCGATAGTGGCGCTGATGATTATCTGGTCAAACCCTTCTCACTCATTGAATTAGAATCACGGATTAAAGCGCTTATCCGTCGACACCAAGATGAGCATTTTGAGCACAGCTTAGCTGTCGGACCATTATCCTTAAATGCTAATGAGCACACGATTAGACGAGAAGGTACATCACTAAAACTGACACCAACAGGGTTTAAAATTTTAGAAACATTAATGAATGCGTCGCCACGAGTCGTCAGTAAAAGTGAGCTTGAGGAAAAGGTATGGGGTGAGGATATTCCAAGTAGCGATGCGCTACGGACTCATATGCATAGTGTGCGCGTACAAGTCGACAAGCCATTTGCCAGACCTATGATAATGACGATGCCTGGAGTGGGTTATCAAATTGTTGATCCCGATAAAGTGAACCGCCCCGACTTTATCGGAGAGTGATTTACTTGAGTCAGGCAGCGATGCCTGACAGGGTTAAATTATCATAATACCGCTTTTCAAACTCAAAGGGTGACACATATCCAATCGTGCTATGCA
>NZ_QQAI01000036.1:0-3098 GCF_021023115.1 Psychrobacter sp. CCUG 69069
AATCAGCCCTTTTTTATGGTCTAATTTTTACTATTTAGTTAACTACCTCAAATGATCAGCATCTACTTCAATCACAGGGGCTGGCATATCGAGCTGACGTTTGAATCGGCGTAATTGTTCAAGCTCGTCTAACAGCTCCAGTATCAAACCAATAGCAGGGACGCTGGCTTCAAAGTCGCGGCTAAGACGTGAGGCACGGCGCACGGTTGTCAGCTGATAACCAGTAAATTGCTCACGCTCTGGCACATCATACTCAATGATGTTTTCTTCAATCAATTCGATCACCCATTGGCGCTCTTGGCCACAGGCAGATACTAGCTCATCTAAGCTCATGATAATGTCGGTCAATTCAGGCGAGTGTTTCATAGCTGTTATCCTCGTTTGCGCTTTATTTCATCGTTATCGTATGGTTTTATCTCTATCACAGTGGTTAATCAAGCACAGCCATTAACGGTTAATGCTGGTCTCAGAAAAAGCTTGTTTGAGCTGCTCGTAGGCCTGTGTTGCAGCCTCCGTACTGATGTCAGGGTTCACGATGTTTAACGTTAAATACAAATCGCCCGCTTGTTTGGCCGGGATACCCTTACCTTTTAGGCGTAAGTTATTACCAGATTTGCTGTTTTTAGGAATCGTCACCGCCAAAGTTCCTGCTGGCGTAGTCACGTTAATTTTGTCACCTAATGCCGCCTCCCATGGCGCGATATTAACGGTTTGATAGACGTCCGCTCCTTCGATACGAATGTTATCTGCATGACGAATTTTCACCTTTAAGAATAAATCGCCATTTTTGCCACCACCATTCCCAGCAGCCCCTTGTCCTGCTAGACGGATTTGTTTACCGTCAGTGATGCCTTTAGGAATTTTAATTTTAAGCGTTTTATTATCGTACGCCACGCTACCATTAGGCTGGCGGACCGGAACATTCAACTTAATACTATAATCATCACCACTATATACCGAGGCTAAATCAACCGTAATCTCTGCATGCTGATCTTGCCCTTTGCTATCTTGCGGGCCAAAGCCCCCACCAAACTGATCAAAGCCGCCACGCTGCGACTGTCCACCTGCCGAGCCGCGCGCACCGCGACCGAATGCTGAAAAAATATCGTCGAAGCGAAAACCGCCCTCGCCAAACGCTTCGCCATCACCGAACTGATCTTTGACATCTTCCCAACGAAAACCGCCCTGACTACCGCCTGCAGCTTGACCACCAAAACCGCCCCCTTGTCCAGCAAAGGGGTTGTCTAGCATGGCGTCATATTCAGCCCGTTTTTCTTTATCTCTGATGGTTTCATAAGCGTTATTAATCTCCGCAATCTTGTTATCAGCGTCTGGATCATCACTGACATCAGGGTGATATTGACGGACAAGCTTACGGTATCTTTTTTTGATATCAGCGTCTGAGGCGTCTTTTTTGACCCCTAAAATGTCATAATAATTTTTCTCTGCCATGTTATTTTTCCTTATCGTATTTATTATTAACGGTTTACTTAATACATAGTATAGGGATGATGAGGCAATGTTTCATTTTTTGTTGCTGACTGTTGGTGTCTATAGTCGCGTTAATTTTTAGGTGGCACAAATAACCAAATGTCGATACGTAACGGATAATCTCAGCGAGACGGTGTCACTTGTGGGAGATTCCCTGTATCGATAAGAGTTCACCAATCATGGTGCCAAGCCTTACTGACTGCTGGGTTTACAGCCTCGCTTAAAGCAGTATTATAGGCGTGTGTCAGTATGATTTTGGCATCATTGCTCTTTGATAACTGTTGCCGTAGTGTCAATTTAGTAAGTGCATTTGCGGTACGGCCTTCGCGCTGAGCTACCACACAAGACAGCTCAGCACTTTGTGTGTCACGCTTAGCCCGAAGGTCAATCTCGACCCGTTATCTGCATGTCGGTTTTGATTGTGAATCACTACATTTACCATACCATAGCCAAGTAGCTACTGGCCAAAGGTTGCTCCTACCCTTGTACTCACTTAGAAATAAGGACTGTGTTGGTGACCGGTAAACAAATCGGTGCGCGCCCCTATTTTTAATGGCCAAGACAGCGGCTTATCTGCTAATGATTAAGTTAGGTTGTCCATTTACTACCTATCCCAACAGACAAAATCTGTCCGTATCCATTTATGATTATCAAGATCATTACCCCAAAGCGATGTCGACAGCATTAAATATTTCTGGTGCTAAGATCATGTTTAATTTTATAAAAACTACAATATGGTAATAATGTAGAAATATTTTTTACATTAGCTTGGCTGTTATTGCATTTTACTTCTACTAATAGTGTTCAGTGACCATGAGCCGCTTGAGCGGTTGTGTCTCATAGCTTTAGCCTAATTGGATCCCAAGCATTATTTATACTTTTCTACTATGTTGCTGAGAGTACAAGAGACATCACTGATGATTATGTTACACAAATGCTGGTTGACTCTACCATTTAGAGACACCTTTTTATTAGCAGACACTAGGTGTAGCAACGCCTACCGGACATTTTGTCACACCTGCTCACTGGCTGATTTTTTTGGGGCGTTTTTTTGAGGTATGAAAAGGGCAATATTTGAACTTGGGCGTTCTTTTACAGAGCCGTAAGGATAGGACAATTTATGTGCTTTAAAATGAATATAACGTCGATACTCGTAGGGAGTATGGATGATATAGGCAAGAGTAGCTGTCTATCTTATAAATTGCTTAAAGGTATTAAATGTCTTATTTAATCAAGTCTTTGGTTATCACGTTATCACTATTGCTGAGCACCACCGTTTTTGCTGGTAACACCAGTTATTATGGGAGTAAGTTTCATGGAAAACGTACCGCTAGTGGAAGTATCTTTAACATGAACTCTTTAACGGCCGCGCACCGTACGTTGCCGTTTGGAACGAAGGTACAAGTGACCAATCAAAAGACAAAGCAGAGCGTAGTTGTAAAAATTACAGACAGAGGACCTTTTATTCGAGGCCGTATTCTGGATTTATCAAAAGCCGCTGCTGGTCAAATAAACTGTCAACTGTGTACCACGACAATGGAAATATTATCTTATGGTGATGGTAAATACCGTAAGGAATAACGTAATAAAAAAGGGAGGGCTAATGC
>NZ_QQAI01000037.1:0-2479 GCF_021023115.1 Psychrobacter sp. CCUG 69069
TCAATATAAATGACAAAACGGACTGGTATCTGACAAAGATGTCATGCGCTCGTCATCAAATGGTCAGTCTTCGTTTGTTAATCTATACCTATAGTACATAGCGGCTCATTCTTGATACGAGTAGCTATTATGAATTATTACTACAGGTAATTAGTTTCAATATTTAATAATTTATTAAGGATGTTATATGAAAAGCTATCGTTCATTCAAAAAAGTGGTGCTGCTATCCGCTTCGATGCTTATCGGTATATCAGCAGCTAATGCGCATACTACCAATCTAAGCACTTCAATTATCGATAATTGCGATAACTTAACTACGTTTGCCAGAAATCTAGATCACAATAACGCGCAGATGTCTGATGCTCAAATGAAAAGCTATGTTGATGCACGAGTCGCTTGCCAAGTTCAGCATCAAGATCAACATCTGCAGTCTGAAAAGTATTTTATAAAAAAATATGGTAGCGATCGTGATAGAAATGCTGATGCCATACTAAATGAATACGTGCAGCATTAAAATATAAAAGTAGCAAGATGACAATATTGTCATCTTGCTGTCATCTCTCTGTCAGAATCAATAAGTTATGCTTTAGACTGAATTAATATCCTAAAGCTTTATGTACCCTCAACTAAATCAATTAAGGATTAACCATGTCACTCTTTAAATCAAAGTCTTTACCTAAAGCAATCGTAGCCACTGCCGTCGCTCTAGTCGTTTCAACCTCAGCTCTAGCACATGATCCTAAAATGCATGCTGAAAAAGATCAAATGAACTGTGAAAAAATGCAAAAGCATATGGATATGATGGGAAAAATGGATCATAGCAAGATGGACATGAGCGATCCCGCTATGAAAGCGATGATGGCTAACATGGGTAAAATGAAGCAAATGTATCAAAAGCACTGCGTAACAGATAAAAGTGACTCTTAAACATTGATTTTATAAATCCTTTATTACTGCTAGATAGTTTCATCAATCAGTAATAAGGGTTTGTAGGAAATATTTGTAGACGCTAAGAGTAGGGTATTAAAGAAAATGAATTTTAGGATAAACCCATGAAGTTTTTACTAGGAGTACTTTTCACTGTCGTGGTCGCTATTGTTGGTGTCTTTACTGTGGTTATGAGTGGTGTCATTAATATTGGCGCTGATCAAGGACATAGTCCATTGGTTTATAATTTCTTGGAGACGGCTCGCACCCGTTCAATAGCCTACGCTAGCAAGGACATTATTGTTCCAGATTTAGAAAAAGTAGAGATGATTAGCTCAGGCGGTGCCGATTACAAAGATATGTGCGCAGGCTGCCATTTGTCTCCTGGGGTAGAGAGCACTGATTTTAGTGAGAGCCTATACCCTAAGCCACCTAATTTCACTAATGCGCAAGTAGTTGATCGTTATAAAACGGATGCAGGAGCTCAGCAAAGTTTTTGGGCGATTAAGCACGGTATTATGGCATCAGGCATGCCAGCATGGGGTGCTTCTCATGACGACGATAGAATGTGGGCAATGGTCGCTTTTATTAGATCACTACCTGAGTTAAATGAGAATCAGTATACCATGCTAACCACTAGACTGGATGATGACATGATGGATATGTCACTGAATAGCGACATGATGGATATGTCAGAAGGTGGAGCTGGAATGCAGCATTAATTCTTCCATATTCCTTTATAAAAGCGCAGTGCTAAATAGTGCTGCCTTTTGGGATTTAAACTTTGCCTATACTACACTTAGTTATAGGGTATAAATCTTTAGAAGGTTCAACAGATAAGCAGACGCTTAGGAGTAAGTTATGAGACGCTATATAAATATAATGGGCAATGGACATAAAAAGGTATCAGCTTCTGCTCTTTTACTAGTAGCAACGTCAACAGTAATGGCTTGTAGTCAGCCCGATACTAGTGTTTCAAATTCTACTCAAACTGAGCCAACGCTTGCCACCAAAAGTGCTCAAATAGAGCAACCACAACCGCAAATGATGTCTGTCAGTGCTAATTCAGGTACTGGGTCGACAATTCTACAAAACGTCTCGGCTACAGTTTACAAAGATGCTAATTGTGGCTGCTGCAAAGAATGGGTAGGCTATGCCGAAGGTCATGGTCTAAGCGCAACTGCGCAAGACGTTACAGATTTATCTTTATTTAAAGAGCGTTACGGTGTCCCGCAGCAAATGCGCTCTTGTCATACCACCGTCACTACTAATGGTTATGTTTTTGAAGGTCACGTTCCTGCCAAATACATGGCACAGTTTCTAGCCAATCCGCCAACTGATTCCATCGGTCTTGCGGTACCGAGTATGCCAGTTGGTAGTCCGGGCATGGAATATCAAGATAAATTTATGCCCTATAAAGTCATTCAATTGAACAAGGATGGCAGCACTCAAGTGTATGCGGCTATTGAGTCGCCAGCGCAGCAGATGTAGTTCTATTAATAAGTTATCAGATATATAAGTTCAACTCTCATTTCATGGATTAACTTAGGTC
>NZ_QQAI01000038.1:0-1571 GCF_021023115.1 Psychrobacter sp. CCUG 69069
TATGCTTTAGACTGAATTAATATCCTAAAGCTTTATGTACCCTCAACTAAATCAATTAAGGATTAACCATGTCACTCTTTAAATCAAAGTCTTTACCTAAAGCAATCGTAGCCACTGCCGTCGCTCTTGTCGTATCGACCTCAGCTATGGCGCATGATCCAAAATTGCATGCTAAAAAAGATCAAATGAACTGTGAAAAGTTGGAAAAGAATATGCAAATGATGCAAAAAATGGATCATAGCAAGATGGATATGAAAGATCCTGCTATGAAAGCAATGATGGCTAACATGGGTAAAATGAAGCAAATGTACCAAAAAAACTGTGTTACTAACGACAGTAAATCTTAAAAATTTTAGCTCTGCTAAATAGCAGTCAACACTTAACGAAAATAAAGTTTTAGGAAAACATATGAAATTTTTATTGGGTGCGCTCTTTACCGTATTTGTGGCAATCGTTGGCGTGTTTGCGGTTGTTACTAGTGGTGTTGTCAATGTGGGAGCTGACCAAGAGCATAGCCCAATGATGTTTAGCTTTTTGGAAACCGCTCGCAATCGTTCCATAGCAAATGCCAGTAAAGATATTGTGGTACCAGACTTAGAGAAGGTCGATATCATTTCTGGGGGCGCGGACTATAAGGATATGTGTGCAGGCTGTCACTTGTCTCCGGGAGTGGCACAAACTGACTTTAGTGAGGGCTTATATCCAAAGCCGCCCAACTTTACCAAGGCTGATATTGTCAAACGTTATCAAACAGAAGACGGTGCAAAGCAAGGCTTTTGGGCAATCAAGCACGGTATTATGGCATCTGGAATGCCTACGTGGGGCGCGTCCCATGATGACGCTAGAATGTGGGCAATGGTTGCTTTTATCAGATCGTTACCTGAATTAGATGAAGCTCAGTACACGATGCTAACCACTAGGATAGATGGCGATATGATGGACATGTCATTTGACGGTGATATGAATATGTCGGATGATGAATCTGGAATGCAGCATTAATACTTTCTAGATATGAAAGCCTCCTAACTCACGGTTGTCGCTATTATATTAATAATGCAGTACTGAACAGTGCTGCATTTAATGTTTTTAGTTAAGTACATAAGAATTAAATATAGGGTGTAAGTTTTTAGAATATCGAGCATAATAATAGACGTTTAGGAGTAATTTAATGAGACATTACACACATGTGCTTTCTAATGGACATAGCTGGTTATCCAGTCGTGTCCTTTTATTGGTGGTGACATCGTCACTCTCGTTAACGCTAGCCGCTTGCAGCCAATCTAATACCAGTGGCTCTGATTCTCAACCAGTAAAGGTTGAACAGTCTGCTACCCAGAATGCACAAGTACAAAATGAAAGTTCTGCTCCTACAAATGCTCCCGTTAACAGCTCGTCATCATTACTCAAAAACGTCTCAGCCACAGTTTATAAAGATGCCAACTGCGGCTGCTGCAAAGAATGGGTAGGCTATGCCGAAGGTCATGGTCTAAGCGCAACTGCGCAAGACGTTACAGATTTATCTTTATTTAAAGAGCGTTACGGTGTCCCGCAGCAAATGCGCTCTTGTCATA
>NZ_QQAI01000039.1:0-1530 GCF_021023115.1 Psychrobacter sp. CCUG 69069
TAGCTACTCGTATCAAGAATGAGCCGCTATGTACTATAGGTATAGATTAACAAACGAAGACTGACCATTTGATGACGAGCGCATGACATCTTTGTCAGATACCAGTCCGTTTTGTCATTTATATTGATTTGGGTATTATAAAATCATAATTATATTGAAGGATTACTATGAAAGTACTACTAGTAGAAGATGAATTAAAACTCGGCGAATATGTAAAAAAAGGCTTAAGTGAAGCAGGCTTCATTGTTGATCATCAGCTGACAGGTTTAGATGGCTACCATGCTATGATGACTGAAGAGTTTAGCGTGATACTCATGGATGTTATGCTGCCTGATGTTAGCGGTTTTGAGCTAGTACGTAATTACCGAGCGGCTGGCAAGCATACGCCAGTGTTATTTCTAACCGCAAAAGATGATTTAGATGACAAAATCAAGGGGATTGAGATTGGCGGTGATGATTATCTGACCAAACCTTTTGCCTTTGCAGAGTTAATAGTCAGGATAAAAAGCTTATTACGACGCGCCAATCAAGCCGACTATAAAAGTACGCTCATGCAAATAGCGGATCTCAAAATGGACATTGCCAAGCGCACTGTACATAGAGGAGACACGCCCATTAAACTAACCGCAAAAGAGTTCTCCCTATTACAGTTTCTATTAGAGCGCCGCGGTGAAGTATTACCACGCTCAATCATTGCTTCACAAGTATGGGATATGAACTTTGATAACGATACTAATGTGATTGATGTGGCAATAAGACGTCTGCGTATAAAAATAGACGATGAGTTTGATACCAAGCTAATTCATACTGTGCGTGGCATGGGCTACCGATTAGATGCTGTCGACGTTTCAGCTAGTAATAAAGCTGCCAGCGAAACGGAAGATAGCCAATATGATAAATAGATTGGACAATCGACGCTTACCCTTACTATGGCGAACTGTGTTTTTATTGACGATGTTTGTCGTTTTATCGCAGTTGATAATCTATATCTGGGTACAGCACTCTGTTAAAGGCCATTTTGAGCAAATGGATGCTGAAATCATTACCCACGCAGCCTTTAATCTACGTAAGCGCGTAACAGAGGCGGATAACCAAATAGCCTCTCAGACACTACCTAAGCCTCAAAGTCCATCAAACACTCAACAACCGCTAAGCTCGAAAGCTTCTTCAAATCTACTTCCTACAATAGCCACAGAAAATGATGATCACCTGCATTCATCAGCGCTAGATTACGATCTAAAAACTATCATTGCTGATAAAGAGGGGCGATTGCTATCTAGTACTCCCAAAAACTTTGCTAATGAATTAAGTGCCGACTTTAACCTATTATCATTACAGCAAAATCATGATGACAGACAGTTTGTAATAAATATTAAAGACAGACGTTATCGAGCTATGGTTATTGGAGACGATGACATGCTTGCCCTTATCGCCTTACCCATTGACGTGCATCATCAGTATTTATTACAGTTTAACCGTCAACTTAGTCTGATCCTATTTGCCATCACACTACTGTTGGTTTCAATAGCA